>NZ_JBEWYX010000018.1:0-82805 GCF_041366455.1 Pseudoclavibacter sp. JSM 162008
TAACGGGCGCCTCGAGCACCTCCGCGGTATCGCGCTCGGCTTCCGGAACCTGACCCACTACATCGCAAGATCACTCCTCGAGACCGGAGGATTCAGGCCCTCTCTACACTCTCAAACGCGATGAGCCAGGAATCTTTCATCGGCCCGACGGTGAAGGAGTGGACATTTCGGGAACGCTGGATAATTACGCGCCGGACGGGTTGGGAGGGCGGCAGCATCCCTGGCGCTTGGTCCTGGCGTGCCTGGGCGATCTCAGGGCTCTCCACGGCTGGGGACCGTTCGTCCGCCAGTCGACGGGAGAGCGTTGCAAACGCCTCGTCGAGCGACGGGGACGCGGTGCGGTGACCTGCTGCGCCTTGCGAGCGACTTCACGGATCGACTGGCGGTGGCCTCGGGGGTCCTGTCCCACGTCGAGGTCACTGCAGATGAGCGCGCAGAGACCGTCTCGCACAGGTTGACGAGCACCGCGAGGCGACTGTGCAGGTGCGCTCGCCGGCGGCGCGATCCTTCGTTCATCTGCACAACGAGTGCTCGCGCGGTCACGTGCGGGATTCGTCTATCTCAGCGCTTCTGGCCTCGCTGCGTGTCGGTGGTCGGCGGGAGCATGCGCGCCGTGTTCCCTTCGTTCGATCCTGGCTCCGACGTGCCATCCGCTGAACTCGTGCCCACTGCCTACGCTCTGGCAGCGCTCACCTTGCGCTGCGGGCGCATCCACTACGTGGGCATCAAGGGACGACCCTTCGTCAAGGAGATTCAGTGGGTGCCGCTCGCGACGCGCCCCGTTGACGGTCTCTCATGGCTGCTGTGGGAGAAGGTGCCGCCTTGCTATCCGAACTCGCTGCGCGAGCTGCCCGCGACGGGCCTGGAAAGCGCAGCCGTGTTCGTCGACGGTCACCGATACCTGGCGGATCGACGCAATTACCTCACCGACAGCTACAACCAGCTGCAGCCGGGTGCGTGGATGGCGAATTGACCGGTGCCTGGCCCAACTCGTCGATGAGCTCGGTCGCGGTCGCGGCGACGCTCTGGAAGTGATCGCGTTCCGCAGTGGTGCTGTCTTCTCGCTGCGCCTTGTCGAGAGCGTCATTCGCGTAGTCCTGGAGCGCGTTGACCAGGATCGCGTACCGGTCGCTGCCTGTGAGGTCGAGGGTCACGATGCGGGTCTGCTGCTCAGCCGTGGAGGCAGTCTCGCAGCTGCCACCGACAGTCAGGCCCGGAATGACGAGCGCCATTAGAGGAGGGTAGCCACCCTGTCGATGTGATCGGGACGGAACCCAGACCAGTGGTCCTCGTCATCGACGACCACGACGGGCGCTTCGGTGTACCCGAGCTCATTAGTGATGTATGCGTGGGCGGCAGCATTCTCGTCCAGGGTGTCGTCGACCTCGACGAACTCGATCCCTCTGGCGGCCATGGCCTTCTTGGTGAGCTCACCGCACGCAGCGCTCACCGGTCGTGTAGACCCGCACCGCCTCGCTCACGACGTCGCCTCGGTCTCCGCTAGAGCGTGACAGGTTCGATGAGGCTGGCATCGGTGCGGTCAAGCTTGCGGACGTTGTTCACGGCTTGAGAAACCGGGTGCGTGGTGATCGTCGCGGCCACGGCCACGGCCGCCGACGTCTCGTCGAGCTCGTGCAGCATGGCGTCCTTGTGCTCGATATTCTCGGCGCTGGTCCACAGGTCGAACATCTCCGGTTCGAGGAACATGGGCATGCGGTCGTGGATCTCACCGGAGGCGTCCTTGGCTTGGCGGGTGATGATCGTGAACGTTGAGCGCCACTCGTCGTTCTCGTCCTTATACGCGGCTTGCAGCCCTGCTGCGGCCAGCACGGTTGCGCGGGAGGAGATGAAGTACGGCTGCTTGCCGTCTTCCACTTCTTCCCACTCGTAGTAGCCGCTCATCGGCACGATGCAGCGGCTCCCTGCGAACGCGCCACAAAACAGCTTCCTGCGATCGGCCCGGAATCGATCGTTTCTGGTGCCGGAGTCCACGAGGGTTGACCACGAATAAGCACTGAGGATTCAGTTCCTCCTGGGCTAAACGTGGCTTCACGTGCGTTGCCACCAGGGTCCCGGTAGTGCATGCTCGCCACCGCCCTGTTCTGTTGCCTGGCATGTGGGCCGTGCTTCTGCGTCTTTTTGTGCGGCCGCGGCGCCGGTGTGCCAGGTTGTCTCCGGTGCGCCGTGGAGGTCATTTCCCTTGTCTTGATCGCGCCAGCCTTCGCGTGCGCAATCGTCCTCGCTCGACCCGCGTGGTTGGGTGGCTGGTGGCCCGGTGCGAGTGCTCGACGCGTTCTTGGAGCGGCAGCGACGGAAGCGGTCGCTTCTCCGAAGGAAACCTGTGGCAGCGGATGGTTCCGCCGCAATCGTTCATCTCGGCGTCTGAACGACGTGCGCGCGGCCATCTTCGACCTGCGGCAGGACGCGGACCGGGCATGCCTGAGGAGGCTGGAGTCTGACCAACGCGGCCCCTGCATCCACACGTTCGTGCATGCAGGGGCCGCGCCCGGTTCTGCTCTGGACTACTCGATGCTCGCGCGTCCGCGGCGCTTCTTGATGAGGAACGCCGTCCCTGTGCCCGCGAGGACGACCCCGAGGAGCGCGAGGAAGCCGGCGAGACTGCCGTCGACGCCCGTCGTGGCGAGGTCGCCGTCCTGTCCGCCAGTGTCAGAGCCGCCGTTGCCGGGGCCGGCTGTCGGCGCGGTCGTGCCCGTCCCGCCCGTTGAGGTCGGCTGCGGCGTGGGCTCGCCCGTCGGCTCGGGGCTCACGGTCGGCTCGGGCGCGGCGAGCGCGACCGTGTCGCGGTAGGGGGTCAGCGTGATGGGACCCATGAGTCCGGTGCGCTGGTTCTCTGCGGTCTGGTAGTTCGAGTCGCCGGTCGCCTTGACGGCGTTGAACATGGTGGTGGCGACGCGCACGACGACCGAGTTGTCACCGGGCTCGAGGTGGTGTCCGAGATCGATGCGCGATCTGTCGGCCTGGTTCACCGTGACCTGCTCGCCATTCACCCAGACCTGGGCGGTGTCGAGCACATCCCCGAGTCCGAGGTAGGCGCCGTCCGTTTCCTTCCAGGTGTCGGGCAGGGTGACCGTGGTGCTGTAGGTGCCGAGTCCGGACGCGCTGCTCAGGTCGACATCACCGGAGATCTCGAGCCAGGACGGCAGCTTTCCGTCAGCGTCTGCGGTGATCTCGATGGCCTGCTGGTCGGTCTTGAGCGTCTTGGACGCCGTCATGCCGGTGGAGTCCGGCCCCGGGCCCCACGTCTGAGCGGCCAGCGACCAGGCGGTCAGCCCCTGAGCCGGTGCCAGTCCGCTGACCTCGGTCGTCGTGGACGTGCCGTCGCTGAACTCCGTGCGGAACGTGCCGTCACCGGTCGAGCGCACGGAGACGCTGCCGTCCGCCGCAGCTGCGAGCACCTGCGCGTCGCTCGCGACCGCATGCGTGCCCGGCTGCTTCTCGTCGACGAGCGCGAAGATGGCGGTGTCGTGAGCGGCGACGTCGATGGAGACCGTGACGCTGTCACCGTCCTGCGTGAACTCGCCGACCGGCCTCACCTCGCCGGACCACGGGTCCAGCTGGTAGGGGCGGCCGGTGCCTGCGAGGGTCAGCGTCTGCTGGACTGCCTCGCCGGATCGGTTGTACACGAAGTCGTACGTGACGCCGTCGGCTGCGCGCCGCACGAGGCCGAGCGCCGAGCCCTGACCGCTCGGGGTCGCGGCGGGCGTGATCGAGTCGCCGCCGAGAGCCGAGGGCAGCTCCGCCTCGGTTGCGAGCTGCGTGACGCTGGGCTGCGCGAGGAGCTCCGCGACGACGGTCGCCAGCTCCTCGGCGCCAGGCTCAGCCCCGGTCAGCTCGCTCGGCGCCTGCCCGACGACGTAGACCCGCAGGCCCTGCTTCGCGAGGTCCCGCAGCGAGCGTGCCCCATCGAGGGAGATCGTGCGCTGGTCGTTGAGGACGACCGCCTTGTACCCGGAGCGGTCGCCGAACAGGCCGCCGTCCGCATCCGGTGCCAGGCCCTCTTCTGCGAGGAACTGGGGTGCGAAGTAGTCGTAGGTGTACCCGGCCGACGAGGTCGCGGAGTCGGTGCCGAGCATGTGCTGCTCAGCCTGCTGGCCGCTCACCGACGAGCCCTTGAGGCCGAGATCCTCGTAGTAGACGCCCAGGTCGAGCTTCGCCTGGCCTTCGCGCAGCACGAACTGGGTGCGGGCGAGGGCATCGTTGACACCCGTCATGTCCTCCCAGTTGGCCTGGCGGGGTCCGAAGACGTCGTTCACGTTGAGCGCGCCGAAGATGTCCCACGGCTGGTAGCCGGGCCAGGTGCCGCCATCGCGACCCGCTATCCCGACCCCGGTGGGGGCATCCGGGTACGCGAAGCCGTGCCACACGAGCTGGTTCACGCCTCCCGCGTAGCTCTTGTACACGCTGTCGAGCAGGCCCTGCGAGTACTTGCCGCCGAGGACCGAGCCCTCGCCGCTGTCCGAGAACTGCCCGCCGATGTTGGGTCCGGCCATGCCGGAGCGGTAGCCGCCGAAGAACACGGCGCAGCACTCGACCGAGACGACGTCCTTGCCTGCGAGGTGCGCGCCCCCGCTGACGGCGCGGTAGTTCTGCTCAGCTCCGAGCGGGTTGGGGCTGCCGAAGTTCAGCGACTCGCCCTCTGGGATGCCGGCTGCGGAGGAGGCGTGCGACGTCGAGGTGGGGAGCCCGTACGCCTGCACGCGGAAGTCGAGGCCGTGCGTCTGCGCCCACGACTGCATGGGTGTCACGTACTCGTCGACGAACAGGTCGCTGATCGTCTCGCGGTAGTCCTCGCGGGCCTTGTCGCCGATGTCGCCGATCTCGAACGCCGCCTCGTGCGCCCCCTGGATGCCGATGCCGGCCAGGGCGGGGAGGACTTCGGTCGCGTCGTAGCCGCGGCGCTCCTCGAACTGCTCGAGGAAGCTCCAGGTCCATTTCTGGGATTCGCCGAGTTCGAGGGAGTCCTCGAAGATGGCGCCGCCGCCGACCTTGTCGAGGTTCGTCTTGACTGCGTCGGTGAGGATGTTCTCGTCCCAGAAGTCGGCCTGGATGTCGACGCCGCCTCTGCCGAGGTGATCGACGACGTAGTTGGGCTGCGTCGCCGTGTAGCCGCCGCGCTGCCCGACGAGGCCGGATGCGGTCTGCTGGAAGTCGATGACGGCCCAGCGGGTGCCGTCGGTCGGGAACGTGTAGTCGAGCTGCCCGTCGACGACCTTGTTGGTCACGTCGAGGATGGTGCCGGGCACAAGCGCGGCGGGGCCCTCGCTGCCGGGTGCGCAGTCGGCTTCGCACTGCGCGATCACCGTGCGGAGGCGAGTGGTCTCTGCGACGTTCACGAGGGGCGCGTCGGCCGCGTGATCGGCCGAGATCGGGGTCACGGTCAGTGTTCCGGTCGTGCCGAGGCGGTCGCCGACGGCCGTGACGCTGACCTTCTCAGCTGATCCATCCGCCCCGAGCGTCACGACGTCGCCGATCGCGAAGCCGCCGAGACTCGAGACGGTCAGGCTCGTCTGACCCGCGGTCGCCGCCTCGGCGAGCTTCGTCGCGACCGAGGGTGGCGTCGTCAGGGGCGCCGGCAGGGCGCCGGCGATCGTCTCACCCGGCGCGTGAGCTGACCAGCCGAAGATGAGCTGCTGCTCTGCTTCCGGTTGGTTGAAGCTGTTCAGAGTGGGAACGGTCGGCGGGTAGTGCGGCCCGAGGTTCTGGTCGACGATGAGGCCCAGCTCGGCGGCCTTCTCGGTGATGACCTCCATCTTGTGGGCCCATGCGGGTGTGCCCCAGCCGTATTCGGCCAGGAACGCGTTGCTCTGATTGCCCTCGCCGGCGACGATGAACGGCGCGACCTCGACGCCGCCGGCTCCGGAGGCGGCGATCTGGTCGAGCTGCTCGCGCAGCACGCTGTCCTCGGTGTACGCAAGCGGCATCCACCACCGGAACATCGGTCGGACGGATGCGGGTGGATCCGCGAACGCGGCGGCGTCGATGACGGGTGTCGTCGCCGGGGGAGTGATCGGCTCGGCAGTCGCCGGGGCGGCGAGCAGCGGAGTGAGGAGGACCGAGAAGGTCGCTGCCGTCGCGAGCGCGACGGTGCGGCGCTGGTGGCCTCGAGTTGGTTGGGGCACGGGTGTTCCTTTCCCTGCGCGAGGCAGGATGTGTGGGTTCGATTCGCCTGTGAAACGATTCATGTAAAGGTCGGAAACCCCCGCTCCCTCGACTGCTCGGGGGAGCGGGGGTGACGGGCTCAGGCCTGGATGACAGCCCCGCCGTCGGCGCTGAAGTTCTGGCCGGTGATCCAACGGCTGTCGTCGCTGGCGAGGAAGATCAGGACACTCGGCGTGGACATCAGATCGTCTCCCCGGCGTCGGCGAGCAGCGTGCTGCCGGTCATGACCACCGACAGGTCACTCGCGGCGAAGAGCACGACGCGCGCGATGTCGTCCGGAGTGCCGGTGCGGCCGATCAGGCTCTGGTTCATGACGTCGAGGTCCGGCAGCTCCACGCCTGCGGCCTTCGCGGCTTCCATCCCGGCTGCGGCTGCGGCGATGTTCCCCTCGGTCGGCACGTAGCTCGGGGCGACCCCGAGCACGCGGATCCCCATCGGCGCGAGGTCGAGTGCGAGTGACTTCGTGAGGCCGTTGGCGGCGTGCTTGGAGCTCGCGTAGGCGGCCATGCCGGGGAAGCCGACCTTGAATCCAGCCGTGGAGATGATGTTCACGATCACGCCGCCCGAACCGCCCTGGCTCATGTGCCTCGCGGCTTCACGCGAGCCGAGGAAGGCGCCGCGGGTATTCACCGCGAACACCTGGTCCCACATCTCGTCTGGCATGTCGAGCACGGGCGCGTTCGGGAAGATGCCCGCGTTGTTGACCCAGATGTCGATCCCGCCCAGCTGCTCTGCGGCGAGGTCGGCGGCGGCGGCGATGGACTCGGTTCGGCTCACGTCGGCCGCAGTGGCGATGGCTCGTGTCTTGTGCTGCGTCGCGATCTGCTCGGCTGCGGCCTCGGCGCCTCCGCGGTCGAGGTCGAGGATGAGCAGATCGGCGCCGGCCTCGGCGAGCCGTTCGCAGATGGCGCGGCCGAGACCCTGTGCTCCACCGGTGACGACTGCGCGGCGCCCTCTCAGCGAGATGAGGTCGGTGATGGGCGCTGTCGAGACGTCGGGGAACGGGTACGGCATGAGACCTCCACGTTGAGTTCTGAGCGAGTATTGGCAGAGTATGTCAATACTCCGACGTCGGCAAGGAGGAACAATGTGGCTATGAGTGAGACACGACGGCCCGGTCGTCCCGCGTCCGCGGATCACGGCCAGCTCCGCAGTCAGATGCTGCAGATCATCCTCCGCGACGGATACGGGCACGTCACGATGGCGCAGCTCGCCGCGGAGGCCGGCATCAGCGTGCGCACGTTGCACCGCCACTTCCCGTCCAAGGCCGACATCGTCTGGCAGGGCGCGGAAGGCGGGCACGAGGCGTTGAGGCGCGAACTCGACACGGTGGATCCCGAGCTGCCGGTGCTGCAGGCGCTCGCGGTCGCGGTCGGCAGGGTGTTCGACCTCGAGGCGGAAGATGAGCCGACCGCGCGTCTCCGGCTCCGCGCCATCGCGGCCATGCCGCCCGAGCTGTCGTCCCGCCCCGATGCGTACTCGGGGTGGCGAGCGGAGACGGCAGCGTTCCTGGCGCGCAGGCTGGGCCTCGGTCCGGACGACCTGGTCGTGCGGGCGGCGAGCGCGGCCGTCCAGGCGACGATGGCGGAGGCTCTCTCGTGGTGGGCGACGAACGCCGGTTCGCGCGAGAGTGCCCACTCGGCGATCGAGCGGGCATTCCTGGGGTTGGAGGGCGCGCTGGTCCCGAGCCCCGGTGGCGCGTGACGCTCCCGTGTAACAAGTCCGCATCCCCCGCTTGACGTTTTCTGCGAGCGTCGCGTAGTGTCACATCCAGTCGCTTGAAACGATTCACAAAGTCGGTGAACGCCAAGCGGATCACAACGCTCAATCCAGAGCACCTCCCTCAACACCCCGCAATACTCAACGAAGAGAACGGAGCCACCGTGACGAGTTCGCAAGTCGTACTCGAGCTGCGCGATGTGCAGAAGTCATTCGGATCCGTCGTCGCACTCCGATCCGGCACGATCGCCGTCGAGTCCGGTTCCATCCACGCACTCGTGGGTGAGAACGGCGCCGGCAAGTCCACGCTCGTCAAGATCGTCGCTGGCCTCTACCAGCGCGACGCCGGCACCTTCCAGCTCGGCGGCGAAGACGTCAACTTCACATCCACGGCCCAGTCGAAGGCCGCGGGCGTCGCGGTCATCTACCAGGAGCCCACGCTCTTCCCTGACCTCTCGGTCACCGAGAACATCTTCATGGGCCGCCAGCCCACGAACCGCTTCGGCCGCATCAACCGCGCAGCGATGCGCGATGAGGCGAAGGCGCTGTTCGCCAGACTCGGCGTCAACATCGACCCCGACCGCCCGGCCGAGGGTCTCTCCATCGCCGACCAGCAGGTCATCGAGATCGCCAAGGCCGTCTCGCTCAACGCGAGAGTCCTCATCATGGATGAGCCGACCGCCGCCCTCTCCGGCGTCGAGGTCGACCGCCTCTTCGCCATCGCGCGTAGCCTGCGCGATGAAGGCCGAGGCCTCATGTTCATCTCCCACCGCTTCGACGAGGTCTTCGCGCTCTGTGACAAGGTCACCGTCATGCGCGACGGCAGCTACATCGCCACGAACCTCATTAGCGAGACGACGGTGGATGCGCTCGTGCAGCAGATGGTCGGCCGCGAGGTCACCGAGCTGTTCCCGAAGCAGGACGCCGTCATCGGCGAACCCGTCCTCGTCGTCGAGGACCTCGAGAGCCCCGGCATCTTCCACGACATCAACTTCACGGTCCGCTCCGGCGAGATCGTCGGCCTCGCCGGCCTCGTCGGCGCCGGCCGCAGCGAGGTCGCCCGCGCCGTCTTCGGCGTCGACAAGTATAAGTCGGGCCGCGTCACCGTCGACGGCAAGACCGTCAAGCCGGGCTCACCCGTCGCCGCCATGCAGGCTGGCCTCGCGCTCATCCCCGAAGACCGCCGCAAGCAGGGCCTCGTCGTCGACTCCGGAGTCGGCGAGAACATCACGAGCGTCATCCTGAACCAGCTCACCAAGCTCGGCGTCATCAGCGGCCGCAAGCAGAACGACGACGCCCGCGAATGGGCAACGAAGCTCGAGGTGAAGGCGCAGGCGCTCGACACGATCGCCGGCACCCTCTCCGGCGGCAACCAGCAGAAGGTCGTCATCGCCAAGTGGCTCGCGACGAACCCCAAGCTGCTCATCATCGATGAGCCGACGCGAGGCATCGACGTCGGCACCAAGTCAGAAGTGCACCGCCTGCTCTCCCAGCTCGCGGGCACCGGGATGGGAATCCTCATGATCTCCTCGGAGCTCCCAGAAGTCCTCGGCATGGCCGACCGCGTGCTCGTCATGCACGAAGGCCGCATCGCCCAGGAAATCGATCGCAGCCAGGCCACCAGCGAGAGCGTCATGCGCGCCGCGACCGGCGCAGTGACGGTGGTGCTCTGATGACCACGACCACCACCCAGGGGCCGCACCCCACCGCCGGCGCACCCATGCCGCCCAAGAAGGCCCTCCGCTTCGGCAACTTCGGCAAGGCGCGCGAGCTCGGCATCCTCCTCGCCCTCGCGATCGTCCTCATCGTCGCGACCGTCGCCAACCCGAACTTCCTGTTCAGCCCCGACGGCTGGCGCGACCTCTTCCTGACGCCGTCCATCCTGCTGCTCGTCGCAGTCGGCCAGGCCATCGTGCTCATCACCCGAAACGTCGACCTGTCCGTCGGCTCCGTGATCGGCCTCACCGCCTTCCTCACGGGCCGCCTCTTCATCGACTTCCCGGGCATCCCGATCCCCGTCGTCGTCATCGCGGCCGTGCTGTTCGGCGCGATCCTCGGCTTCGTCAACGGCGCGCTCGTCGCCTACGTGCGAGTCCCCGCCATGGTGATCACGCTCGGCACGCTCTACGCCTACCGCGGCATCAACGTCATGTGGGCTGGATCGAGCCGCATCAATGCAAGCGACATGCCCCGCGACTTCCTCGGGCTCGGCACCGGTCAGATCCTCACGATCCCGATCCTCACGATCGTCGCCGTAATCGTGCTCGCCATCGCAGCCTGGGTTATGAAGAACACCCGCCCAGGCCGCGAGTTCTACGCCATCGGCTCCGACCCCGACGCCGCGAAGCTCTACGGCCTCCCCGACGTGCGCCGCGTGCTCACCGCGTTCGTGCTCTCCGGCGCGCTCGCCGGCCTCGCCGGAGTGTTCTACGTGGCCCGCTACGGCACCGTCAGCTCCCAAGCCGGAGCCGGTTGGGAACTGGATGCCGTGGGCGCTGCCGTCATCGGCGGCGTCGCCATCACAGGTGGCGTCGGAACGCTCTGGGGTGCAGCCATCGGCGCGATGCTCCTCATGACCATCAACCGCGTGCTCCCGCTCGTCGGCATCCCGGACTTCTGGCAGCGCGCCGTCGTCGGTGTGCTCATCCTCGCCGCGATCGTGCTCGACCGCGTCCTCGCCATCCGCCAATCCCGCAAGCTCGTCGAAGCGAGGGAGGAATCATGACCGCTCTCACGACCCCAACGTCGTCCGCTGCCACGCAGCGCACCATCGAGAACTACTCGCAGCCAGCCTGGCGGCGGATGCTGTTCACCCGAGAGATGGCGATCGTCGCCCTCCTCGTCGTGGTGTGCGTCGTCTCCATGGCCGCGGTGAAGGGCTTCTCGCAGCCCATCACCATCACCTACCTGCTCATGGACGTCGCCGCGGTGCTCATCATCGCCCTCCCGATGACGCTCATCATGATCACCGGCGAGATCGACCTGTCGGTCGGCTCCATGGTCGGACTCTCCAGCGTCACCACCGGCGCCCTCTACCAGGCGGGCCTCCCGTTCGAGGTCGCAGCCCTCGCCGCGATCATCGTCGGCGTCATCGGCGGAGCGTTCAACGGCTTCCTCGTCACCAAGGTCGGCCTGCCATCGCTCGCCGTCACCATCGGTACGCTCGCCCTCTTCCGCGGCATCGCGGTCGGCGTCCTCGGCACCGCGGCGGTCACGTCGTTCCCCGAGTTCTGGACCGACATCGCGAAGGCCAAGATCGTGGGCACGCCCCTGCCCGCCATCATGATCCCGTTCCTCATCCTGCTCGCGATCTTCATCATCGTGCTGCACTACACGCCCTTCGGACGCGGGGTCTACGCGATCGGCCTCTCCAAGGAAGCCGCCCACTTCTCGGGCGTCCCCGTCGGCCGCACGAAGTTCATCCTGTTCGTGCTCTCCGGCGCCCTCGCGGCCCTCGCCGGCATCTACTTCACGCTGCGCTACGGCTCAGCGCGAGGCGACAACGCGACCGGCCTGGAGCTGCAGGTCATCGCGGCGGTCGTGCTCGGCGGCGTCTCCGTCTTCGGCGGACGCGGCAAGCTCTTCGGAGTCGTCGCAGCCGTCCTCCTCATCGGCGTCCTCGCGAGCGCCCTGCGCCTCGCCAACGTCACCTCCGACGTCATCAACATCATCACCGGAGTACTCCTCATCGCCTCCGTCGTCGGAGCAAGCCTCCTGCCCAGGATCCGCCGCAAGCGGCCCAGGGTAGAGAAACCGCTGGTCGGCAAGACCAGCGGGACAGTTCCGAAGGCCTGAGCGGCCCCACGACCTGAAGCTCACATCCACCCACACACGCAACACCCCAACCGTCGCCCGGAACACCGAGCGGCTCAGTACCCGAAGGGAAACCCCATGAAGCTCGCAACGAAGCGGCTGAGCGCAGCTGGCGCACTCGCAGTGAGTGCAGCACTCGTGCTCACTGGATGCACCACCGGCGGCGACGACACCGCAGCAGGCGGCGGAGACACCGGCAACCTCACCGTCACCTTCCTCCCCAAGAACCTCGGAAACCCGTACTTCGAGGCGTCCAGCGTCGGCGGCCAGGCCGCTGCCACCGAGTTCGGCGGCACCTTCGCCGAGGTCGGCCCGTCGGAGGCAACCCCCGACGCGCAGGTCAGCTACATCAACACCCTCACGCAGCAGGGCGTCGGCGGCATCGTCATCGCCGCCAACGACCCCGAAGCCATCTGCGACGCCCTCAACGAGGCCCGCGACGCCGGCACGAAGGTCGTCACCTTCGACTCCGACACCAACCCGGAGTGCCGCGACCTCTTCATCAACCAGGCCGACGCCGACGGCATCGCCAAGGCCCAGATCGACCTCATCGCCGAGCAGATCGGCGGATCCGGCGAGATCGCCATCCTCTCCGCAACGGCCAACGCCACGAACCAGAACGCCTGGATCGAGAAGATGGAAGAGTACGTCGGCACCGAGTACCCCGACATCACCATCGTCGAGACCGTCTACGGCGACGACGACGACCAGACTTCGTTCGACAAGACCGCAGCTCTCCTCCAGACGCACCCCAACCTCAAGGGCATCGTCTCGCCCACGACGGTCGGCATCGCGGCTGCAGCACGCTACATCCAGACGTCCGACTTCAAGGGCAAGGTCGCGGTGACCGGTCTCGGCACGCCGAACCAGATGCGCGAGTTCGTCGAGGACGGCACCGTCACCTCGTTCGCCCTCTGGAACCCGGAAGACCTCGGCTACCTGTCGGCCTTCGCAGCCCAGGCACTCATCGCCGGCGACATCACCGGCGCTGAAGGCGACACCTTCACCGCAGGCGAGCTCGGCGAGTACACGGTCGGCGCCGACGGCACCGTCCTCCTCGGAGAGCCCTTCGTCTTCGACAAGGACAACATCGGCGACTTCAGCTTCTAAGAACCGAGCAGCTGAAGGCGGGCGCCAGTCGCCACGCCGAACCGAACTGCAGACGCCGCGCCGGGGCCACCTCCCGGCGCGGCGTTTGCGCATCCCGCTCACTGCACGCCCGTCGTTCCCCGCGCATCCCCGCGAGTGCATCCATGCGGGAGATGGATGCTCGTCGCGCAACGAAGCTGCGCCTCCCGGATGTTTGCGGAGGTGGGTGGTGGCGGACGGGGCGGCAGATGCGGAGCGGCACTCACTCAGGCCAGCCGCCAAACCAGATAGGAAGAACCTCATGCCAAGAATCGGATTCCAGCTCAAGGTCGCACCGCAGCACATCGACGAGTACGTCCGCCGTCACGCCGAGGTGTGGCCCGAGATGCTCGCCGAGATCGCCGCCGCAGGGCGACGCAACTACTCGCTGTTCCTCGCCCCGGACGGCACGCTGTTCGGCAGCTACGACGTCGACGACGAGGCCGCCGCCAACGCCTACCTTGCGGCCTCCCCGGTCGCCGCCCGCTGGGAGGCGGACATGTCCCAGTTCTTCGACGGACTCGAGGGCCGCGCCGATCAGGCGGCGTCACCCCTCGTCGAGGTCTTCAACCTCGAAGACCAGCTCGGCGCCTAGCGTCCACTCGTCGCGGGGTCTTGGCGCGTCCCCGCCGCTGATAGGTCGCTTTCATCCCGTCCCAGCGCCCGATACGGGGCGAAAGTGCCGCATCCGGCGAGGGGCGCGTCGGATGCGGCACGCTGAGGGCAGGCTGAGGGCAGGCCGTGCGCAAGGGGGCCGCGCAGCGGGCGAGCGCAGGTCGAGCCGAGCTCAGACCTCGAAAAGGCTGTGCACGGGGCCGCAGATACGCTGACCGTCGAGCTCGAGCAGCTCCATCAGCACGGCCGTGCCGGCGAGCGTGTAGCCCAGCTCTTCGAGCAGCTGCTGCCCGGCGCGGAGCGTCCCACCGGTCGCGAGGATGTCGTCGACGAGGAGCACACGTGTGCCGGCGGGGAGGTCCTTCGACGCCTCGAGCCGGTCCGTCCCGTACTCGAGGTCGTAGGTGACTGAGACTGCGGGGCGCGGCAGCTTGCCCGCCTTCCGGATGGGGACGAGGCCGACGCCCGTCGCGTTGGCGATGGCGCCCGCGAGCAGGAAACCTCGCGCCTCGACGCCTGCGACGACGTCGAAGGTTCCGGCGAAGGGCTCGATCACGGCGTCGACGGCGGTGCGCAGGGCAGGCCCGTCGGCGAAGAGCGGCGTGATGTCGCGGAACTGGATGCCCGCTTCCGGGAAGTCGGGGATCGTCGCGATGAGCGACTCGGCGCGCGCGAGCTCAGGGTTCACGCGTCCAGGATACGTGTGGGGAGCGAGCGGGCACGGGTCGCGCCGGCCCCCGACCCCGGGCGATGATCTCTCAGTCCACGTCGATGAAGGCGCGCAGGATGGGCCGGTGATCGTCGGCGCGCGATGCCCACGCGAGCTCACTGAAGGCGTCGGTGTCCTTCAGATCGAGCACCGCGATGCCTGGCGGCGGGGAGAGGACGGTGCTCGCGGGAGCCACGGTCACCCCGATGCCAGCCGCGACGAGGTGCAGCAGCGTCGTCCAGGTGCTCCCCGTCTGCACGATGCTCGGCATCCGCCCGCCTGCCAGCACTGGCGCGAGGTTGCGTTCCGTCGCCAGCGCCCCGGCTTCGGCGGGGAAGAACACGAAGGGGTCGCCGGCCAGTTCGCTCGCGCGGATGCTGCCCCGCGTCGCGAGTGGGTGGGCGAGGGGTACAGCCGCCACGAACCCTTCAGTGCGGAAGGGCGTCAACCGGACGCCGTCGACGGGGTCCGGGTCGCGGACGATCGCGAGGTCCAGCTCGCCGAGCGCGACCTTCACGAGGAGGTGCGCCGTCCATCCTTCGAGGAGCTCGATGTGCACTCGAGGGAATCGTGCTCCGAACCGCTGGACCCGTTCGACGGGGCCAAGGGGGAGCGCTGAGCTGACGAACCCGACGTCGAGTCTGCCCTGCTCTCCACGGCCGATGCGGGTGACCTCATCCACGATGCGCTCGGACTGCGCGACCAGCGAGATGGCCCGCTCGCGGAGCGCGACGCCCGCCGCGGTGAGACTCACGCTGCGGGAGGAGCGGGCGAACAGCTCGACGCCGAGCTCCGCCTCGAGTCGCTTGATCTGCTGCGAGAGCGCGGGCTGCGCCACATGCAGAGCGGCCGCGGCCCTACCGAAGTGCAGCTCGTCGGCAAGCGCGAGGAACGACCGAAGCGCTCGAATCTCCAGATCCATGCATCCAGCTTATGGATGCGTGCGCATCTGTATTGGACGCGCGACTTTCGCTTCGCGAAACTCAGCTCACGACCATCACCATCGCCCCGCTGCAGGATGACGCGGACGCGGCGGCATTCCGCACCCTCAACGAGGAGTGGATCACCACGTTCTTCGCGCTCGAGGACGCCGACCGTGCCGTGCTCGGTGACCCTCAGCACGCGATCGTCGACCAGGGCGGGACAGTGCTGATCGCACGCGACGGTGAGGCGCGCGTGGGCTGCGTCGCGTTGCTGCGGGTCGGCGAGGGGGTCGCTGAGCTGGTCAAGATGGCGGTCGCCCCGGAAGCCCGCGGGGCGGGGATCGGGCGGATGCTCATCACGGCCGCGATCGAGACTGCGCGCGAGCAGGGCCTCACGAAGCTCATGCTCGAGAGCAACCAGTCGTTGGCCCCGGCTGTTCGTCTCTACGAGTCGGTCGGATTCCGACACGTGCCAGCATCGGCGCACGCACCGACCCCCTACTCGCGTGCCGACGTCTTCATGGACCTCGACCTGGTCTGAGGGCACAGGCGCCTCTGCGCGTCTGCTGTGCGTCTGCTGCCCGCCTGCCGCCTGCTGCCTCCGCCCCGGTTGCAAGACCTGGGGCTTGAGCATCCGCACCATCGGATGCGCGTGCGCAAGTGCGAGATCTGAGCGCGGGTTGCCGTTAGACCTGGGGGTTATGCATGCCGGGCGGCGCGGGGAGGTGCGCGAACCCCAGGTCTGCAGGAGGGGGATGGGAAGAAGCGGGGCAAGGCAGAGAGCGCGGGCGGCCCGCACTCGTTCGCTAGACCTGGGGGTTGCGCATCCGCTTTGCCGGGTTCGCGTGCGCAAGTGCGAGATCTGAGCGCGGGTTGCCGTTAGACCTGGGGGTTATGCATGCCGGGCGGCGCGGGGAGGTGCGCGAACCCCGGGCCTGCGGGAGGTTGAGCGGCGCGGGGGCGCTAGACGCGGGGCGTTGTGGACGCGCGGGGCACGAGCTCAGGAGTGAAGCGGATGTGCTCAGGGCTGGCCTTCGGGTCGCGGGCTGATGCGACGAGCAGGTCCATGGCCTTGGAGCCGATGAGGTGCGCCGGCTGGTGGATGGAACTGAGGGAGGTCGATGCGAAGGCGGCGAAGTCGATGTCGTCGTAGCCGATGAGGGCGATGTTCTCCGGCACCCTCGCATGGCTGGTCCCCTGCAGGCTTTGGAGGAGGCCGAGCGCGAGCATGTCGTTGGCGGCGAAGACCGCGTCCGGCAGCTCGGCGGCGCCTCGCTCGGCGAGGACGAGCCCCGCGCGCCGGCCCTCTGACATGGAGAGCGCATCCGTCGCCAGCACCTCGAGCGTCGCGCCGGCGACCTCGCTCACCGCGTCGCGGGCTCCCTCGAAGCGGTCGGTGACCTGCTGAATCTCCATCGGGCCGCCGACGAACGCGATGCGTCGGTGCCCGGTCTCGAGGAGATGCTCGACGGCGATGCGGCCGCCCGTTCGGTCGTCGACGGCGACGGATGGGTAGCGTTCGTCGTCGCTCTCGCGGTCGACGAGCACGACCGGCGTCCCGCGCTTGTGCAGGAGCTCGAGCTGGGGCATGTTCGCCGCCATGGGCGTGACGAGCACCCCGAAGACGCGCTGCTCCTCGAAGAGCCCGAGGTGGGTGCGCTCCCGCTCCTCCTGTTCGTCGCTGTTGGCGACGAGCACTGAGAAGCCAAGCTCGGCGGCGCGCTCTTCCGCGCCGCGTGCGACCTCGGTGAAGAAGGGGTTGCGGAGGTCGAGCACGATGAGGCCGACGGTGCGGCTCTCGCCGGCGCGCAGCTGCCTGGCGGCGTCGTTGCGGACGAAGCCGAGCTCCTCGATGGCCGACTGGACGCGCTCGACGGTTGCCTCGGACACCTTCTCGGGGTGGTTCAGGACGTTCGAGACCGTGCCAACGGAGACGCCGGCGAGAGTCGCGACGTCGCGCACGCTGACTGCCATGGGCCTCCTTTGGTGTACTGAGCAGGATAGGCCACGGGTGAGCGCTCCCGGACCTCGTCCTCGGCGCGGCGTCGTGCGTTCGGCGGGCAGTTCTGTCCCAGCGCTGCGACGCGATTGAAACGTTCTTGACTTCGCGGACGCCGCCTCGTAACCTGAACGCACTGAAACGATTCAATACCTGATCGTGTTCCCGGAGCCGTGGACGACGTCGTTCGGCCCGGGGCAGACCCACAACCGACCAATGAAGGCGACGAACCGTGAGCATCCTCTCCGCAGACCAGCTTGCAGCGCTCGAAGGACAGGGCATCGAGCTCCCGTCCTGGGCGTTCGGCAACTCAGGCACCCGATTCAAGGTGTTCCAGACGGCGGGCACGCCGCGCGACCCGTTCGAGAAGATCTCCGACGCGGCCCAGGTCAACAAGTACACCGCGCTCGCCCCCAGCGTGGCCCTGCACATCCCATGGGACGTGGTCGACGACTTCGCCGCCCTCCGCAAGCACGCGGAAGACCTCGGCGTCGAGCTCGGCACCATCAACTCGAACACGTTCCAGGACGACGACTACAAGTTCGGCGCCCTCACGCACGAAGACGCAGCGGTGCGCCGCAAGGCCATCGACCACCACCTGCGTTGCATCGACGTCATGGACGAGACCGGCTCGCGCGACCTGAAGATCTGGCTCGCCGAAGGCTCCAACTACCCCGGCCAGGCCGACCTGCGCGGCCGCCAGGACCGACTGCACGACTCGCTGCAGGAGATCTACGCCCGCATCGGCGACCACCAGCGCCTCGTGCTCGAGTACAAGTTCTTCGAGCCGGCGTTCTACCACACGGATGTTCCTGACTGGGGAACGAGCTACGTGCAGGTCGCGGCCCTCGGGGAGAAGGCCATGGTCTGCCTCGACACCGGCCACCACGCGCCCGGCACCAACATCGAGTTCATCGTCATGCAGCTGCTGCGCCTCGGCCGCCTCGGCTCGTTCGACTTCAACTCGCGCTTCTACGCCGACGACGACCTCATCGTCGGCTCGGCAGACCCGTTCCAGCTGTTCCGCATCCTCGCCGAGGTCATCCGCGGCGGCGGGCTGAACAACCCGGACGTGGCCTTCATGCTCGACCAGTGCCACAACGTCGAGTCGAAGATCCAGGGCCAGATGCGCTCTGTCCTGAACGTGCAGGAGATGACGGCGCGCGCGCTGCTCATCGACAAGGACGCCCTCACGGCCGCACAGAAGTCAGGCGACGTGCTCGTCGCGCACGAGGTCTACATGGATGCGTTCTCGACGGATGTGCGTCCCGCCCTCGCCGAGTGGCGCGAGTCGCGCGGCCTGCCCGCGAACCCGCTCGCCGCGTTCCGCGCATCCGGCTACGAGCAGCAGGTCGCCGAGGAGCGCGTCGGCGGCGTCCAGGCCAGCTGGGGCGCGTAAGCGCCACCGCGCCGACCAGCCCCCGACTTCACGACCTCAGAGCTTCGAAGGAACTGACATGACGAACCCAGCAGCAGCCGATCTCATCTCGCGCAGCAACCGTCTCGGGGAAGACCCGAAGAACACGAACTACGCGGGTGGCAACACGTCCGCGAAGGGCACCGAGACCGACCCCGTGACGGGTGAGCCCGTCGAGCTGCTCTGGGTGAAGGGCTCCGGGGGAGACCTCGGCACGCTCACCGAGCAGGGCCTCGCCGTGCTGCGCCTCGACCGCTTCCGTGCGCTCACGAACGTCTACCCGGGCGTCGAGCGCGAGGACGAGATGGTCGCGGCCTTCGACTTCTGCCTCCACGGCAAGGGCGGAGCGGCCCCGTCGATCGACACGGCCATGCACGGCCTCGTGGATGCGGCGCACGTCGACCACCTGCACCCCGACTCCGGCATCGCGATCGCCACGGCGGCCGACGGCGAGGAGCTGACGGCGAAGATCTTCGGCGACAAGGTCGTCTGGGTGCCCTGGCGTCGCCCCGGCTTCCAGCTGGGCCTCGACATCGCGAACATCAAGGACGAGAACCCGCAGGCCATCGGCTGCATCCTCGGCGGCCACGGCATCACGGCCTGGGGTGACACATCGGAGGAATCGGAGCGCAACTCGCTCTGGATCATCGACACTGCAGCGGCATACATCGATGCACACGGCAAAGCCGACCCGTTCGGCGGCGTCGTGAGCGGCTTCGAGGCGCTCCCCGCAGACGAGCGTCGCGCTCGTGCGGCGGCACTTGCACCCTCGATCCGCGCCGTCGCGTCGCACGACGCCCCGATGATCGGGCATTTCACCGACGACGAGCGGGTGCTCGACTTCCTCGCGAGCGAGAAGCTCGCCGAGCTCGCCGCCCTCGGCACGAGCTGCCCCGACCACTTCCTGCGCACCAAGGTCAAGCCGCTCGTGCTCGACCTGCCGACCACGGCATCCGTCGAAGAGCAGCTCGCCCGCCTCGAAGAGCTGCACTCGGCGTACCGCGCCGACTACAAGGCCTACTACGATAAGTTCGCGACGGCCGAGTCGCCCGCCATCCGCGGCGCCGACCCGCTCATCGTGCTCGTCCCGGGCGTCGGCATGTTCTCGTATGGCAAGAACAAGCAGACCGCACGCGTCGCCGGTGAGTTCTACTTGAACGCGATCAACGTGATGCGCGGCGCCGAGGCGCTCTCGAGCTACTCCCCGATCTCGGACGAGGAGAAGTTCCGCATCGAGTACTGGGCACTCGAGGAGGCGAAGTTGCAGCGCATGCCGAAGCCGAAGACGCACCAGGGGCGCATCGCGTTCGTCACTGGCGCCGCATCCGGTATCGGCAAGGCCATCGCTACCCGTCTCGCGGCCGAGGGCGCGTGCGTCGTCGTCGCCGACCTCGACCTCGAGAAGGCGCAGGCCGCAGCGGCTGAGCTCGGAAACACCGACGTCGCGATCGGCGTCGCGGCGAACGTCGCGGACGCAGCCGGCGTGCAGGCCGCCATCGACGCGACCCTCCTCGCGTTCGGCGGCATCGACCTCGTCGTCAACAACGCCGGCCTCTCGCTCTCGAAGCCGCTGCTCGAGACGACCGAGAAGGACTGGGACCTGCAGCACGACGTCATGGCGAAGGGCTCCTTCCTCGTGTCGAAGGCCGCCGCCAAGGCACTCATCGAGCAGAAGCTCGGCGGCGACGTCATCTACATCTCCTCGAAAAACTCCGTCTTCGCCGGCCCGAACAACATCGCCTACTCGGCGACGAAGGCCGACCAGGCCCACCAGGTCCGCCTCCTCGCGGTCGAACTCGGCGAGCACGGCATCCGCGTCAACGGAATCAACCCCGACGGCGTCGTGCGCGGCTCCGGCATCTTCGCGGCAGGCTGGGGCGCCAACCGCGCCGCGACCTACGGCGTGAAGGAAGAGGACCTCGGCCAGTACTACGCGAACCGCACCATCCTCAAGCGCGAGGTCGTGCCCGAGAACGTCGCCGACGCGGTGTACGTGCTCACGGGCCCGGAGCTCACGCGCACGACCGGCCTGCACATCCCCGTCGACTCGGGCGTCGCGGCGGCCTTCCTGCGATGACCGAGTCTGCTGCGAAGGGGACGGCTGCCGGCGGCCGCGGTGGGGCGGATGCGCCTCGCACGGTCGCGGCGGTCGACCTCGGCGCCACGAGCGGTCGTGTCATCACGGGCACGATCACGGATGGCGTGCTCACGATGCGCCACGAGGCGCGCTTCCCGAACAACCCGGTGCGCACCCGCGATGGGCTGCACTGGAACCTCCTCGGCCTGTACCAGCACGTCCTCGACGGGCTGGCGGCGGCGGAGCGGGATGCGCCCGGCCAGATCGCGAGCATCGGCATCGACTCGTGGGCCGTCGACTACGCGCTGCTGCGCGACGGTCGTGTCCTCGGCGTTCCGTACGCGTACCGCGACGAGCGGACCGCGCGCGGCGTCGAGGCCGTGCACGCCATCGTGTCGCCGGAGGAGCTCTACCGCCGCAACGGCCTCCAGCACCTGCCGTTCAACACGGTCTTCCAGCTGGCCACCGACGGCGAGCTGCTCGAGCTCGCCGAGCAGATGCTGCTCCTGCCCGACCTGCTCGCCTACTGGCTGACGGGAGCGCAGGTCGCGGAGCGCACCAACGCATCCACGACCGGTCTGCTCCGCGCCGACACTCGTGAGTGGGATGCGGAGATCGCCGAGCAGGTCGGCGTGCCCGCGCGCATCCTGCCGCACCTCGTTGATCCGGGCGCCGTGCTCGGCTCGCTCGAGGGCGAGGCCGCTCGGGTTGTCGGACGCGACATCGACGTGGTCGCGGTCGGCTCCCACGACACCGCCTCCGCGATCGTCGCCATCCCCAACACGGGCCGCGACTTCGCCTACGTCTCGTGCGGCACGTGGGGACTCGTCGGCCTCGAGCTCGACGAGGCCGTCGTCACCGACGCCGCTCGCGAGGCGAACTTCACGAACGAGGGCGGCGTCGACGGCCGCGTGCGCTTCCTGCACAACGTCATGGGCTTGTGGCTGCTGTCCGAATCGCAGCGCCACTGGGAGCCTGCGGCGACGGATGCGCAGCGCTCGAGCACCCTCCAGCAGCTGCTCGCAGACGCGGCGCAGGTCGCCGGCGACGTGCCGATCTTCGACGTCAACGACCCCGTCTTCATGGCGCCGGGCGACATCCCCGGACGCATCACCGCCTGGCTCACCGAGCGTGGCCTCGAAGCGCCGACGACGCCCGCCGGCATCGTCCGCTCGATCGTCGAGAGCCTCGCGCAGGCCTTCGCCGACGCCGTCGCGACGGCGTCGAACCTCGCCGAGCATCCGGTGAGCGTCATCCACATCGTCGGCGGAGGGTCGCAGAACACGCTCCTCTGCCAGGCGACGGCCGACCGCTCGGGCCTGCCCGTGCTCGCCGGCCCCGTCGAGGCGACCGCCATGGGTAACCTGCTGGTGCAGGCACGCGCACACGGCTGGGTTCCCGACAGCCTCGCCGAGATCCGATCCATCGTCGCGAGATCGACGCAGATCATCCGCTACGACCCGAAGCACACCCGATAGAAGCGAAGGCAGCTGCCCCATGGTGAAACGTCAAGCCCCCAAGCCCCTCGAGCTGCTCGAGCTCATGCAGTTCAAGAAGCCCGACCTCAACGGTCGCCGCCGTCGCCTCAACTCGGCGCTGACGATCGAGGACCTGCGCCGCATCGCGAAGCGCCGCACCCCGAAGGCGGCCTTCGACTACACCGACGGCGCCGCCGAGGGCGAGCTGTCGCTGCGCCGCGCGCGCACCGCGTTCCGCGACGTGGAGTTCAACCCGTCGGTGCTGCGCGACGTCGCGAACGTCGACACGTCCAGCACGGTCCTCGGCGGGCCGATGGCCATGCCGTTCGCGATCGCCCCGACCGGGTTCACGCGCCTCATGCAGACCGAGGGCGAGACGGCCGGAGCCGGCGCTGCCGCGGCCGCGGGCATCCCGTTCACGCTGTCGACGCTCGGAACGACGACCATCGAAGAGGTCGCGAAGGTCAACCCGAACGGCCGCAACTGGTTCCAGCTGTACGTCATGAAGGACCGCTCGATCTCCTACGGCCTCGTCGAGCGTGCCGCGAAGGCGGGCTTCGACACGCTGCACTTCACGGTCGACACCCCCGTCGCGGGCGCCCGCCTGCGCGACAAGCGCAACGGCTTCTCCATCCCGCCGCAGCTGACGGTCGGCACGATCATCAACGCCATCCCGCGCCCCTGGTGGTGGATCGACTTCCTCACCACCCCGAAACTCGAGTTCGCGTCGCTCGCGACGACGGGCGGCACGGTCGGCGAGCTGCTCGACTCGGCCATGGACCCGACGATCAACTTCGAGGACCTCAAGGTCATCCGCGAGATGTGGCCGGGCAAGATCGTCATCAAGGGCGTGCAGAACCTCGAGGACTCGAAGACCTTCGCCGACCTCGGCGTCGACGGCATCGTCCTCTCCAACCACGGCGGGCGGCAGCTGGATCGGGCTCCGATCCCCTTCCACCTGCTCCCCGCCGTCGCACGCGAGGTCGGCAAGGACCTCGAGATCGGCGTCGACACCGGCATCATGAACGGCGCCGACATCGTCGCGTCGGTCGCGCTCGGCGCGAACTTCACGATGATTGGCCGCGCCTACCTGTACGGCCTCATGGCCGGCGGACGCGAGGGCGTCGACCGCACCATCGCGATCCTCTCCGACGAGATCATCCGCACCATGAAGCTCCTCGGCGCGCACACGCTCGAAGAGCTGAACCCGTCGCACGTCACGCAGCTCAAGCGCTACGTGCCGACTTCGTTCATCGAGGCGGCACCCGACCGCGCGTAGTTTCGGACGCTTCGCTGACCGGCCGATGCGCCCGCCGATCGCGGCACGTTCACGCAGGAAAGTTGTGGCACTGTGCTGCTCCCGCTCCGGGGAACAACACGGTGCCACAACTGCTTTGGGCTGGGCTGGCCGCCGGGCTGGCTCGGTTCCAGCCGGTCAGATTGATGGGTTTTCGCGACTGGTGATGGGAAAATACCCACCACCAGTCGGCGTAACCCATCACGCTGGTCCGGCGGAACCCATCACCGGTTGGCAAAACCCATCAGAGTCGAAACTGCGTTGCGCGACGCTAGGTGGAGGTCGCTTCGACACCTATCCCTTCGCGTCCAGCAGCGCGCTCACGACGGTGAGCACGCCCTGCTCCTGGTTGGAGGGCGCAAGGTACCGCGCGAGCTCCTTCACCTCTGGATGCGCGCCCGCCATCGCGTAGGAGCGGTCGGCCTCGCGGAACATCTCGACGTCGTTGAAGAAGTCACCGAACACTGCCGTCTGCGCGGCGGTCACGCCGAGGCGCTCCTGCAGCTGCCGAACCGCCCTGCCCTTGTTGGCCTCTGGCGGCATGATGTCCATCCAGTGGTGGCCGGAGACGACGACTCGGTGGGATTCGCGGAGCTCGTCGACCTCGGTGGCGGCGCCCGTCTCGACCTCAGCGAAGTCGTAGACGGCGATCTTGACGTACTCGTCGTCCGTGTCGAGCACGTCGTCGACGACGGTGAGCGCCTCGTAGTAGTTGCGGGCCTCGGCGATGAACTCGTCGTCGCCGCGTTCGATGTACGCGGACTTCTTGCCGCACAGCACGAACCCGAGGTCGTGGCCACTTGCGGCGAGGCCCCGTAGGAGCGCGATTGCGCGCGCGATGAACGCGCTCTCGAGCGTCAGCGAGTTGACCTCCGCTCCATTCCGGACCACGAAGGTCCCGTTCTCGGCGATGAACGACATGCCCTCCGAGTCACGCTCGAAGAGCTTCGCGAGCGTCGCGTACTGGCGGCCGCTCGCTGGCGTGAACTCGACGCCTGCCTCGCGCATCCGCGTCAGCAGCGCCCAGAACTGGTCGGGAACGGTGTGGTCGTCGAGGAGCAGCGTGCCGTCCATGTCGGCGACCACCAGCCGCACGTCGTTGCCGTCGAGCGACGTCTCGTAGTGGCGGTCGGCGGTCTCGAGAACGGTGTCTGCCATGCGGGCAAGCCTACGAGAGCTTGCGGAGCGCTGACCCCTTGTGCGCGGCCTTCGCTCCAGTCTTCTCCGACTCGATGAGGTATGCGGGCTCGTCCGTCGATGCGGTGAACTTCTGCCCGTCGAACTGGAAGTCCTTGGTCTTCTTCTCGATGATCTTGCCCTGCGTGCGCCCCTGCGACGTGTTCCAGCTCACGCGGTCGCCGTTGCTGAAGTCTGCGGTCATGGTGTCTCCTCGCTGCTGCTGTCGCTGCCGTCGGTTTCGTTCGGGCCGTTTGAGTGTGGATCGGTTCGTGTGCTCGGGTTCGGCTTGCGGTACGCGATGATGGCGAACACCACGCCGAGCGCGAACCAGACGATCCAGATGCTGCCGTCGTTGCCAAGATCTATGAGCGCGACGATGAAGAACGCGAGCGCCACCCACGCGTAGGTGTTCAGCAGCAGCTTCCTCATGTGCGCATCCTGCCCGTCCGTGCTGGACGTGGAATGGATGCGCCGCGAAGCCGACTAGATGCGAATACGCACTAGTCCGTGCAATGATCTAGTCATGACTTCGACTGACTGGCCCGGCGAGTGGGTGCGAGCTGCCCTGCCCGGAGCGGTGCTCGCACTCGTGAGCGAAGAGGACGCGTACGGGTACCTCATCGCGCAGCGACTCGCGGCGGCTGGATTCGGGACGATCAAGGGCAGCACCCTGTATCCGCTGCTGGCTCGCCTCGAGCAGGACGGTGTCCTCGCCTCGACGTGGCAGGACGGTTCCGGGGGGCCAGGTCGCAAGTACTACTCGATCACCGATGCGGGCCGGCACCGACTCCAGGAGCACCGACGCTTCTGGCAGGACTTCACGACGACGACGACGGCGGTTCTCGCCGAGAAGAGGAACACGAGATGAGCAGCGGACAGCTGGACGACTACGGTGATCAACTGACCGACGAGCTCGAACTTCGCGACGTCCCGATCGATGCCATCGAGCGCATCGTTCGCGAGGTGCGGAGTCACACGGCGGAATCCGGGGAGGACCCGCTGGATTCGTTCGGGACACCTCAGCAGTACGCGGACCATTTCGCGCCGCGGACCTGGACGCGCAGGGCTCTCTGGTGGATCGTCGCGCTCGCGGGGCTGCTGGGGGCGGGGGGCCGGGTTCCTCATCCTCAGCGGGATCTTCGGTCTGCTCGATTCCTCGGCTCAGCTGTGGGGGCTGCCTCCTGGCGTCCGCCTCGGGGGCGGGGTGCTGTGCCTGGCGGGGTTCATCGGTTTGCTGGTCTGGATGGCGGTGGGATCGCGCCGCCGCTCCGCGACGTGGCGGGTGCAGGAGTCGACCTGACGTCGCTTCGGCGAGCGACTCTGCCCTCCGGGTGCAGACTCACATTCGGTTCGGGTGAGAGTGCGAGACTGCCGCCATGACTGAGCAGACTCCCCACCACGTGACACTCGATCTGACCGACGAGGGACGCCACGCGGTCCTCATCGCCGCTCTTCAGGAGTACGCCGACGCCGCCCTCGACAGCGTTGAGCGCGACGAGAGCACGACTGCCGAGCGCGATCACTTCCAGATCATTGCGACCACCGCTCAAGGGCTCGTCGACGAGATCATGGCTGCTGGCGGACATGCTGTTCCGGTCGCGGCCCCGGATCTGTCATCGAGCTGACTCCACGGTCGCCCTACCGGCGACGACCTCCGATCACAGCTCGGGGGCACCTGAGCCGTAGCCGGTCTCGCGCTCGCGGGCTTCCCGGGCGTCATTCTCCAATTCCTGCTGGCGCCTCTCCTTGCGGCCGCTGGAGTAGCTGGAGAAGCCGACAATCGTGACGCACACTCCGGTGGCCACGTTCAGCCAGCTGGCGTTGCCGTGGCCAGGAGCACTGCCGAGACGATCGTGAACGCCGCGCCGACTATGAACAGGACCAGCCGAAGGTTCCGGCGTTCCGCTTGCTCTCATTGCGCATGGACTGCATGGACGGCACTGTAGCCGTCTCTCCCTCATGCTCGGGTTCTCGGTCGGGGTGCTGCCGCCCGGTTGAGAGGCACCGTCTCAAGGCTCCAGGGCATCCAGGATCGCGACGATCGGGCCTTCCTCGGCGTCGCGCCACCCTTGACCTGCCCAGAGGTTGACGAGCGTGCTGTCGCCCGCGGCCGTCGCGTTCGCGCGCATCGTGCGGGTCAGGTGGTGGAGCGCCGGGTACCCGACGGGCGCATCCCGTGGCTTTCGACGAAGGCGTTCACGAGCGCCCGTGCGGGGCGGCCGGTGAAGGCACGCGTGAGGGTCGTCTCGGTGTAGCGGTCATCCGCGAGTGCTGCCTTGTGCGTTGCGGATGCTCCACTCTCGTCGGAGAGAAGCACCGCGGTTCCGACCGCGACCAGGTCTGCGCCCGCGTCGAGCACGTCGCGCACCCGGTCGCGACGAGTGATACCACCCGATGCGATCAGCGGCAGGTCCGTGACCGTGCGCACGCGCTCGACGAGCGTCGCGAGCGGGACGTTCTCCGGGAAGGTGTCCGCATCCCAGACGCCGCTGTGACCGCCGGCGTCGTACCCCTGAACGGTGAGGGCATCGGCGCCGGCTGCTGCAGCCCGTCGAGCCTCGTCGACGGACGTCACCGTCTGGATCGTGAGGATCCCAGCGGTCTTCAGCCTCCGGAACACGTCCGGTGAGGGGAGCCCGAACGTGAAGCTCACCACCGGGGTTCGACTGTGGATGAGAGCATCCAGCTTCTCCGCCCATTCGTCGTCGTCTTCCAGCCTGGGCGCCATGGTCGCGGCGTCGTCGTGCGTGGACGCGTGCTGCCGGATGCGCTCCCAGTACGCGGCGTACCCCGCTTCGTCGATGGGGTGGGGGTTGGGGACGAAGAGATTGACACCGAATACCGGCACCCCTGCCTCGGTCACCTCAGCGATCTGCGCCTCCAGGGCCGCCGCTGTCTTGTACCCGCCAGCGAGCTGCGCGAAGTGTCCTGCTCTTGCGGCCGCGATGACGAGGGCGGGAGTGCTCGGACCGCCAGCCATGGGCGCGACGGCGATGCGCGTGAACGTGTCCAGGGGCGAGGGGAGGGGCATTGTCGAACCTTTCCGTGATCACCCTGTGGAGGGTGACTCGATCACTTTCGCACCAGTTCCAGTGGCGACGAGCGCCTGGTCATCGGCGAGGGGGAGCAACGGGTAGTCGGGGCCGTAGGCGCCCAGGGTTCTGCGGATCAGCTCCGGCGGGTAGGGCGGCAGCTGCCCGTCCGCGTGCGGGATGACCGTCTGCTCCACCAAGCCGAGGCCGGCGAGATCCGTGAGCGTCGGCCCATCCGCAGGATCATCCATCAGCGATGCAGGCGTGACGTCGGGCCCCGCGATGATCGACCCGGCGCTGGAGCCGACGTAGGGGAGCCCCGCTCGCACGAACCTGACCAGGGGCTCGTCGCAGCCGGAAACGCGCAGCCCCTCGAGGAGCGCGAAGGTGCTCCCACTGGCCACGTACACCGCATCCAGCCCTTCCAGCACGCGCTCGAACTCGGTCGGGTCCAAGTCGCGAACGGTGATCCCGACGATCTCATGGCCGAGCTTCGCCACCGAATCGCGTTCCGCTCGCACGAACGGAGCCTCCGCGAACGCCGCCTGAGCGTCGTCGATGTAGCCGAGGCGGAGCGGAGCTGCCCCACCAGTCGAGTCGGCGAGGAAGGGTGCCAGCGCACCCGTGCAGCGAGAAAGCAGCAGGATGTTCACGCCGGGAACGGTACCAGCCACCCCCGACAACGGCGCCGACCCGGTGTCCGCGACACGGGCCGCGCTACTCGTCCTCGTCGAGCGGATGCGCGATGGTCGGGATCGGAGCCGTCAGCGGTCGCCCTTCCCGCTGCAGCTTCCGCTTCTGCAGCTGCCAGAGCACGGTGAGGATGAGGAACCAGACGGGTGCTGCGAGGAACGGCAGGCGCGTGTCGTCGCCGTAGATGAGCGTGCCGGCAATGAACACGAAGAACGCGAGCACGAGCCAGGGGGCGACGCGTGCGAGCGGCATCTTGAACTTCGACGCGCGGTGCTTCTCGGGGTACCGCCGCAGGTACACGATGTAGCTCACGACGATGGAGCCCCACGTGAAGAGGATGAGCGTCGCGCACATCGACGAGACGAACGTGAAGGCGGCGATGACCTCGTCGCCCGCGAAGAGCAGCGGTATGGCGGAGAAGAGGAAGACGCAGGTGAAGAAGACGGCCTTCGTCGGCACGCCCTGCCTGCTGGTCGACGCGAACCCCTTCGGGGCGTGACCGTCCTTCGAGAGCCCGAAGAGCATCCGGGTGCCCGAGTACAGGCCGGAGTTGGCGCTCGACGCGGCCGAGCTGAGCACGACGAGCTGGATCGCGAACGCCGCGAGGCCGAAGCCGGCGATCGCGAGCGTCGACACGAAGGGGCTCTTGCCCGGCTCGATCTTGTCCCACGGCGTGACGCTCATGATGACGATGAGGGCGCCGACGTAGAAGATGAGGATGCGTGCGACGATCGAGTTGATGGCCTTCGGCAGCGTCTTGCGGGGGTTCTCGGTCTCGGCGGCGGCAGTGCCGACGAGCTCGACCCCGATGAACGAGAAGATGCCCATCTGGAAGCCGAGCACGAACCCGCTCGCGCCCATCGGGAACATCCCGCCGTGCTCCCAGAGGTTCGAGAGGGTCGCGGTGTCGCCGTCGGGGCTCTGGAATCGGGTGAGGATGAGCACGATGCCCACGGCGATGAGGCCCAGGATGGCGACGATCTTGATGATCGCGAACCAGAACTCGGTCTCACCGAACCACTTCACGGGCTGCAGGTTCAGGACCGTCAGCACGACAACCGCGATGAGGGCGGGCAGCCAGCTCGGGATGTCGGCGTTGAACCACTGCACGTACGCGGTGATGGCGACGATGTCGGCGACGCACGCGATGACCCACGAGAACCAGTAGTTCCAGGAGACGAAGAACCCGGCCCACGGGCCGAGCATGTCCTTCGCGATGTCGCCGAAGGTCTTGTAGTGGAGGTTCGAGAGCAGCAGCTCTCCGAGGGCGCGCATGATGAAGAAGACGAAGAACCCGATCACCATGTAGACGAAGATGATCGACGGCCCGGAGACGCTGATGAGCTTGCCGGAGCCGAGGAAGAGCCCCGTCCCGATGGCGCCGCCGATGGCGATGAGCTGCAGGTGGCGGTTCTTGAGGCCGCGCTGCATCTCGCCCTGCGGCGGTTTCGTGGCGGTTGTCGCGCTGGTTGTCGTGGACATGACACTCCCTTGTGCTGATGCCTTGATGCTGAAGTTGACTGCTGAGGTTGACGGCGGATCGAGGTCTGGCGGCCGCGCCACGGCCGCAGGGTCAGGCGACCACGCGGAACGTGCTGAGCTCTGCGTCGTTCGCGCCGCGGACGTACCCGGAGGGGGCGGCTCCCGTGTGCCGGAGGAAGTCGACGACCTCCTGGCTGAGGACCTCGCCGGGCAGCACGTTCGGCACACCTGGCGGGTAGGCGGCGAGGGAGTCCGCGGAGATGCGGCCGACCGCCTCCGTGTACGGCACCGTCTCGACGGGGCTGAAGAACGCGTCCGAGAGGCCCATGGCGCGCTCGCAGCTCGCGGGCAGCGAGACCGGGCGAACGGGCTCGACCTCCGCCTCCGGCAGCGCCTGCAGCGCACCCCACAGCCGCTCGACATCGACCCGCGCCGTCGCGCCGACGAGCACGAGCAGAGCTGACGGGGTCGACAGCTCGCAGTACACGCGGTGGTCGCGCAGCAGCTGGTAGTGCGCATCCGTGCCCGTGATGCCGGCGCCGCGCGTGTCGATGGCGATCTTGAAGGGGTCGTTCGCGATCGCATCCGGGCTCGCGAGGATGTCGGGTGTCGCGTCACGATAGCGGCGGTCGTCGTGCACGAGCCCGCGGATGCGCCGGGCGGCGGCGAGGGCCGCTTCGACCGCATCCGGCCGAGTCACCAGGTGCCTTCTCGCCTCGTCGAGCGAGGCGAGAAGGAGGGCGCTGCAACTCGTTGACTGGTACGAGCGCACGACCCGGTCGACGAGCGACTCGATGCGCCGCGCCTGCGGTCCGTGCCCGAGCTGCAGCATCGCCGACTGCGTGAGCGAGCCCGCCCCCTTGTGGGTGCTGGAGATGACGAGGTCGGCGCCGAGCCGCACCGCGTTGGTGGGCAGCTCCGCGTGCATCCCGAAGTGCGAGCCCCACGCCTCGTCGACGATGAGCGGCACCCCGTGCCCGTGCGCGACGTCGGCGATCGCGGCCACGTCGGCGACGGCGCCGAAGTAGCTCGGGGTGACGATGTAGACGGCCGCAGACTGGGGATGCTCGGCGAGGGTCGCAGCGACCTGCGCCGCGGTCACGCCGTGGGCCGCCCCCAGCCCGGAATCGACGGCCCCGTGCACGAAGTTGGGCGTCAGGCTGGTGTGGGTGATGCCGTCGATGACGCTCGAGTGCACGCTGCGCTGCACCGCGAACTCTGTGCCGAGGCCGCGCACGACGGTCGTCGCGACGTGGTTGCCGCCCGATGCGCCGTTGGTCGTGAACCAGACGCGACTCGCACCCCACGCATCCGCGGCGAGATCCTGGGCGCGCATGAGCGGGGTGACGCGGCCCGGCGTCGTGAGGCGCCACGTCTTCTGGTCGACGCCGCTGAAGAGCATGGGGAAGTCGAGGGTCAGCGCGTCGGCACCCACGAGGCTCGCCACGCCGGGCGCGTTCAGGGCCTTCGCATGGTGGGCTGGCACGTGCATCCGCTGCCAGTCGTGGGAGGCGAGGGAGCGGAGGGCGTCGGCGTACGGGGTCTCGAACTGCGCTCGCGGGATGTGCCGGTCGGCTGCCGCCGTGGTGTCGTCGTCCTGAGCAGCGCTGCTCGGGACGGGTGCGTAGAGGATGGACATGGGTTCAGGTTAGAAACGAAGTCAGGACGGCGATATAGCAGGATCCTGCCGCCAGTGACATACGGTCTATGTGTGATGAACCTCCAGCAGTTCCGGGTGCTCCTCGCCGTGCAGGAGCACGGGAGCCTGACGGGAGCGGCGAAGGCGCTGCAGTACGGGGTGCCGACGGTGACGCACCACCTGCGAAGCCTCGGGTCGCACCTCGGCGCCCGGCTCGTCGTGCGCGGGCGGCGCGGCACGTCCCTGACTCCGCTCGGGGAGTCGTTCGCCGCCGACATCGCGCAAGCGGTCGCGCGCATCGACTGGGCGGAGCAGGTGGTCGCCGACCAGCGCGACGCCGGCGTCGTCACCCTTCGAGTCGGCACGTTCGCGTCGATGGGGTCGCGCCTGCTGCCCGCCGCGATCGCCGCCCTGCAGAAGCGCACGTCGGTGCGCGTCGAGGTCGTCGAGGGGGAGCCGACCGAGGTCGTGCGGATGCTGAGGAGCGGCGAGGTGCACGCGGGGCTCATCTTCGACGTGTCCGTCGAGCCCGCGTTCGTCGTCCCCGATCTCGTGCTGCAGCGGCTGCTCACGGAGCCGTACCGCGTCATGGTTGCGCGCGACAGCGAGTGGGCGGCGCGGGAAAGCATCGACTTCGCTGACCTGCGGGAGGTGCCGTGGGTGTTCAGCCGCAGCAACGACGAAGCATCCGACCGCGTGCTTCGCCGCGTCGGCCAGTCGCTCGGCTACCCCGTCCGCGAGCTGATGCGCACCGACGACCTCTACATGATCCATGGCCTCGTCGCCGAAGGGCTCGGCTTCGCCCTCTCGACGGATGCCGCCATCGACCCCGACTTCGACGTCGTGCTTCGCCCCGCCGTGCAGGACCTGGGGGAGCGGCACGTGTCGTTTGTCACCCGCCGGGGATCCGTGCCGAAAGCTGCGGGCTGGCTCGCGGAGATCCTGCTCAGCGGCCGAGCGCCCGCAGCGGATCGCCCGTGAGTCGGAACGTGTCCCACTCATTCATCGGGAACGCCCCGAGGGTCCTGTAGAACCCGATCGACGGCTCGTTCCACTTCAGCACCGACCACTCGAGGCGCCGGTACCCCTTCGCGACGCACTCCTGCGCAAGCGAGCCGAGCAGCGCCTTCCCGATGCCCCCACCGCGCGCATCCTCCCGCACGTAGAGGTCCTCCAGCCAGATGCCGTGCTCGCCCTCCCACGTCGAGTAGCTCAGGAACCAGATGGCGATGCCGTCGAGGCGCGCGGGGTCGGTGCCGGCCCTGGCCCCGGTCTCGTGCGGCGCTTCCGCGACCGTCGCGAAGACCGCCGGGTTCTCGCCGAAGAAGCTCCGATGGAGCTGCTCCTCGGTGGTCTTGACCGCGTCCGGTTCGCGTTCGTAGACCGCGAGCCCGCGGATGAGGTCCAGGATCTGCGGGACGTCGGCGGGAACAGCAGGGCGGATGATCGGCTCGGTCACGGCACGACGCTAACAGCCGGTGTGCCAGGCGTCAGACCCAGCGCACCCAGTTCGCGCCGCTGCCGGTCTCGACCTGCTGCAGCTCGGTGAGGTGGTTGCCACGGACCTCGTACAGCGACACCTGCGTGGAACCCTCGCCCGCGGCGACGAGGAAGTGGCCGTCGGGGCTCATCCCGAAGCCTCTCGGCTGCTGCTGCGTGACTGTGAACGCGTGCGCGTCCTCGAGTGAGCCGTCCTCGGAGACCTTGAGGGGCGCGAGCGTGCTCGTCGTGCGCTCCGAGGTCCAGAGGAACTGCTCGTCCGCACCCCAGTGCACGTCAGCACCCCAGATGGAACGGGGCTCGAGCGGATTCGCACCGAGAGTTCCCCGCTGGAGGCCTTGGAGTGCGTCCGCGAAGCTCGCCGCGTCGACGAGCGACAGGATGCCCGTGGCCTGGTCGCGCGCGAAGCGCAGCACCTCGCCGCTGAACTCGGTGATCGCGTAGGCGTCGGTCTCCGCGCCGTTGAGCACGATGTGGCGGGGCCCGCTGCCGGCCGGTGCTGCCGCACCGACGGGGTCGAGCGGCTCGAGCTCGAGGTCGTCCGTGATCGCGTACTGCCCCACGAGGTCGTCGCCGAGCGAGACGAAGTACGCGAAGCGGCCGTCGCTGCTCGGGGCCACCGAATGGAGGTGCAGGTGCTCGACGACGGCCGTCGGCTCGCCGACCTCGCCGTCATCGACCGGCGCGATGAGGCCGTAGTTCGCCGAGTACGCGGCACCGAGCAGCGCGGACCCGTTCTTCGTGAGCGCAACGTAGTTGAGGCCACCGCGGGGCGTATCGCGCCGCGAGACCTGCGTCAGCTCGCCAGACTCACGGTCGAGGCGCAGCGTCACGATGCCCGCCGGGCTGCCCTTCACCGAGGCGTAGACGAAGTCTCGGTCGGTGTCGACGACGAAGTTCGAGCATCCGGTCAGCCCGGAAGCGACGGAGAGCCGTTCGAGGGCGGTGCCGTCGAAGCGGAAGACCGAGATCGAGCCTTCGCCGGCGTTCGCGACGAGTACGAGTTGGGTGGTCATGCAGTCTCCTTCTGTGGTGCTGTGGCCGCGCGCGCAGCCACGACGACGGAGAGCACGTCGGCGCTGTGGTCGAGACGACGGTCTCGCGCGTCTGTGTCGTGCTCGCGGATGATGCGCTCGAATTCCTGGAACTCCTCCACCATGCGGTGCGGGTACTTCGTGAGGTCGACCTGCGCGGCGGCGCCGCCTCGGGTCGCGTAGCTCACGGAGGCCATGACGTTCGGCGGGCCGTCGACGACGATCCAGCCGTCCTCACCCTGGATCTTGCTGCGGATGGGGCCGTCAGAGTCCTTCGCGCAGACGCACACGGCCGTGGTGTCGCCGTAGTCGAGGACCAGCACGCCGGACGTGTCGACGCCGCGCTGCACGTTCGGCGTGTAGCTGACGTGCTTCGGCCTGCCGAGCAGCCCGACGACGAAGTGGATGGCGTAGATGCCGAGGTCCATGAGCGCTCCGCCGCCCTGCGCGGGGTCGAAGGCCGGCAGCACGGTGCCCTCGCGGAAGGCGTCATAGCGGGAGGAGTACTGCGAGTAGTCCGACTGGATGAGCTTGACCTTGCCGACCAGGTCGAGGTGCTCTCTGATCCAGCGGTAGTTCGCGAGGTACTGCGTCGTGATGGCCTCGATGAGGATAAGGTCGCGTTCCGTCGCGAGGGCGCGCAGCTCCTGCAGCTCCGATTCCTCGAGCACGAACGGCTTCTCGCAGATGACGTGCTTCCCGGCCTCGAGCGCCTTGCGGGAGACCTCGAAGTGCAGGGAGTTGGGCACGGCGACCCAGACCGTGTCGACGGACGCGTCAGCGAGGCACTCGTCGAGGTCCGTGTAGACCCGCTCGATGCCGAACTGCGTCTTGAGCTCTTCGAGACGCTCGCGACGGCGACCGGAGATCGCGGCGAGCTCGAGCCCGGGGACGTCGGCCACGTGGGGAAGGAAGTCGGCGACGATCTGCCCGGCGCCGATCACAGCGAGCCTCATCGGCGGGTCCTCGGCTGCGTGGCGCGCGTGGGGGAGATCGTGGGATGCACGCTGTCGATCCTATTCGGGGCGCGACCCGTGCTGGTCGTCCGCGCGCGTTCGCGGGTTGTCGTAGCACCGCCGCCTGCGAACGCGGGCGAGATCGCGGAGGAAACATCCAGGGCCTCGCCGCGTTGCCCGCCACCGCGGGGAGGGGAGTTCTCCCCGCCTCCCGCTCGGGCGCTGCAGTGCCCGTGCATCCCAATCTGCGGGTCTACGCTCGCCGGCATCCCGGACCAGCCGGGCCTGTCGAAGGAGTTCTCATGCGTCGAATCGCCTCAAGCATCACCGCAGCCCTCTTCGCCGTCGGCATCGCCGTCTCCGCCCCGGCGATCGCGAACGCTGGCACCGAGCAGATGTACTGGACCGGCGGATCTCTCGCCGACTGCCAGGCAGTGCAGCGCACGTACATCAGCTCGTGGACGAAGATCACCGAGTCCTGCCACCGCAACGGCAACGGCTACTCGTTCACCTGGGCCTCGCTGTAGGCATCTAGCCGCGGCGGGGTGCCGGGCCCGGCGAGACGACGCTGAGTGTGACCGTCCGCTTGTCCGGGTCGACCGACTCGACGCGAACCACGACCGGGGCGCCCAGCTCGAGCGCCGAGGCGTCGCCTACGACCCTCGCCCTCACCGCCGGATCGCGAAGCAGCACGGTCGCCTTCGCCCGTCGCTCCGTGGCTTCACCGGTCGGTGAGGACTCGACGACGATCCCGTCGAGCTCCTCGCCGACCAGTGGTCCGAGCAGCACTGCCTCGAGCAGGTCGACGGTTCCTCGCTCGTACGCGTTCGCGCGCTGCGACCCCGCTGCCATCTCAGCCGGGAGCGCGCCGAGCGCATCCACCACCCAGGACGGCACCTCTCGGCCGGCGCAGAACGCCAGCGCGATCTCGCTGCCGTACCGGTCGACGAGGCGTCGGAGGGGCGCCGTGACGTGCGCGTACTCGGCCGCGATAGCGCTGTGCGATGCGCCGCGCGGGACCTCAGGGTTCGTCGGCGTTCCGAACGCCACGTATCCCGCGCCGCGGAACAGTCGGGTCGCCTCGGTCGCGAACGCCGCGTATTCGGGACGCGACGTGTCGACGGTTCGCACGAAGTCGGCGTAGGAGGAGCTCGGGGTCCAGTCGAACCCGAGGGCCGTGGCGACACGGCGTAGGCGCTCGACATCTTCGGGGCGAGCCTCGTCGAGGGTGCGCCAGATGCCGACTCCGGCGAGGCGATGCATCCTCGCCGCGGCGATGCCGGTGAGGAGTGACAGCTGCGCGTTGAACTCCTCGCTCGCCAGCGGCTCGCGCAGCACCAGCCGGTAGCGGGTCCCGTCTTCGCTGCGCTCGATCTCCTGGTCTGGGACCTCGAGCGTTGCGCCCCCGCGCTTGAACTGGGCGTCGATGCGCAGCTGACCCACCTCGGCGAGCAGCTGCAGCAGCTCGTCGGCGGTTCCGTCGTCGAGCTGTCGCTGCACCGACGCGTAGTCGAGCTGCGCCCGCGAACGGACCACGGATCGACGTACGTCGATGTCGTCGAGCAGCTCACCCGACGCGTCGAGCCGCATCCGCCACACCACTGCCGGTCTATCGACGTCGGGGAGCAGGCTCGCGCCACCCTCGCTGAGGACGGCCGGATGCAGGCCGAAACGGCCGTCGGGGCCGTACACGGTGAGGGCGCGCCGGTGGGTCTCGGCGTCGAGCGCGCCACCCGGCTCGACGAACGAGGCGACGTCGGCGATCGCGTAGAACACCTCGAACCCGGCGGGTTCAGCGTCGGCTGCCGCGACGCGTCGGAGGAAGAAGGCCTGGTCGAGGTCGCGGGATCCGACGGGGTCGAGGGTCACGAAGGGCAGGTCGCGGAGGTCCTGCCTGGCGGAGTCTGGTCCGGCGTCGAACTCGCGTGCCGCAGCGGCCTGGGCCTCGAGCAGCGCGTCGGCGGGGTAGTCGACGGGGATCTCGAGTTCGGTGCGCAGCCGCTCAAGGTACGGGGCGAGCACATCGGCGGCCGCGCCGGCCTGCACCGCGCGCTTGCTCATCGGGTGCTCAACTCCGGAGCGTGGACTCGGCTGTTCGACTGCATAGCGTCAACGTAGCCGGTGCCGCCGACATCCGAGCCGAGCATGCATCCCGCGCCGAAGCCACCTCACCTCTCGATCTCGCCCCCGTCCGCCTCGCGGCTGGCACCGACCGGCGTGACGCGGCCGCAACGCTCTGAGCGGAACCGGATGCGCCCCATACGTTTTCCATAGAACGGTGGGTCACGATAAGCGCATGGTTGACTTCAACAAGATTCTCGGCGCGGCCTCCAAGGCCCTCGGCAACTCCGGTGGCTCCAGCAACTCCGGCAACCGGGGCGGCGGGAAGAGCGGCTCCGGGGACTGGAAGGACATGGTCCGCAAGGTCGCCGACCAGGTGACCGGCGACGGTCAGCAGTCGCGCGGCCAGCAGGGCTACCAGAACCAGCAGGGCCACCCGGGGCAGGCGCCCCAGTACGGCCAGTCCGGCCAGCAGGGCCAGTACGACCAGCGGCCGCCGAGCGCACCGAGCTACGGCTCACGACCCGGCGCGAGCGCCGGGTCGGGAAGCGCCGCCGACAAGGCGGCCATCGCGAAGTACGACTACCTCCTCAAGACGGCTGCGCCCGATCAGCTCGAGCAGGCCCACCGTGAGGCGTTCCAGCGCCTCACGCCTGAGCAGCGCGACCAGGTGCGCGAGCGCCTGAGCGCCGAGTCCGGCCCGTACGACTGCCCCCAGTCGAGCTCACCAGACGACCTGGCGCGCGCCGCGACACGCGGAGAAGTGCAACGGCCCGGCTTCATGGCGAAGGTGCTCGGCGCGGGCAAGCGCATCGCCTCCTCGCGTGGCGGGGGCAACTTCACTCCCGGTTCCAGCCGTGGGGGCTCCTCCCGCTTCGGCCGAGGGATGGGCGTCGCGGGGGCCGGAGCGGCTGCGGCCGGTGCGGGAGCGCTCGGCGGCATCGCGCTCGGCGTCGTCGGGGGCGCCGTGGCGAGCTCCGTCGCCCTGCCTCTGCTCGGCGACGCGATGGCATCCGGTATCGACTTCGACGGCATCGCCGCGTCCGGCATCGAGGGCTTCGAGGGGCTCACCGCCGACCTCGGGGAGTTCGGCGGCATCGGCGAGACCGTCTCCGGTCTCAGCGAGCAGGCTTCGGGCCTCGGCGACCAGGTGAGCGGCTTCGGCGACCAGTTCGCCGGTGCGGGTGAGCAGCTCTCAGGAGCCGGCGATCAGTTCCTCGGCGGCGTCGAGGAGCAGGCAGGCAACTTCGGCTTCGACATCCCCGGCCTCGGAGACCTGTTCGGCAAGTAGCTCACGCCTCCTCGGGGGTTTCACGCCTGGTGCTGACCAACTCCCGTGATGGATGAGCGTTCGCGCTGCCCCTGAGCTTGCGATCCGCGCATCCATCACAGAAGTTGGCCCCGATGCCCGCGACCCCGAGCCGCGGGCATCGGCCGTTAGGCTCGGATGATGGCGAACCGCAGCTATCTCTACGTTGTCGACGAGATCCCAGGTCAGGGGGCCCCTCTCACGCGAGTCACCGGTCTCTCGGAGTGGAAGTGGGATGTGCCGCCTGTGCACGAGCTGCTCGTCTCCGGGTCCGGCCGCCTCGTTCCCTCGACGATCTGGGATGCGCCTGCCATGGCCATCCTCGGCGACTACGACCAGGGCGTCGCCAACCTCGAGCGTCTCTTCGCGCAGCTCCCGCACGACGAGGAGACGCAGCGACAGATCGCCGAGGCGCGCAACGCGCTGAACGACCCCGCGAACCGCGGTCGCTACCTGCTGCTCGAGGTCGCCGAGATCCACGTGCTGGGTGTCACGGACGACGACAACCCCTTCCCGGAGATGCTGACCGAGGCGCAGGGCATGGTCCACGACGACGAGGCGAGCGTGGACTCGCTCATCCGCTACGCGCTCGGGCTTCCCGCCGAGAAGCGCCCGCAGCTCACCGGCTCCGGGTCGTGGGCCAGCAACCTGTACTTCGCGCCATCCGGGGCACCGCAGCAGGAGCCTGCCGCGGTACCGGATGCAGTGCCCGAGGCCCAGCCGGCACCGCCGGCCGCCGCGCAGTACGCAGCGCAGGCACAGCAGCAGGCACCGCAGTTCCCGCCACCGACGGGCCAGCCCCAGCAGGTTCTCCTCGTCAGGCCTCTCGCGAACGGGGCCGTGCAGTGGGGCGTCGGGCTGCTCGCGCTTATCCCGTTCCCGTTCGTGAGTGCCATCGTCGCGGGAATCGTCATGACGGCGGTCGGACGGTCGCGCGCACCGGCGACCGAGGCCGGGGAGCGGAACCGGACGAACGCCGCCAACTGGGGAATCACCTACCTGATCTCCTCGGTCATCCTCATCGCGCTGCACATCGCGTTCCTCTTCACCTTCGACGACGAGTACTCGTCGACGTTCTACCCGATCGGCATCCCCATCACCATCTGGTTCGCACTCTCGGTGACGCACGTCGTGCTCTCGATCGTCGGCCTCGTGAAGGCCTCGCGGGGCGTCGTGTTCAAGCCCATCGCGCTGCCGTTCTTCAGCCCCCGCGCTCGCCTCTGGTGAGTCGCACGCGCTGACGCTCCCCAGCGTGGGGCTCGTGCTCGTACCCGTCGTGGACTCGGCGGCGTGGCGGATGCGCGACAATAGCCTGCAGCACCGTCGGCTCGAGTCGGCGCGTGCACGGGGAATTCAGGCTGGGGGGCCGAGATATGCCGATCAATGACACCGAGGTGATGCTCGCGGCGCGGGACGCGCTGCCGAGCTGGTCGTGGGACGACTTCGCGAAGGAGCCGCCGCAGACAGTGGAGCTCATGCGGCTCGATCCGAACGGGTGGCACGCGCTCATCGCCTACCTCGCGGGGCCGAGCTGGGTGTACCAGGAGCCTGCTCGCTACGATCCGGTCGACGAGACCGGCGGCGTGCGGCGCGTAGATGCGTCCACGGCTGGCACCTTCTCGGGCGATGCGGACGTCACCGGCGACCACGACGAGATGGCCCGATACCTGGTGGACGCCGGAGTGCCCGAGCCGCCTCGAGGGGTGCAGTGGATGCTCTGCCTCCCCGACGGGGTCACCGAGTGGGAACTCGAACACGCGTGCCGACTCGCTGTGCACAACATCGATCCGGCAGATCGCCGCCGGAGCGCTCTCGAGGTGCACGCCGCCCTGCGGGTGCTTCTGAACGGAAGGATGACGCCGCTGTCCTGGTGACCACCTCCCGGCGAAGATGCGGCGGCAGCTCAGTCGATCTCGTGCGAAGCCGGCGACTGCAACCCAGGCTGCTGGGGTGCATCCTGGGTCCGCAGGTACTTGCGCAGCGCCTTGATGGCAAGGACGAGGGCCCAGACCGCGAGCACTGCGACGACCGTCGCCAGCGCTAGCGGGACGACCGCCAGGAGTGCGTGAACGAATCGGGTCGGCGGGGGCGACGTCGGGGCCCGTCAATCTCGCGTGACGGACCCCGACGGCTCACTCATCCGCTTCCAGGAGAACCTGGGGCGGAGAACAGCTGACTAGTTCTGCGTGACCGCGGGCGCCTGGCGGCCGCGGCGGGCGGCGATGAACGAGCGCACGCCGGCCGTGATGAGCGCGACGAGCAGGACCAGCATGATCGTGCTGCTGATGATCGCGCCCGGGCGCTCGGCCGTGCCAGCGAAGAGGTCGCCGAGCTGAGCGACGTTCATGAGCGAGCCGAGGGCGCCCAGCAGTGCTACGGCGAGCGCGCCGTGGATGGCGTGCTTGCGGAGCTTGGGGTTGCGGGCGATGAGGCCTGCGATCACGAGCAGGACGCCGACTGCTGCTGGGATGAGGGCCGTGAGGCTGCCGGTGTCGCTGACGAAGTACGCGACGGCACCCGTCACGACGAGGAGGGCACCGATGAGGATGGTGAAGAGAGGCATGCGGGATGGGATCCAATCTCGCGGTAGGCCAGCGGCATCCCAGGCGGACCGCTTCGCGCGGGCTCTGCCCTGGCGCGTGACGGCCGGCGACGGGGGAGTCGCTGGTCGTTGGTGTCTGGTCCCGCCAACTTTACCAGTCGGTCGGTTTCGACCCGCAGTCTGGAACCCAGATCGTCAGCGGGCTGCGCCCTCGATCGCGTCGCGCCCGGACTCGCGCGATTCGAACGCGCCGAGGAAGGTGCCCTGGCCGTCGTGGGCGCGGAACTCTCCTTGGACGAGCTCGACGAAACCGGCGAAGTCGTCACCCGTCGGGGTCTCGCGCATGGCAACCCAGAGGCCGTTCGCGGGTGAGAGCCAGCGCAGTAGTCGGCGAGGGGTCGCCTCCACTGCCGACTGAGGTGCCGACGGTCGGGGGATCTCGAGCAGGCTCATGGGGTTCCTCGGTTCGGAGTGGTTGGCCGGATAGTTAGGCTAGCTAGCTATTCCTGGGAGTGGGCATAGGGTTGTCTGAGGGCGGTGCTGCGGATCAGGCAACGGCGTCGGGTGATTCGGGGAGCGTCTGTCCGCCATCGACTACGATCGTCTGACCGGTGATGAATGCGGCTTCCCTGCTCGCGAGGAACGCCGCCGCGAAGCCGATCTCCTCCGCGCGGCCGAGTCTCCGCAGCGGCACGGCCGACGTCATCGACGCGAGGTACTGCTCGCCCATCTCCTCGAGTCCAGCTGATTCGACGTTGCCTGGCAGCACGGCGTTGACGGTGATCGCGTGCTTGGCGAGCTCGATCGCCGCCGTGCGCATGAAGCCCAGCTGGGCCGCTTTGGACGCGCCGTAGTGCGACCATCCCGGGTAGCCGGTGATCGGGCCCGTGATGGATGAGGTCATGACGACCCGGCCGCGCCCCGATTCCTGCAAGGCGGGAAGGCACGCCTGGACGGCATAGATCGTTCCCTTCACGTTCGTGTCGAGCACCTCGTCGAGCTGTGCCGGCGTCATCGTGGCGAGCTCGGCCTGCGGGAAGATGCCAGCGTTGGCGCACAGCACATCGATACCGCCGAGCAGATTGGTAGCGGATGCGGCCAGGGCACGGCACGACTCCGGGTCGGCGACGTCGACCGTGAGTCCGACCACGCGCCCCGGTGCCTCCGAAGCCGCAAGCTCCTCGAGCGACGCGACGGCCGCATCCACTCCCGTCTGAGAGCGGCCAGCGACGGCAACGCGCGCGCCCGCCTGCACGAACACGCTGGCGATGCCGAAGCCGATGCCCTTCGTGCCGCCCGTGATGACGACGCGGGTATCGGACAGGTCGAAAAGTGGTGCAGCTGGCATGGGGCGCCTTTCGTGGATGGGCAGGTGTGGCCATTCCATCGCGACGAGGAGCTGCGGCGGCGGGTGCGAAACCTCCCGGCGATCGCTCGTAACCCAGTGTTTACGCCGAGCCGCGCCGTCACCACCAGAACGGAGGCTGGGTGACGTGGGGCGCCTCGAGCCGCGCCACCTCGTCATCGGTGAGCGTCAGCTCGAGCGCGGCGACGGCGTCGTCAAGGTGCCTGGCCTTCGTCGCGCCCACGATCGGTGCCGCCACCGTCGGGTTGCGCAGCACCCAGGCGAGCGCGACCCGAGCCATCGGCACGTCGCGTTCTGCAGCGATCTGCTCGACGACATCGATGATCGGGCCATCGGCGTCGGTGTCGAACGCCTTCGCGACGGCGTCGACCTCGGCGCGTGACGACGATTGGCCGCGCGGGCGCGTCAGGCGCCCCTTGCCGTTCGGCGAGTAGGGCACGAGGCCGACGCCCATGTCGGCGCACATGGGGATCATCTCCCGCTCCTCCTCGCGCTTCAGCAGGTTGTACTGGTCCTGCATGGCCACGAAGGGCGTCCATCCGCCGACGGCCGCCGCCTGCTGCAGCTTCGCGAACTGCCACGCGTACATCGACGATGCGCCGAGGTAGCGCACCTTGCCTGCGCGTACGAGGTCGTCGAGCGCCTGCATCGTCTCCTCGACCGGGGTCGCGTCGTCGAAGCGGTGGATGTACAGCACGTCGACGTGGTCGGTGCCGAGCCGCTCGAGAGAGGCGTTCGCTTGCTCGAGGATGGCCTTCCGGGAGAGGCCCGAGCCGCCGGGGCCGTCGTGCATCTTGCCGGAGACCTTGGTTGCGACCACGATGTCCTCGCGTCGGCTGAAGCGGCGCATCGCGCGGCCGATGATCTCCTCGCTCGTGCCCTGCTGGTAGACGTTCGCGGTGTCCCAGAAGGTGATGCCGAGCTCCACCGCCTGGCGGAGCAGCGGCGCCGCCGCGTCGTCATCGAGGGTCCAGCTGTGCAGGCCGCGATTCGGGTCGCCGAAGCTCATGCAGCCAAGGGCGAGGCGACTGACGCGGAGGCCGGTTCGGCCGAGGTTCGTGTACTCCATGCCAGGAGCGTATGGCGGACCACCGACATCGAGGGAGTTCCTGCGAGTACCCGTTACGCAGTGCCCGGCTTGCCGGCTCTTACCACCCGGCGACAGACCTGGGCTTAGCGCAGGTGAAGGCGCGCGCGGGGATGTGCAACTGCGAGGTGTGCGGAGGTGGCTTCGCCAGACTTGGGGGTTGTGCCTCTCCCGCTGTGCGTGAGGGTGCGCAAATGCAATGTCTGCGCGCCGCTGCCCCGCCGCTGCCCCGCCGCTGCCCCGCCGCTGCCCCGCCGTCGCCGCCGCCAGTTCCCGTAACCCAGTGTTTACAGGGGCGAACGCTCTGGAAACATCCGCATGTCTACTATTGGCGAACAACGTTTCATGTCAGGTAACATCGACAACATGCGGGAGACGACCATGACGCAACTAGCCCCCAAGCTGGTCGAGGCCACCCCACCAGGCGGGAACAGCCTCGCGGCCGGCGACCGCATCACGCTCCGCGACCTCGCGCAGGCGCACGGCGTGCACTTCATCCTCGCCACCTTCGTCGACCTCAACGGGAAGCCGTGCGCGAAGCTCGTGCCGACCTCGGCGGCCGACGAGCTCGAAGCGGGCGCCCTCGGGTTCGCGGGCTTCGCCGCCGGCCTCATCGGCCAGGAGCAGCACGACCCCGACCTCATCGCGATCCCCGACCTCGACTCGTTCACGCCGCTGCCGTTCGTTCGCGAAGGGCTCGCGCTCGTGCACTGCGACCCGCACGTCGACGGCAAGCCGTGGCCGTACGCGCCCCGGAACATCCTGAAGCGCGCCATCGCCGAGCTCGCCACACGCGGCATGACGGCCAAGGTCGGCGCCGAGGTCGAGTACTTCCTCGTCGACCGTGCAGAAGACGGCACCCTCGCCCCGGCGGACAAGCGGGACAACGGCCCGCGCCCCTGCTACGACGCCCGAGGCGTGACGCGGATGTACGACCACCTCGCATCCGTCTCGACCGCCATCAACTCGCTCGGCTGGGGCAACTACGCCAACGACCACGAGGACGGCGCCGGGCAGTTCGAGCAGAACTTCGACTACGCCGACGCGCTCACGACGGCCGACCGGGTCATCACGCTCCGCTACATCCTCAACGTGCTCGCCGAGGAGCGCGGCATGACGGCCACGTTCATGCCCAAGCCCTTCACCGACCGCACGGGCACGGGCCTCCACCTGCACCTCTCCCTCTGGAGCGAGCAGGACGAGCCGCTCTTCCCCGCGACGACGGGCACCGACAGCGAAGCGGATGCGCGCGGCCTCGGCCTCTCGCCCGTCGCGTACGGCTTCGTGGCCGGCCTCCTCGAGCACGCGCCCGCGCTGCAGGCGTTCCTCGCCCCCTCGGTGAACTCGTACAAGCGCATCGGCACGGCCACCTCCAGCTCCGGGGCGACCTGGTCGCCGCGCAAGGCGTCGTACGGCGGCAACGACCGCACGCACATGGTGCGCGTGCCGGACAACAAGCGCGTCGAGCTCCGTTCTGGTGACGGCGCCGCCAACCCCTACCTCGCGGTCGCGACGGCCATCATGGCGGGCATCGACGGTATCGACAACAGCATCGACCCGGGCAACCCGTCAGGGCCTGGGCAGGCGCCGGAGGGCGCGGCCGTACTCCCCGCAACGCTCCTCCACGCCGTCGAAGCGCTGCGCCACGACCCCGTGATCCTCGCCAGCCTCAGCGGAGACGAGGCCACCGGCCGCTACTTCGCCGACGCGAAGGAGACCGAGTTCCTCACCTGGCACGCCCAGGTCAGCAACTGGGAGCTCGACACCTACCTCACCGCCTTCTAGCCACCCGCATCCAGAAGCCAGACCAGCTCACCCCCTCGAAAGGACCACGCCCGTGTGTGGAATCGCCGCGCTGCAGTTGCGCAACCCCCAGCTCAGGCCGCAGATGGGCGACCTGCTCTCGACCATGCTCTGCGAGATGGTCGACCGCGGACCCGACTCCGCCGGCCTCGCCGTCTACGACAACCCCGACCTCACCGGCAGTGCGGCGTCGACCCTCAGCCTGCTCGGGGGCACGCAGCTGCTCACCGCAGAAGAGCTGACGGCCGAGCTCGAGCGCACCCTGCCTGCGGGCGCCGCCCCCAAGGTCTCGGTCGTCGGGGACACGACGCTCGTCAGCGGGGAGCTGTCGACGAGCCTCCTCGCGGATGCGGTCAGCACGGTCCTCCCGACCGCCACGATCATCGGCCGCGGCGGCCACCTCGCCGTCATGAAGAGCGTCGGCAACCCCATGGATGTCGCCTCCAACCACGGCCTCGAGTCGATGTCCGGCAGCCAGGGCGTCTCGCACACCCGCATGGCCACCGAGTCGGCCGTGACGGCGGGCGGCACGCATCCCTTCGCCGTCGCCGACGACCTGTGCCTCGTGCACAACGGCTCCTTCTCCAACCACGCGTCCATCCGCCGCGAGCTGAAGCGCACTGGCGTGCAGTTCGACTCCGAGAACGACACCGAGGTCGGCGCCCGCTACATCGCCTCCCGCCTCGAGCAGGGCGACACCCTCGAACAGGCGCTCATCAACCTCGGCGAGGTCTTCGACGGCTTCTACACGCTCGTCGTCACCACCGCCGACAGCATGGCCATCGTGCGCGACCCCATCGCCTGCAAGCCCGCCATCGTCGCCGTCACCGACGACTACGTGGCCATGGCCTCCGAATACCGCGCCCTCGCGCAGCTCCCCGGCATCGAATCGGCCGACATCTTCGAACCAGTCCCCGGAAAGGTCTACACGTGGTCACTCTAGACAGCACCCAGTACGCGGCAGCCCCGGCGGTCGCACCGGCCCCCATCACGCCTCCGGCGGCAGCTCCGGCGTCAGCCGCCACTACCACCATCGACCTCGCGGGCCAGGATGTGCGAGTCGTGAACGCGGCAGTGCAGACGGCCGAAGGCGGAACCAGGTGGAGCATCCAGCACCCCGCCGGGAAGCACAACATCGCGGTCGGCATCACCTCCGCCATCGACGTCACGATCGACGGGCACGTCGGCTACTACGCCGCCGGGATGCACCAGCAGGGCTCGGTCACGATCAACGGCAACGCCGGCGTCGGGCTCGCCGAGAACATCATGAGCGGCACCGTGCACGTCACGGGTGACGCCTCCCAGTCGGCGGCCGCGACCGGCCACGGCGGTCTCGTCGTCATCGACGGCAACGCGGGGGCCCGCTGCGGCATCTCCATGAAGGGCGTGGACATCGTCGTGGGCGGCAGCATCGGCCACATGTCGGCGTTCATGGCGCAGGCCGGACGCCTCGTCGTGTGCGGCGACGCGGGGGAGGCGCTCGGCGACTCCATCTACGAGACGCGCATCTACGTGCAGGGCACCGTCGAATCTCTCGGCGCCGACTGCATCGAGAAGCCCATGCGCGACGAGCACCTCGCGGAACTCGCCGAGCTGCTGCTCGCCGCCGGCCGCGACGACGACCCGGCTGCCTTCAAGCGCTACGGCTCGGCCCGCAAGCTCTACCACTTCAACGTCGACAACGCCTACTAGGCCGAGCAGAGAGAGCCAGCCATGACGCTCATCGAACAGCCCACATCCGCGGCCACCGCAACAGCCACCCAGTCGCCCGCGCAGCTCGCCGAGCTCGGCCTCCGCGAGTCGGCGACCTTCGACCGCGCGACGATCTCCGACATCCAGCGCGCCGCCCGCACCGGCATCTACGACATCCGCGGGTGGGGTGCGAAGCGGCAGCTGCCGCACTTCGACGACCTGCTGTTCCTCGGCGCATCCATGTCGCGCTACCCGCTCGAGGGGTACCGCGAGCGCTGCGGCACCGACGTCGTGCTCGGCGACCGCTTCGCCTCGAAGCCGCTGCACCTCGACATCCCGGTCACCATCGCGGGCATGAGCTTCGGCGCCCTCTCCGCGAACGCCAAGGAGGCCCTCGGCCGAGGCGCGTCCGAGGTCGGCACCTCCACGACGACCGGCGACGGCGGCATGACGCCGGAGGAGCGCGGCCAGTCGAAGCACCTCGTCTACCAGTACCTGCCCTCTCGCTACGGGATGAACCCGGACGACCTGCGCAAGGCCGACGCGATCGAGATCGTGCTCGGGCAGGGCGCGAAGCCTGGCGGCGGCGGCATGCTGCTCGGGCAGAAGATCACCGAGCGTGTGGCCGGGATGCGAACCCTGCCCATCGGTATCGACCAGCGCTCCGCGAGCCGCCACCCCGACTGGACGGGCCCGGACGACCTGACGATCAAGATCGCCGAGCTGCGCGAGATCACCGGCTGGGAGAAGCCGATCTACGTGAAGATCGGCGCATCCCGCCCCTACTACGACACGGCGCTCGCCGTGAAGGCCGGCGCAGACGTCGTGGTGCTCGACGGCATGCAGGGCGGCACGGCTGCAACGCAGCAGGTGTTCATCGAGAACGTCGGCATCCCGACGCTGGCCGCGATCCCGCAGGCAGTCGCGGCGCTGCAGGAGCTCGGGATGCACCGCAAGGTGCAGCTCATCGTGTCCGGCGGCATCCGCACCGGCGCCGACGTCGCGAAGGCCATGGCCCTTGGCGCCGACGCGGTCGCGATCGGCACTGCCGCGCTCATCGCGCTCGGCGACAACGACCCGCGCTACCAGCAGGAGTACGCCGACATAGGCTCCGCCGCGGGCTTCTACGACGACTTCCAAGACGGGCGCGACCCGGCCGGCATCTCCACGCAGGACCCGGAGCTCGCCTCCCGCCTCAACCCCGTCGAGGGCGGGCGACGCCTCGCGAACTACCTGCGCGTGCTGACCATGGAGGCGCAGACCATCGCCCGCGCGTGCGGGAAGTCGCACATTCGCAACCTCGAGCCGGAGGACCTCGTCGCGCTGACCGTCGAGTCAGCGGCCATGGCCAACGTGCCGCTCGCCGGCACGAGCTGGATCCCCGGCAAGCAGTACTGAGGCGCGGGGCCTCTGCCGCCTCTCCGCCTCACCATCGACGGCGCCTCTCCAGCTGCGCCGCCTCTATCCGCGCCGCCTGGCCAACTTCCGTGACGAAACGATACTTCGGAGCCCCGAAACCTCGGATGCGGAGGTTTCATGACGGAAGTTGGTCAGACGTCGAGGGCCGGAGGGTTGCCGCCTCGAGTTGGGCGAGGCGCTCGGCGCGATCGCCCGCGAGCTCCGCGACGCGGAGGCCGATGAGGTCTGGATCGGCGGCGAGGTCGAGGAGGGCGTCGTTCATGGCATCCCGAAGTTCGAGGTCCTCGTCCTCGCTGACCGCGATCTGGTCCCGATAGGCGAGGGGGACCAGGGCAACGAGATCGATCTGCTCGGTGGCTTGGCGCGTGAGCGCGGCACCGCGCGCGATGGATGCGCGCGACCGCCCGGGCCTGCCGAGCGCATCGAGTGCGTGCAGGTAGGCCAGAAAGTCGACGGGCCCGCGTTCGGCGATGACGTTGGAGCCCGCCGGAAGCTCGGCCAGCCGGTGAGCCGCGATGTCGAGCTGGCGGCTGAACAGGACCGCGTCGAGTTCATCGAAGCGGTCGTCGATGAGTTCCTCGAACGGATCCGGCAGCACGAGGTACTCCGGATGCGCGGCCGCGAAGTCGCTGATGAGCGTGCTCTTGCCACTCGCATGGGTTCCCGACACGACGATCCGCATGGCAGGCGAGCCTAGGTCGTCGCGCGCGCCATCGCCATCGCTTTCGCTTTCGCCGCCGCCTTACACTCCGTCTCCACCTCTTAGCCATTCCCTCTGGCCAACATCAGTGCGATATCGGCGCTTTCTCCGTGTTTGGCGCTCGTCAGGCGCGATATTGCACTCATGTTGGTCAGGCGATGCTGTTCGTGAGTCCAGTTGGCTCGCGTTTCAGTGCAGCCGGCTGCCACTCCATCTACCGCCCTCTCGGCCACAAGCCGTTTGGCCAACTTCCGTGATCAGAGGGTGCCTCGAGGGGCTAGTGAGCCGGATGCTCCGGTTTCGTCCCGGAAGTTGGCCAGCGACAGACCAACTCACCCTGCCCCCCCGTATCGTGGTCGGCGGTAGAGCTCCAGGCCTGACGGTCCGCTCGAGCCCCGCCGGGTGCATCCACTTCGCAACGTCGCAGAAAGCAGGACAGCAGTGACCTCCAACTGGGCTGGCAACATCACCTTCGAGGCGGAGCGCGTCGCCGCCCCGACGAGCACGGCCGAGGTCAGGGAGGTGGTGCGCGCCGCGGTGGCTGCCGGACAGTCGGTGCGGGCGCTCGGCAGTGGGCACTCGTTCAACCGGATCGCCGACACGAGCGGAGTGCAGGTGTCGACGCGGGGGCTGCGCAGCCCGCTCCGCATCGACGAGGACCGGCGGTGGGTGTCGATCGGCGCTGGCACCCGCTACGGGGAGCTCGCGATCGACCTCGCCGAGCACGGCCTGGCGCTCGCGAACCTCGCCTCCCTCCCGCACATCTCCATCGCGGGGGCGGTCGCGACGGGCACCCACGGTTCCGGCAATACCAATCGGAGCCTGGCCGCCGCCGTCGCCGCCATCGAGTTCGTCGCGGGCGACGGGGAAGTGGTCGTGCTCGAGCGGGGCGACGAGGGCTTCGACGGGGCCGTCGTCTCGCTGGGGGCCCTCGGAATCGTGACGCGCATCCGCCTCGACGTCGTGCCCCACTTCGAGGTGCGGCAGCGGGTCTTCGAGAACCTGCCGTTCGCGGCGCTGCTCGAGAACTTCGACGAGATCACCGGCACCGGGTACAGCGTGAGCGCCTTCACGACGTGGGCCGAACCCGAGGTCATCGACCAGGTGTGGGTGAAGCAGCTCGCGAGCGAGCTCGCGCCTGGCGACTTCTACGGGGCCACGCCCGCGACTGAGGCCCTGCACCCCATTCGTGGCGTCTCGGCCGTGGCCTGCAGCGAGCAGTTCGGCGTCGCCGGCCCCTGGTACGAGCGTCTGCCGCACTTCAAGCTCGAGTTCCAGCCCTCCAACGGCGCGGAGCTGCAGAGCGAGTACCTCATCCCACGGCTTCGGGCCCAGGATGCGCTGCTCGCGCTCGCGGGCATCGCCGACCGCATCCGCCCCCACCTGCTGGTCAACGAGGTGCGCACGATTGCGCGCGACTCCCTCTGGCTGAGCCCCATGCACGGCAACGATGCTGTCGGCCTGCACTTCACATGGAAGCAGGACCCGGAGGTCGCCGAGCTGCTGCCGCTGCTCGACGAGATCTTCGAGCCACTCGGCGGTCGCCCGCACTGGGGCAAGGTCTTCGACGAGCGGATCGACGTCGCCGAGCGGTACCCGCGCATCGGCGACTTCCGGAAGCTCGTCGGGCGCTACGACCCGAACGGCGTCTTCGCGAACGACTTCACGCGACGCGTGCTGCGGTAGGCCTGAGGCTGGACGCGATTCGAGCCCTGGCGCGCGGAACGGCCCGTTTCTGCACTGATGTTGGTCACGCGGGAGTTCGCTTGGCATCGCCGCGCCCCACTGCGACTCGAACTGACCCTGTTGTGATCTCGCACGATCGTGCTAATTTACATCTGTAAATTAGTTGCGAGCGAGGAGTGCCGTGATCCAGGAAGATGCGAGGTTCGTCCGTTCGCGGGCGGCGCTCATCGCTGCCGTCGTCGAACTGCTCGATGAAGGGCGCGACGCAGCCCAGCTGAGCATCACCGACATCGTCGGCCGGGCCGGAGTCAGTCGTCCCACGTTCTACAAGCACTTCGACGACACGGCCGCGCTCATCCGCGAGGCCGCCCTCCGCCGCCTGCAATCGGCCTTCGATCGGATTCCGAGCGTCGGCGACGACCCTTCGTGGCCGACCTTCGTGCGCGGCACGCTCCGCGCGCTCCTCCACGAACTCGACGCAGACGCCCCTTTCTACCGGGCGGCTCTCGAGAGCAGCTTCGGCCTCCTCACGGGCGACGTCATCGCGTACCTCGCCACGAGGCTCCTCGAATCGTCACCGCTCGGACCCGTCATCCGACGGCGCCCGGGCCCCGACACCCCGCGGGACCGCGCCGAGTTCCTCGCGGCCGGCGCCATGTGGCACGTCACGCGGTGGCTCTTCACTGACGCCGACGTCCCAGTCGAAGCGGACACGAACCCGACCGCCGACTCCTCGGCCGCTGCTCGCGCATCCACCGATGAACTCGTCGAGCGCCTCTCCTCCCTGCTCCTCGCATCCTCCGGCGCGACTGTCGCCGAGCTTGACGCCCTCCGCGCCGAGCACGTTCGCTCATAGGACTTCACACCCACATGCGTTCCTTCTCACTTCCCGCCTTCGTGCGCTCGCACCGGCGGACGCTCATCGTCATCGTCGGCATCGCGCTCATTCCCCTCATCTACGCGGGCTCGCTGATCTGGTCGAACGAGGACCCGACGCACCGCCTCGACCACATCAACGCGGCCATCGTGAACAGCGACCAGGCGGCGACCCCCGCGACGACCACCGAGGGGGAGCCGGCCGAACCCGTCGATCTCGGCGCGACGCTCACCGAGAAGCTCGTCGACAGCACCGAGTCGAACAACTTCAGCTGGCACGAGATGTCGGCTGATGAGGCGCAGAGCGAGCTCGAGTCCGGCAAGGTGCTCGCCGTGCTCGATATCCCGGCGGGCTTCTCTGCGGCGGCCGTCTCGGCGGGTGGTGACGACCCGCTGGACGCGGCCATCGCTCGCCTCTCCATCACCACGAACGACGGGGCGAACATCATCGTCGGCAACATCGCGTCGACGGTCGGCACGACGGTCGCCGACGAGCTGGCGACAGAGGTCTCCGAAGAGTACCTCCGCAACGTCTACGTGGGCTTCACCGACATCCACGAGAGCGTCTCCGAGGCTGCCGACGGCGCGACCGAGCTCAACGACGGCGCCGAGCAGGCGCGCACCGGCTCTGGCCAGCTCGTCGTCGGGCTCGGCCAGCTGCGCGAGGGCGGGCTCACCCTCGCCGACGGCAGCGCGACGCTCGCCGACGGGGCGGCTCAGGTGGATGCGGGCGTGCAGCAGCTCAACGCCGGTCTCGTCACCGCCAACTCGGGTGCGCAGACGCTCAGCTCCGGCGCCGCGGACGCCAACGCGGGCGCGCAGCAGCTCAGCGCGGGCGCTGCGACCGCGAACACGGGTGCACAGCAGTTGAGCGCGAAGCTTGCAGAGGCGAGCTCCGGTGCGCAGCTCCTCAGCGATGGGCTCGCGGAGTTGAACTCCAAGACGAGCGACCTGCCTGCGAGCGTCACGACGCTCACGGAAGGGGCGACGACTCTTGACGCTGGAGCGACGGCTCTCGCCGGTGGCCTCGAGACGGCCCTTGGAGCGAGCAGGGGCCTCGACGACGGCACCACTGCCCTCGCCGCTGGTGCCGGGGACCTCTCAGGCGGCATCGATTCGCTGCTTGCCGACTACGACTCGCTGTCCGACGCCCAACGCAAGGAACTGCTGACGCAGCTCTCCACTGCTGGACAGTCCCTCGGCGCGAAGGCCGGCGAACTGAGCGCCGGGACATCCGCGCTCGTCGGTGACGCCGCCGCGGGGACCGGGCTGAGCTACCTCCAAGCGAAGTCAACCGAACTCGCCGCTGGCGCCACCCAGCTCTCCGACGGCGTCTCACCGCTCAGCGGCAACGTCGACGAGCTCGTTGCAGCGGTCTCAACGGTTTCGAGCAAGTCGGCGGAACTCGCGACCGGGGTGGAGCAGCTCTCCACCGGTGCTTCCACGCTCGCGACGGGCACCCAGTCGCTCGCCGACGGAACGTCGACGCTGGCGGCCGGAACCCAGTCGCTCGCGGACGGCGCATCCTCGCTCGCGACGGGCACGCAGACACTCGCGGACGGCGCATCCACCCTCGCGCAGTCGACGCCGAAGCTCGCCTCGGGTGCCTCCGAGCTCTCGTCGGGCGCGACAACCCTCGCTGACGGAACCGCCGACGCCGAGTCGGGCGGCGCCGAGCTGAACGACGGCATCACGCAGCTCGCCGACGGCAGCAAGACGCTCGCGGATGGCCTCGACGACGGGGTCTCCGATATCCCGAGCTACACGGATGCACAGGCCGACCACCTCGCCGGCGTCACGTCGACGCCAGTGGAGATCACGAAGACCCGCCTCAACGAGGTGCCCGCGTACGGCTACGGTCTCGCCCCCTACTTCATGACGCTCGGCCTCTGGGTCGGCGCGCTCGCCTTCTACCTGATGTTCCCGCCACTGCGCGAGCGTCTTGTGCTCGGCCGTCAGCCCGCGATCGTCGTGGCGCTACGCAGCTTCGCGCCCGGCGCGATGCTCGGCGCCGCGCAGAGCCTGCTCATGCTCACGATCGTCCGCTTCGGGCTCGGGCTCGAACCCGCCGACATGCTCGGCCTCATCGCGCTGGCGCTGCTCACGAGCGTCACGTTCGTCGCCGTCAACCAGGCCTTCAACGCGCTCCTCGGCCCTCCCGGACGCTTCCTCGCGCTCATCATGATCGTGCTCCAGCTCTCCTCAGCCGGCGGCACCTACCCGGTCGAGACGGCACCCGCGTTCTTCCAGCTCATCCACTCGTGGCTGCCGCTGAACTACGCCGTCACGGCGTTCCGCTCGCTCGTCGCCGGCGGGTCGATCGGCATCGGGGAGGCGTACGGGATGCTCACCGTCTGGCTCGTCGCGGCCCTCGCCCTGACGACGCTGTCGATCGTCATCAAGCGCCGCCGGGAACGCCTGAAGCCGGCCGCAGCACCCGCTGCTGCGCGCATCCCGGAAGCCTCCACGGTCTAGGGCTTCCGCGTAGGGCTTCCGCGACTGCCACCCCGAAAGCGCTGTCAGGCGGGCCGCGGCGTCCGTGACCTAGTTGTTCGCCGCGTTGGCGGCGACGCTCGCCGCGACTGCAGCGTTGATCGTGATGGCGTTCATGGTGCGGGCGACGGCCGAACTGGCCGCGGTGGCTCCCCAGTCACCTTGCTCGAGGGCCTTGGCGCGGTTGATGACGTCGGTCTCCCAGGGGATCTCCCGGTGCAGCGTCGGCATCGACCCGCTCGCGGACATGAGCGCCGCGAGGGCAGCGGTTCGCGCGTCGGGTTCCGCGCCGTCGATGAGCACGGACTGCACGCGGCTCATGAGCCTGGCGCGGCGTCCCGTATCGCCCAGGCTGAGCGTCGTCTTCGGGATGAACCCGAAGGTCTTGCCCTGCTCGCGGGTGAGGTCGCCGCGGACGATGAGGCTCTCGAGCAGTTGGCCGCGGAGGGTCGGCCCGATAGCGGCGAGCATGCCCTGCACCTCGCGCCGCTTCTCCCGCGAGTACTCCCAGGCCGACCGCAGAATCTCGTCCTCGGGCGCCTCATCGCCGACCGAGAGCACCAGCGTTCCGCGAGGCCCCGCCTGCTCGATTCCGATCTGGTCGTTCAAGGCCAACTCAGTGAGCACCGCCCCGCCGAGCACGTAGAAGAGGGTGCCTTCGCCGCCGATGGTGCCGTCGTCCGGGTTGAAGAGCAGCAGCAAGAGGTCTTCTGCGAGCAGCGGCTGCGGATCACTGGCGTGGTCGGCGCCGGCACCGGTGTCGTCGTGGATGCGGTCGGGCTGTTCCATGGATCCCCCTGGCTGGTGCGCGAGTCGTCGTGCGCGCCAAGCTAGCATCCGCGCCTCAGGCCGATTCCTGGCGCGCCTCAGCCTTCGGCGCGGTCTCCGTACGCGGTGACCGACAGGAAGCGGGCGGGCAGCTCGATGAGCTCTTCCGGCCCGTGTGGGCCCTCGCCGTCGAACTGGAGGGTGTCGCCTGGGCCCATCTCGTAGCGCGCATCCCCGTGTCCGTAGGCCATGCGGCCTTCGAGCATGTAGAGCAGCTCGGTGCCCGGATGCTGGAACAGCGGGAAGACCTCGCTCGCCTCGGTGAGGGTCACGAGCACAGCCTCCATGCGCTTGTGCTGGCCGCGCAGGGCGCCGAGGAGCTCGTAGAGGTGCCCGGATCGGGAGCCTCGGCGCACGATCTGCGCGCCGTGGCCTGCTGGCACGTAGACGGCTTCGCGGTCGGAGTCGACGCCGCGGAAGAGCGCCGTGACGGGCACGTCGAGGCCGTGGGCCAGGCGGCCGAGCGTGGTGAGGCTGCAGGAGGTGAGGGCGTTCTCGATCTTCGACAGCATGGCCTTCGAGATGCCCACCTTCTCGGCCATCTCGGCGACGGACAGGCCGGTCGCGAGCCGGTACGCGCGCACCTGGGCTGCGATGGCCCGCTCGAGGTCGCCCGGCTGCGGGCCGACCGTGGCCGGGTCGACCTCGCGGTCCACCGAACCCACGCCGATCTCGTCGTGGTCGTGTGCGTCGCTCATGCAGCCTCCGGGGTTCCGCTCAAGCCTAGCTTTCGAGCGTTCGCGAGCCGGACGCCTGGCATCGTTTGGTGTTGGGAGCCCCTTGCCCCTAGCGTTGCGGCATGACGAGCGCGAGCGCAGGGGCAGAGCGTGGCTGGGTTCTGCGCGCGGCGATCAGGGCCGGGCTGCTCGCGGTCATCGCCGGGTTCCTTGCCTACATGCTGCTGATCTTCCCAGGGGCGGCGGCCGCATCCAGCATCGATCGCGACTCGGCCGAGGGCGCCCGACTCGCGGGGACGCTCATCCCGATCGCCGTGGCGAGCATCGCTGCCGCGCTGGTGCTGGGGGTCTGGCTGACGCTCGACGTTGCTCGGGCGATCAGCCTCAGCTTCCGGCGCGCGGTGTCGAGGGGTGAGGGGATGCGGCTGCGAGCGTCGCTGCCGTGGGTCGCCGCGCTCGCGGTGCTGGTCGCGGTGGGCTGTGCGACGCTCAGCGTCGCCGTCATCGTGGACAGCATCGTCGCCGGCATCGGCGTGGATGCGGATCAGACCAAGTACTGGGGGAGCACCGGCGCGATCATCGGGGACGCGTTCGGTGCAGCCTGCATCCCGTTCGTGGTCGCGACCGGTGTCGCGCTGGTCACGTGGACGATCCGCGCGGCAACGAAACTTGACCGCCACACGAAACACGCCGGGAGTAGCGTTGCGGCGTGACTTCTTCTTCGTTCAATGACCTTCTGACCGCCCAGATCGGCAACGAGTTCTCGGCATCGCAGCAGTACATCGCGATCGCCGTGTGGTTCGACAACCACGACCTCCCGCAGCTGGCGGCGCACTTCTACCAGCAGTCGGTCGAGGAGCGCAATCACGCGATGATGCTCGTGCAGTACCGCCTCGACCGCGACCTCGGCGTCACGATTCCCGGCGTCGCCGCCCCCAGGACCGAGTTCGCGAACGTCGTCGAGCCAATCGAGCTCGCGCTCGAGCAGGAGCGGGAGGTGACGTCGCAGATCGAGGCGCTGTTCCGCGCGGCACGTGCGGATGGCGACGCGATCGGCGAGCAGGCGATGCTCTGGTTCCTGAAGGAGCAGGTCGAGGAGGTCGCCTCCATGTCGACGCTCGTCACGATCGCGAAGCGCGCCGGCGACAACCTCTTCGACATCGAGAACTTCATCGCCCGCGAGACCGTCGGCGACAGCGGCCAGGACGCGGATGCTCCTGCCGCGGCCGGCGGGGCGCTCTAGGCGCTCGCCGCGGGTTCGATCGCGCCGTCGTCAGCCACCCCCGCGGCCCGGCCGTCTCCGGATGGCTTCCACGCACATGGATGGCTTGCAAGCCATCCCAAAGCGCGAAAACCATCCGGAGACGAAGCGCCGGTTGAGGGAGGCGCGGCCCGAACGAGGCACGAGCGAACTCTGGGATCGCACTGGACGCGTCACGTACGCTGGAGCGGTGCATCTCGAACCGACGACGAAGGCCGCGCGTGCGCAGCTGACCGAGCTCGCCGAGTGCGCGGCTGCGGGCCTCGAGCCCGCCGTGCCGCTGTCGCCCGTGGATGAGCGGCTCGTGCGCGTCTCGCGATCTGCGGCTGTGCTCATCCTCTTCGGGATGCTCGACTCGCTCCCAAGCGACCGCGACGCCCAGTCGGGGGCCGTGTCTCGTGACCTCGACGTGCTGCTGCTCGCGCGCGCGTCGACGCTGCGCTCGCATCCTGGACAGGTCGCGTTCCCGGGCGGACGCGTCGACCCGGAGGACCGCGACGCGGTTGCCGCGGCCATCCGCGAAGCCGTCGAGGAGACGGGGCTCGACGCCGACGGCATCGACGTGCTCGGCCCCCTCGAGCCCGTGCCACTCACGTACTCCCGCCACCTCGTGACGCCGGTGCTCGCCTGCTGGCGCCGCACCTCCGCCGTCGGGGTCGTCGATGAGGCGGAGTCAGCTGCCGTGTTCCGCGCGCCCGTCGCTGACCTGCTCAACCCCGCGAACCGCGGCGTCACCGTGCTGCGCCGCGACGGCGAGGAGTGGCGCGGCCCCGGCTTCCTGGTGCGCGACGACAGCGGCGAACACCTCGTCTGGGGTTTCACGGCGATGCTGCTCGACGGCATCTTCGACCGCCTCGGCTGGACCGAGCCGTGGGATGAGGCGCGGGAGTTCGAGCTGCCGGAAGGCTGAGCGAGCCCGCGCCCTCGCATGCTCCTGCCCACGCGGCACGCGTGTCCGAGAGCGGGCGCGGATCGGGCTGTCGCCGCATCCGCCCGCACTCTCAGAATGGAGAACTCGCTTCGTGCTGGGAAGTTTCCCGCAACGAAGTGAGGTTGCCATCCCGAAGTCGGGGTGCGGTCGGCCAGAACGCTTCGGGGTGGTGGATGCGAGGTGCTGTCGCGCCCGCTTCGCCGACGCCTAGAAGATCATCGGGCGGTCGTCGTCGAGGGAGGTCTCGAGGTCGAGCTCCACGACGACGGGCACGTGGTCGCTCGGGCCGTCGCCCTTGCGCTCGTCGCGTTCGATGGATGCATCCACGACGAGGTCGTCGAACTCCGGGGTGCCGAGGATGAAGTCGATGCGCATGCCCTCGTTACGGGGGAATCGGAGCGACTTGTAGTCCCAGTAGGTGTAGCCCTCGACGCCGCGCGAGCGCACGGTGTCGACGAAGCCGGCCTCGAGGAACGCCTCGAACGCGGCACGCTCGGGCGCCGACACGTGGGTCGAGGCGACGAATGCGGCCAGGTCCCAGACGTCGATGTCGAGGGGAGCGATGTTGAAGTCGCCCATGAGCGCGAGCGGGGTGTCTGGATGCGCCTGCCGCCACGCGGTCATGTCGGCGAGCAGCGCCTTCAGCCAGGCGAGTTTGTACGGGTAGTGGTCGTTGGTGAGCTCGCGGCCGTTCGGCACGTAGAGCGACCACAGGCGCACGTCTTCGACGGTGACGCCGAGGGCGCGGGCTTCGAGCGGAAGCGTGCCCTCTGGCGTTGCCTTCCCGAAGCCTGGCATGTCGGCGAACGTGATCTCGGGATCGCTCATGGGGAGGCGGCTCGCGAAGGCGACGCCGTTCCACTGGCTGAGGCCGTGGATCTCGAGCTCGTAGCCGGCCTCTTCGAACACCTCGCGGGGGAACTGCTCGGGCTTGCACTTGATCTCCTGCATCGCGAGTACGTCGATGTCGGCGCGCACCATCCAGTCGATGACTCGTCCCGAGCGGGCGCGGATGGAGTTGACGTTCCAGGTGGCGATGCGCATGGACTCAAGGCTATCGCCCGACATCCTCACTTGACGCAAACTAGTTTGCGGCGCAAACTGGTTTGCATGGACACCAACGACCGCCGGACTCCCGCCGAACCCAGCACCCAGCAGGCTGGTGACGACGACCGTGCCCTCGCACCGAGCGAGATGCTCGCCCTCATGCGCGACCAGCAGCGCACGACACGCACCCGGCTCGACCGGGCGCTGTACATCCTCCTCGGCACCTGGGCCGTGGCCTGGCTGGTCGGCTTCCAGGCTCTCTGGAGTGCAGAGGATGGGGGTGGGAGCCCGCTCATCCGCATCCCCACCGTGACGGCGTTCGTCATCTTCGGAGCGCTCATGGTCGTCGGCGTCATCGTCTCGGTGATCTGCGGGGTCTCGATGGGGCGGGGGATGCGCGGCCGCAGCAACACGGCGGGCACGCTCTATGGGTTCTCGTGGTCCATCTCGATGATGGGCGCCTGGTTCCTCGCGGCCTCGCTGCTGCGTCAGGTGGAGGACCCAGCCCTCGCGCCGCTGCTCATGCCGGGCATCTTCGTCATCACGATCGGTGTGCTCTACATGGCGGGCGCCGCCATGTCCCGCTCCGGCGCGCAGTTCGCGCTCGGGGTCGCCGTCATCGTGCTCGCCGTCGTCGCCACGGCGCTCGGCGCACCCACCCACTACCTCGTCTACGGCACGGCGGGCCCGCTCATCTTCATCGCCTTCATCGTGCTGCTGCGCACGGGGGTCATCTCGAGCGAGCCGCCCCTGCGGGAAACGAGTTCGCACGGTGAGGTGCACGCATGAGCGACCCGAGCGCCGAGTTCGACCCGATCATCCACGCGCCCGCCCGACTGCGCATCATGACGACCCTCGCCGAGAGCCTCGACGACGGCGATGAGATGACGTTCTCGAAGCTGCGCAGCCTCCTCGACATGACGCCGGGCAACCTCACGACGCACCTCTCGAAGCTCGAGGACGCCGGCTACGTCGTCATCAACAAGGCCTTCGCGGGCCGCAAGCCCGTCACATATCTGACCATCAGCCCTGCCGGTCGAGCCGCGTTTCGCAGCTACCGGACGGCGCTCCTGAAACTCCTCGGGGGATGACATGAACGCCCAACCCGCCAACGCCCGGCCCGCCAGTGCGCGGCCCGCCACGATCGTCGAGGTCGACGAAGTGGTCAAACGATTCGGCCAGCACACGGCCCTCGACGGGATCTCGCTGAACGTCACCGCCGGTGAGTGCGTCGGCCTGCTCGGGCCGAACGGCGCCGGCAAGACGACGCTGCTGTCGCTCCTGCTCGGCCTGCGCTCGCCGACGACCGGCACGGTGCGGCTCTTCGGCGGCGACCCGCTCGCCGTCCGCACGCGCATCCGAGTGGGGTCGACGCCGCAGGCCAGCGCGCTGCCGGAGGCGCTCAAGGTTGCGGAGGTGCTCGACTACGTTGCGGCCCACTACCCGAAGCCCGCGGCCAGGAACGAGCTGGTGGATGCGTTCGACCTGGGCCCGCTGCTCGGCAAGCAGTGCGGCTCGCTCTCCGGCGGACAGCAGCGGCGGCTCGCGGTGGCGCTCTCGTTCGTCGGCGACCCCGACCTGGTGCTCCTCGACGAGCCGACGACGGGCCTCGACGTCGACGCGCGGCGCAGCCTCTGGGAGGCGCTCCACACCAAGCACCGGGCCGGATGCGCCGTCATCGTCACGAGCCACCACCTCGAGGAGATCGAGCAGCTCGCCGAGCGGGTCGTCGTCATCGACCACGGCAGGGTCATCACGGACGGCAGCCTCGCCTCGGTGGTCGGCAGCGTCTCCCGCCGCAGGGTGACGATGCGGGGCGTCGACGCGGCGCGCATCCAGGCCATCGACGCCGACGCGCTGACCGAGACGGTCGAGGGTCCGGGCGGTTCAGCGGGTTCGGGGCGGGCAGCGGATGCGGGGCTCGTGACCGCGCTCGTGCGCGACTCGGACGCGTTCATCCGCTCGCTCGTCGCATCCGGCGCGCCCTTCACGGATCTGACCGTGCGCGGGGCGACGCTCGAGGAGGCCTTCCTCGCCATGACGCAGAACGACGAGGCCTCGCCCGCCGTCAAGAACGCACAGAACGGGAGTTGAGGACCATGTCCACTGCAGCACTCATCGCCACGCACGTGAAGTACTCGCTCATCGAGACGGCGCGCGTGCCCATCGCCGTCATCGGGTCGCTCGTCTTCCCGACGCTCGCGTTCTGCTTCTTCGTGCTGCCGCAGCGCGCGATCGCCGAGGATCCGGTGATCGCCACACAGGCCGTCGCGTCGATGATCGTGTTCGCCTTCATGACCAACGGGCTCTTCAGCCTCGGCCTCGACCTGGCCGAGCAGCGCTCGAAGCCGTGGGTGCCGTACCTGCGCACCCTGCCGGGGAAGCCGTCCGCGCGCATCGCGGGGCTTGTCATCGGGACGCTCGTGATGGCGGTCGTCTCGATCGTGCCGCTGCTCATCGTCGGCGGGCTCTTCACGGCGGCCGCCCCGACCCTCATGCAGGTGGTGTTCGGCCTCATCGCGGTGGTGCTCACGGCGGTTCCGTCCGCCCTCATCGGCGCGATCGTCGGCACGACCGCGGGGCCGAAGGCGGCGATCGCGATCACGCAGGTGCTCATGTTCCTGCTCGCCTTCGGAGGCGGCCTGTTCCTGCCACCCATGATGTTCCCCGGCTGGCTGGATGCCGCCTCGAAGGTGCTGCCCGTGCGGCAGGCGCGCGAGGTGGTCATCGCGGTGGTCTCCGGCGGGCAGTTCCCGGTGTGGGCGCTCTTCGGCCTCCTCGCGTGGACGGCCGTCCTCGGCTTCCTCGCGGTGTTCTTCTACAAGCGAGACGAGGGTCGGAAGTTCTCGTAGGGGCCGTGGACAACCTGGCTATGAACGCTGAAAATCTCCATCAATCTGGCCGAGGGAACGCCACTTAGACGGAATCCATGAGAATGGATCTTCTTCGTTTGTTGCGGTCCAGAATCACCGCTACATTGATCCGCGTCGGCGCAAAGTGGCCCGACTCGGATCGAGGGGTGGCAGGGTGAAGCACGCGCAGCCTGGCAACGAAGACGTGGTCAGCGTCGTGTCGGACAGCGACCGACCTGCCCGGCGCCGGGGCTTCTCTGCCACCGTCGCGCTGGTCATCGTCGCCACGCTGGCGGTAGCCGCATCCCTCGTCGCCTTCTCCGTCTTCCGCCCCACCCCGCCCGGACTCGCAACCGCCTCCGTGCCTTCAGAAGTGCAACTCGTGGCCGAGGAACTGACCGACGCACGAGCCGTGGAGCTGACTGCACAGCTGGGTGACGACGCCTCCTTGCCGTCACCGACGAGCGGCACGCTGACCGACTCGTCCTGCACTGCAGGCGGCGACCTCGTCTCAGGGGGGAGCTCCTTCAAGGTCGGCGAGACTCCGCTCGTGAGTCTCCACACGTCCACGCCGCTCTGGCGGGACCTCAGCTATGGCCTCAAGGGTCCCGACGTCACCGCACTGCAGGTGGCGCTTGCGGGCCTCGGCTACGACGTGTCCGAGACTGACACCTTCGACTGGCAGACGTGGTCTGCCTGGGACGACCTCGTCGAGTCGATGTACGGCGACACCAAGCAAGGCGAGCTGGCACTCGCACAGGTGCTCTGGCTCCCCTCGGCGACGATCTCGGTGCAGTCCTGCCCGGTCCCGCTCGGACAGACAGCCGCGCAGGGCGAGGCTCTTGTCGACCTCGCGAACCCACTCCTATCGGCCTCCGTGAAGAGCTACCCGACAGACCTCGTGCCCGGTGCGCGAAAGCTGACGCTTGAGGGCGTCGACGTCGCGATCGACGAGGAGGGAGCCGTGACGCCTGAAGGGCTCTCCGTGCTGGCCGGCACGAATGCGTTGGCGAAGTACGCGGCGAGCCCTGACGATGCGAGCATTCAAGCCGAGCTCGTGCTGGTCGGTGCGACCACCGTCTACGCGGTCCCCCCGGCCGCGGTCGCGATGACCAGCGAAACAGGTGGATGCGTCGCGACGCCGGACGGCGGGTCGCTCCAGGTGGCCGTCGTGTCCTCGAAGCTCGGTCGCACCTACGTCTCGTTCCCGGAGCCGCCGACAGCCGCGGCCGTCAAGGCCGTCGCGAAGAAGGACCTGGCATGTTCGTGACGCTCGCCGACGTCGGACATCGTTACCCCGGCCATCCGCTGCTCTTCGAGAACGTCTCCGCGCGCCTCGACCCTGGCCGTGTCTACGCGCTCACGGGCCCGTCCGGATCAGGGAAGTCGACGCTGCTCGGGATGCTCGCCGGCTGGATCCCACCCGTGCTCGGCAACATCACGCGTGTCGGCGTGGAGCGGATCGGCTGGGTGTTTCAGAACCCGCACGGCGTTGCGCGGAGGACGGCGCTCGACCACGTGGCGCTTGCGTTCGTCGCACGGGGGGAGACAAGAACACGTGCGGATGTTCGCGCTCGGGAACTGCTCGAACGCTTCGGCCTGGGACACGCGGCCGATCGCCAGTTCAGGGCTCTCTCCGGAGGCGAGGGGCAGCGGCTCATGCTCGCACGCGGCATCGCCGCCGCCCCCGACCTGCTCCTGGTCGACGAGCCGACGGCCCAGCTCGACCTGCGCACGGCAGCTTCCGTCAGCGACGCCCTCGGGCGCATCGCCACCGACGGCACGATCATTGTCGTCGCCACGCACGACGCCCGCACGAGAGACGCCTGCACCGACGTTATCGACCTGGGGCTGTTCCAATGAGCGCGATGCGGTTCCGCGAAGTGCGGCGGGAGGCTGGCCGAAACCTGTCGTCCGGAGCGAGTCGCGCGGTGTTGCTGATGCTGCTTGTCGCCGCCGGTTCAGCCACGCTCGCGGCGTTGGACACTGCCGAGATGACCGGCGTCATCCGGGCCGCGGAGGACTTCCGCGCTCGTGGCGCATCGATCACAATCCTGGTGGCTGAGGACAGCATTGACGGGCGCGCGTGCGACGCACTCGGCCGGTTGGACTGGGTGCGCGCGGCAGGCGCGCTGGCGGAGCGCGAAACGCCGCTCCGCGTGGCGAGCATCCCGCAGAACCCGCTCACCTACTTCGAGTCGTCACCGGGCTTCGCGACGATGCTCCCCGCCGCGACGGGAGGCACGGAGCCGGGGCTGCTCATGCCGATCGCGGTCGTAGAGACCCTCGGGCTGACCTTGGGTGACCCGATCCAGACAGCGGATGGGCCAACGACCCTCGGCGGGACGTACGAGTACCCGGACGACGGGCGTACGACCGGAATGGGGTACGCGGCGATCGCGCCGATCGCGCCTGACTCCAAATTCGATGAGTGCTGGATCGACGCTTTCCCGGTCTCTCAGGCAACCATCGAGCTGCTCTACACGGCCATCGCGGCCGACTCGAATCTGCCTGACACGGGGCCGCAGCTGAGCCAGCACAACCTGCAGCTGGGGAAGCCGGTCAACCCGGAGTCTGCGTTCGCCGGAAGGTCGACTGGCGCGTTCCCGCTCGCGGGCTTCGGCATCGGCGCGATGATCGGCTTCGGGGCCGTCTGGCTGCGGCGGCTCGAGATCGCTTCGGCCTTTCACGTCGGGGTGCAACGAAGCGACCAGACGGTGACGCTCCTGCTTGAGGCGCTCGCGTGGTCGTGTGCCGGGGCATTGGTGGCATTCCCTGCGATCGCCCTGCTGACACAGAACCTGGCGGCGAGTGACCTCATTCCGGTCGCCGCGACCGCCGCTTTGACTCCCGCGCTGACCGTCTCCGGGGCGATCCTCGGAACGCTGGCGGCGGCCCTGCTGGTGCGAGAACGACGGCTGTTCTCGTACTTCAAGGGTCGTTGACGGTACCGGTCAGCGCGGGTCGGCGCCGCCAAGGGGGAGGCGCCGGAACACAGAAAGGGGACGAAGATGTCCACCATCACACTCAAGAACAAGGTCGGACGCAAGCTCGGCACGCTGCTGCTCGCCGGAGCGCTCGCAACCGGAGGGGTCGCGGTCGCGCAGGTCGCAGCTGCGCCGGAAGCAGAAGCGGCGGTCTGCGGGTCGGTCTCGGCGCGGCCCGGTTACGCCTACGCGAGCAACGGCTGCGGCTATGCGCAGGCCTCTGTCGGACGCATCGTCAGCGGAAAGGGGAAGTCGGTGACGGCGACCAAGTACCGCGGCTGGGTCTCGGTGTCGTACAAGGCCGGTTCGCACTGGTACTCGCAGGGCAAGGTCTGGTAGCGCCGAGGGCGGTCTAGTGCAGGCGGGGCCCCGCGACCTCAACGCGGGGCCCCGCGACCTCAACGCGGGGCCCCGCTTCCGAACATCCATGGACGGGGAGAGACAGATGGTCATTTCACACGCACGATTGATGTGTACGTCGGTTGCCCTGCTCGCGGCGGTCGCACTGACCGGTTGCGCGCAGGCGGACACCTCTGACGAGGGCATGACACAGACGGGCGGGTCCCTCACACTGGAGCAACTCCTTGATGAGGGCCTGGCGAACTCGAAATCGGATTTCCAGACGGAGGTGCTCACGGCCGCTCGTGAGTCCGGGGAGATCTCCGAGGCAGATTGGAAGGAGGGAAACAACCTGAGACTCCAGTGCCTTCAGGAGAAGGGTTTCGACGCCGAACTGCTGTATGAAGGTGCCGAGGTCTACTTGCAGACGGATGCCGATCCAGGGGCAGCAAGCCCCGACGAGGGGGATTCTGAGCTGCAGGCTGCGGATCTGGACTGTTACGAGAAGACCAGTGCGTTCATCAACGAGGCATACTCACTCATCAACGGCGGCCAATCTTCGGTGGATCCAGACGAGATGCAGCGTGCCGTACTGCAGTGCCTCATCGACCGTGAGCTCGTGCCGGCCGACACCACGTACGAGGAGTTCGTTGCCGACCTCGAGCAGAACGAGGGAAAGCAGTACTCGCCGCAGAGCACCGAAGCGAACGACCCCGTCGCGGCCTGCTGGATGGAGAACTCCTAGGTGCGTTCGGCGGCGACCTCCAGCCTCGTTCCCTAGCGTCAGGTCATGGACGCCACTGGGGAAGAGACTGTAACCGCTGCCGTGACCGTGCCACAGGCCGTGTTCCTGCTGGCCCTCGACGATGAGACGGGGAGGCCGCTCGTCGACAGGTCTGCGCTGGCGCAGGTGCTGTCGGCGGCGGGTCTCGTCGAGCTGATCATGCTCGGCCGGCTCCGCATCGCTGGCCCGGCGGGGGCCGAGTCGGGGGTGGATGCTGACGCCAAGCCCGGCACGTTCGTCGCGGTCGGTCAGCCCCTCGACCCGGCTGGTGCTGACGCCGACCTCGAGGCGCTCGTCGAGACCGCCGTCGGTCGCAAGCCGGACTCGGCGGTGAAGCTCATCGTCGGCTTCGGCGGACCCAAGTCGGAGGCGACGAAGCTCAAGGAGGGCATCGCCGAGGAGTTCGTGGACGCGGGCGTGCTCGGCCACGAGGAGAAGAAGTTCCTCGGCGGCACGTTCTCGGAACGCTGGCCGCGCGGAGAGAACGCGCAGCTCGAGGACTCCATCCAGGCTGAGGCCAGGGCACTGCTCACAGGTGAGGTCGAGCCGCGAGAGACCGACCGGGTTGCCGCAGCCCTCGCGCTCCTCCACGCGGTCCGCGTTCTGCCGCGCGTCTTCCCGGACCTCGACCGTGCATCCATCTCGAAGCGCGCCGAGGAGCTCATCGACTCGGCCGCCGTCGCGGGTGAGCTCGGGAAGATGATCAGGGAGGCGCAGCTCGTGATGATGACGACCGTCGCGACGCTGGTCATCACGACGCGAGATTGACAGTTCGCAGGGCCCGCAAGATCGCACAGAGTTGTGGCTCGTTGTCCTCACGATGATCGACAAGGACAAGAAGCCACAACTCTCGGTGCGGGCAGGCAGGCGGGCGGGGCGCGGGCGTCTAGCGCACGAGCGAGCGGAGGCGGCGCAGCGCGACGGACAGCGTGGCGAGGCCCGTGTCGTCGCCGGCGTGCACCGCATTCGATGCCTCGTCGAGCGCGCGCGTGGCGGTGGGGCCGAGCCCGGCGATCCAAGCGTCGACGCGTGAGTCGGCCTCGGCCTGCTCGGTCTGAGCGATGACGGATGCGGCGAGCTCGACCATGACGGCGTACAGGTCGTCGCGCATCGCGGCGCGCGCCATGGACCCCCAGCGGTCGTCCTGCGGCAGCGCGGTGACGCGCGTGAGCATGTCGTCGAAGCTGACGCGGGCCGACAGCGAGTAGTACACGCCCGCGAACTCCTCGAGGTCCCACCCCTCGTTCCCGGCGCGCTCGATGATGTCGAGCAGCGGCATGAGCTCGAGCAGGCCGGCTCCGCGCAGCGCGAGCTCCCGCGGTACCCCGGCCGCCTCGAACTCGCTCACACGGTCCGCGAAGCGCTCGCGTTCCACGCCCTGCTGCAGCTCGCCGATCCGCGACGCGAACTGGGCGACCGGCTCCGTGAAGCGGGTGATCTCCTCGCCGATGTCGATGCGGTCTGGCCTGTGCTGCACGAACCAGCGGGTGGCGCGGTCGAGGAGTCGGCGAAAGCCGAGGTACAGCTCGGTCTGCGTGGAGGTCGAGACGAGGTTGTCGGTCGCCTCGACTTCGACGACGAACCCGCGCAGGTCGAAGATCTCGCGGGCTGCGACGTAGGCGCGTGCGATCTCCTCGCTCGTGGCGCCCGTCTCGTCGGCGGCGCGGTAGGCGAACGTGATGCCGCCCCGGTTGACCATGGAGTTCACGACGGAGTTGACGACGATCTCCTGCCGCAGCGGATGCGCGTGCAGGTCGGGCCCGTACTGCTCGCGCACCTCGGCCGGGAAGTACTCGGCGAGGGTGTGCGAGAACCAGGGGTCGTCGGCGAGCTCGGTCGTGGCGAGGTCGCTCTTGAGGGCGAGCTTGGCGTAGGCGACGAGCACCGAGAACTCCGGCCTGGTGAGGCCGCGGCCATCCTCGATGCGGCGCTTGATCTCGGCGTTCGACGGCAGGAACTCGAGCTCGCGGTCGAGCTCGTCGCGCTCCTCCAGCCACGTGATGAGGCGCTTGTGCGATGGCAGCATGGATGCGGCGTTCGAGCGCGAGTTGCCGAGGAGCACGTTCTGCTCGTAGTTGTCGCGCAGCACCTGGGTTGCGACCTCATCCGTCATCGCCCGCAGCACCTCGTTGCGGGCCTCACGGTCGAGCCGCCCGTCGCGCTCGACGGCGCCGAGGAGGATCTTGATGTTCACCTCGCGGTCGGAGGTGCCGACGCCCGCGGAGTTGTCGATGGCGTCGGTGTTGAGGCTGACCCCGGCCATGGCGGCTTCGATGCGGCCGCGCTGGCTGACTCCGAGGTTGCCGCCTTCGCCGACGACCCTGAGCCGCAGCTCGCGGCCGTCGACGCGGATCGCGTCGTTGCCGCGGTCGCCGATCTCCGCGTTCGTCTCGTCGCTCGCCTTGATGTAGGTGCCGATGGCGCCGTTCCAGAGCAGGTCGACCGGGGCCAGGAGGACGGCCCTCTTGAGTTCGAGCGGGGTGACCCGCTGCACGTCGGCTTCGAGGCCGAGCGCCTCCCGCATCTGCGGGGTCACGGGGATGGACTTCTGCGTGAGCGGGAAGACCCCGCCGCCTTCCGACATGACGGTGCGGTCGAAGTCGTCCCATGACGAGCCGGGGAGGTCGAAGAGTCGCTGGCGTTCGACGAACGTGGCCGCGGCATCCGGTGTCGGGTCGATGAACACGTGCCGGTGGTCGAACGCCGCGACCAGGCGGATGTGCTCGGAGCGCAGCATGCCGTTGCCGAAGACGTCGCCCGACATGTCGCCGACGCCGACGACCGTGAAGTCCTCGGTCTGCGTGTCGTGGTCCAGCTCCCGGAAGTGCCGCTTGACCGACTCCCACGCGCCTCGCGCGGTGATGCCCATGCCCTTGTGGTCGTAGCCGGCTGAGCCGCCGGACGCGAACGCATCCGCCAGCCAGAAGTCGTAGCTCTCGGAGATGCCGTTGGCGATGTCCGAGAACGAGGCGGTGCCCTTGTCGGCTGCGACGACGAGGTACGGGTCGTCGCCGTCGTGGCGGACCAGGTCGGTCGGCGGCACGATGTCGGTGCCGACGCGGTTGTCGGTGATGTCGAGGAGGCCGCGGATGAAGGTGCGGTAGGCCGACTTCCCGGCCTCGAGCCACGCGCCTCGGTCGCTCGGGGAGGGCAGCTGCTTCGCGAAGAATCCGCCCTTCGACCCGGTCGGCACGATGACGGCGTTCTTCACCATCTGCGCCTTCACGAGCCCGAGCACCTCGGTGCGGAAGTCCTCGCGGCGGTCGCTCCAGCGCAGCCCTCCTCGGGCGACGCGGCCGAAGCGCAGGTGCACGCCCTCCACCTCGGGCGAGTACACCCAGATCTCCGCCATGGGATGCGGCTTCGGGAGCCCGGGGACACGCGTGCAGTCGAGCTTCATGGAGACCCAGTGCTTCGGCTTGCCCTCCGCATCCACCTGGTAGAAGTTGGTGCGCCAGGTCGCGTCGACGATGCCGATCATCGAGCGAAGGATGCGGTCCTGGTCCAGGCTGGCGACGTCGTCGAGCGCCGCCTCGAGCCGTGCCGCCACCGTGGCGAGCTCGGCGTCTCGGTCGCCGCCCAGCTCGGGGTCGAACTTCGTCTCGAAGAGCCGCACGATGTCGGCCGCGATGGCGGGGTTCCCGGTGAGCGCCTGCTCGATGTACTCGACGGAGAAGGTCGCGCCGATCTGGCGCAGGTACATGCTGATGGCGCGTAGGATCACGATCTGGCGCCAGCGCAGGCCGCCGAGCAGCACAAGCGAGTTCAGCCGGTCGGTCTCGGACTCTCCCGACCAGACGGCGCTGAACACCGACTCGAGCTCCGCGCCCCAGTCGGCGTCGTTCCAGACCTCTGCGGCAGGGGCTGTCAGCCCGAAGTCGGAGATGTGCAGGTTCGTTCCGTCCGGCAGGGTGATGACGTACGGGTGCTCGTCGACGACGTCGACCCCGAGGTCGGTGAGGGCGGGAAGCACTCTCGTGATGGGGTACACGTGGTGGGAGGCGAACGTGAAGTAGCGCTTCCCCGGTTCGTCGCGTTCTGGCGCGTAGAGGTGCACGGCGAAGGGTGTCTCCGCGTCGAGCTGCTCGAGCAGGGCGATGTCGTGGACCGCGTCCTCGGGTGGGATGTTCTCCTTGTACCCCTCGGGGAATGCCGACGCGTACCGGCCGAGGATCTCCGCCGCACGCTCCTCGTCGTAGATGCGGTGCAGGCCATCCACGAGCTCCTCATCCCAGCCGCGGATGGCGCGCTCGATGCGGGGCTGCAGATCCTGCTCGCTGACGTCGGGCAGCGGGATGCCCTTGGGCGCGCGCACGACGAAGTGCAGCTGGGCGAGCGGGGATTCGCCGACCCGGGTGGCGTGGTCGACCTGGCTCGCGTTGAAGGTCGTGCGCAGGAGCTCTTCGATGCGGAGGCGAACCGTCGTGTTGTAGCGGTCGCGCGGCAGGTAGATGAGGGCCGACGCGAAGCGGCCGAACTCGTCGCGGCGCAGGAAGATGCGGTAGCGCCGCCGCTCGCGCAGGCGGCTCACCTCGGAGGCCACGGCGTGCAGGTGCTCGACGCTGTCCTGGAAGAGCTCGTCGCGCGGGTACTGCTCGAGGGTCTGCAGGAGGTCCTTGCCGGAGTGCGAGTTCGGGGCGTGGCCGGACGCGCGGAGCACGGCCCGCACCTTCGCGCCGACGATCGGCAGCGTGAGAACGGACGCCGCGTAGGCGACCGACGTGAACATCCCGAGGAAGCGCAGCTCGCCCGTGACGTTGCCTGCCTCGTCGAAGCTGCGGATGCCGATGTAGTCCAGGTACACGTCGCGGTGCACGGTGGCTCGCGAGTTGGCCTTCGTGATCGTGAGGAGGCGCGGTTCCCGTGCGGTGCGCTGCGCCTCGGGGGTGAGGCGGGTGCTCGCGGTCGAGGGCCTGCGCAGGATGCCGAGCCCGGTGTGGGGGAGCGGGCGCAGCACCTCCTGGCCCTCCTCGTCCGTCTCGAGGACGTATTCGCGGTAGCCGAGGAATGTGAAGTTGTCTTCGGCGAGCCAGGTCAGGAACTCGACGGCTGAGGCGATCTCCTCCTGCGTGACGCTCGTCGGCGGCTCGGTGCGCAGGTCGGTGACGAGGTCGAGGCAGGCGCGGCGCATGGGGCGCCAGTCGGCGACCGCCGCGTGCACGTCGGCGAGCACGTTGCGCAGTCGCTCGGCGAGCTCTTCGCGGCCCTCATCGGTGGCGACGCGGTCGATCTCGAGGTGGATCCACGACTCGAGCTCGCCGCCGTGCGTGTGCATCTCGAGCAGCTCGCCGTCGTCGTCGCGGCGCACCGAGACGACGGGATGCGCGAGGAGGTGCACGGCGAGCCCCTGCCGCGCGACGGCGGCCGTGACGGAGTCGACGAGGAACGGGGCGTCGGCCGTGCAGATGTCGACGATGGTGCGTCGCGAGCTCCAGCCGTCCTCCTTGAGGGTCGGCGTGAAGACGGCGATGAGGGTCTCGTCGCTGCGCCGGCGCGACGCGAGCCTCCGCATGGTGGCGGCGGCTCCGACGATGTCGCGCGGTTCGCGAGTCGCGATGTCGTCGGCGTCGACGTCGTCGATCAGCCGTTCGAGGCCTGCACGGATGCTCGGCTCGACGTCGTCGAGCGCCTCGCGCAGTCCGGTGAATTCAGTTCCGTGGATCATGCCCTACCCCTTTACAGGCGGGCCCTCATTGGCCCGCCGTCGCACCCCGTGCCTCGATGGTAGCCGGGGTGGGAGGGCTCGGGTGCCGCTCAGAGGGTGACGGTGAGTCCCGTGCGAGCGCTCTCGCGGGCCGCATCCAGGATCTCGACCGTGTGCACGGCCTGCTCGAGCAGCACCGGGGGAGCGGCTTCGCCTCGGACGGCGGCGAGCAGCTGGCGGTAGAACTCGGAGTAGTCGCCGCGCGCCGAGGGCACGGGCGTGCTGCCCTCCGCGGTGTGCAGCACGCCCCAGCGTTCCTCGGTCTCGACGCCCCAGTCGGCGGCCGCGGCGGATACGGGTCGCAGGCCGGCGTCGATCTGCGAGGTCTGCACGTCGTCCATGCGCGACTCGTACGAGCCGAGGTCGCCGTAGGCGATGAGCTCGCGGCCTTCGAGGTGGTTGATCTTGCTGGACGCGACACGGGAGAAGACGCCGCTCGCGTGGTGGAGGGCGACGTCGAAGCCGCAGTCGACGTCGACGCCACCGACCGTGGTGATGTCGAGGTGGGCGCTCACGCGCTCGACGGGACCGAAGAGGAACGCCATCTGGTCGACGAGGTGGCTGCCGAGGTCCCGCAGGAGGCCGTGAGCCGGCCCGGTCTCGAGGGTGCCGGAGTCGTCCTGGTCCATGCGCGAGGAGACGCGCCAGATCTCGCCGAGCCTCCCCTCGTCGATGACCTGCTTGAGCGTGACGAGGTCGGTGTCCCAGCGGCGGTTCTGGTAGGCGGTGAGGATGCGCCCGCTGCGCTCGGCGGCGGCCTGCAGCTCGCGCGCGCCTTCGACCGTCGGCGCGAACGGCTTGTCCGCGACGACGTGGACTCCCCGCTCGAGGGCGTGCAGCACGAGCTCGCGGCGTGTGTCGGGCGGGGTGGTGATGACAACCGCGTCCACACCGGCGTCGAGGAGCGCATCCAGGGAGTCGAACGCGGGGACTCCCGGGGCTTCGGTCGCGAGGATCGCGCGCCGCGCTGGTGAGCGGGTCACGACCCCGGCCAGCTCCCAGCCCGCCACGGCCTGGATATACGGCACGTGGAAGCGGTGGCCGCCAGCCCCGTAGCCGACGACGCCGATGCGGGACGGTGTGGATGCGCTCATGGGGCTCTCTCTTCTGCGCGGGCACTTGGTGCTAATGACAGGACAAGGCTAGGGCCCGGGTGGCCGGGCGGCAACGGCTCGACTGTCGGAGGTGTGGTGTTGAATGAGCGCAGACAGGAAACAAGGGGGTGCGACCGTGGTTGAAGGCAAGAACGGATACACGCCGCCGGCGGACTACCGGGCACCCGACTTCGTGCGGCAGTGGTCGGACTCCGCGACGCGAGGTGCCGATCGCATCGAGCAGGAACGCGAGCAGCGCACGAGAGACGGCGAGCGCGATGCCGCTCAGCGCGCCCAGGACGGGCAGCGTGCGCTCGAGCAGAGCTCGCAGGACGCGCAGCGAGCCGCCGGTCAGGCAGCTCGGGACGCGCAGCGTGCGGCCGAGCAGCTCGCACGCGATGAGGGGCGGGCCGCCACGAGCACCGCCGCGCGCGCCACGTACGACCTCGACCGCAGCGGGGAGGGTGCGCAGCGTGGACTGGCCTACTCGCACGGCTCCGCCAACGACGCGCTGCTGCGTCGTCGCGCGCAGCTGCCGACGCAGGCGCAGGCGCCGTCGTCGGCCCCGGCTCCGCCTGCTGGCCAGGTGTCCAGTCCAGGTCCGGCCCCGACTTCTCCACCTGCTCCGCAGCCGACCACGCCGGGCGTGCATCCGACTCCCGCCGTCCCCAAGAGCCGAGCGGCCAAGGGCCCTGCCGCGAAGAACGCCGCGCATCTCGGACAGCCGGGCCTCGGGCCTGGGGCCGCAGTCGTCGCCGGGCTCGCGGCCATCGTCGCGGCGTTCCTCGGCTACTGGATCCCGGTCGTCATCGCGATCCTGTTCTCGATGGCGCCCATCAAGCGCGGCTTCGCGTCGGGTGCCAAGGGCATCGCGGCCGCGATCCTCGCGATCCTGCTGCTCGCATCCGCCGCCTTCGTCCAGGTCGTGCAGGTGCTGCCAGGCGCCTTCGGAAGCGACGAGACCGAGGTCAGCACCGAGTCGACGCCCGTGGAGCTCGAGGGCGACCCCATCGAGTCCGGCACCCTCCCCGAGTTCACGTTGCAGGCCGGAAACCCCGTCGGAGGATTCGGCGAGGCCAACCTCGATGTCGTACTGCCCGAAGGCGACGGACAGCTGGCGGTGCTGCAGGTCGACGACAAGGTCGGTGGCCTCAGCGCCTCCATGTACAGCGGCGATCAGGTTGTCGAGTTCCAGTACCTGGAGCGGGCGACCGGCGGAACGGCGCAATGGCTCATCAACACCCAGGCGGCCTTCGAGCAGTCGTTCGGCGACGACCCGACGTCGCTGGTCGTCGACCGCATCACGATCATGAGCGAGGGGGAGTGGACGGCCGAGATCCTGCCGGTCTCGGTGCTCCCTCCGTTCGACGTGGCGCTCGACGGGGTCGGCCCGGGGCTCTACCTCTACACGGGTGCGGGCGGCGAGGCCTCGATCACATCGAGCGACTACGGCAACTTCGCGATGACCGTGCACGGCTCGGAGTTCGACTACATCACCGCCGAGATCCCTGAGGTCCAGGCGAGGACCTGGCCGGCGGGCCCCTTCGTCATCGAGGTCGTCGAGGCGACCAAGATCGACGGCACACCGCTGCCCTGGAGCATCCAGGTCGTAAGCCCCTAGTTCCAGCCAGGACCCCACCGCGTGCGCTTCGAGGCGCCCAGACGGGCCTCGCTGACTCTCCACCCGGTGACGGCGTGACCTTCTGTGACGCAGCACTGCGCCGCGCGACCCTCTCGGAACTCCCGCGTACCGGCCCCTGCTGACGGGCATCCGTTCGCCAATACCTTCTCGACATGCCCTCGCATCTGAGGGTCAGCCCCTCCGCCCGGAGGGTCCGCCGAGAGGAGAACGCGATGTCACAGATCGACACCGCACCGACCACCGACAGCCCGCCGTCGACGCCGCCGGACGACGCCACACCCTTGGCGAGCCGCCGGATGCAGACGCTCGGGCCCGGTGAGCACCTCAAGGTCGTGCACCCCAAGCACTGGGTGCTCTGGATCCTCTCCGCCGTCGCCGTGTTCGCGGTCGCCCAGTTCGCGTGGTCGCTCGTCACGAACCAGCGCTACGAGTGGAACGTCTTCGGCGAGTACTTCTTCAGCCCGATCGTCGTCAACGCGCTCATCCTGACCCTGCAGCTGACGGTGCTCTCCGGGGCGATCGGGTTCATCCTCGGCGCCCTCCTCGCCGTCGCCCGCCTCTCGAAGTCGCCGCTGCTGAACTCCCTCTCGTGGAGCTTCATCTGGTTCTTCCGCTCCGTGCCGCTCGTCGTGCAGCTCGTGGTCTGGTACAACCTCGGCTACCTGTACCCGACGCTCGGCCTCGGGACGCCGTTCACGACGGACTTCTGGCTCGTCGAGTTCCCGACCGTGCAGCTCATCTCCTCGTTCGCCGCCGCGACGCTCGGCCTCTCCCTGCACCAGGCGGCCTACTCTGCGGAGATCATCCGCGCAGGCATCCTCTCGGTCGACCAGGGCCAGCTGGAAGCATCCGCCGCGCTCGGCCTCCCGCGCCGGTACCGCTTCTTCCGCATCATCCTGCCGCAGGCGGCACGCGCCATCACGCCGAACGCGTTCAACGAGATCATCGGCCTCGTGAAGGGCACCTCGGTGGTGTTCGTCGTCGCGCTGCCCGAGCTGTTCTACACGGTGCAGGTCATCTACAACCGCAACCAGCGCATCATCCCGCTGCTGCTCGTCGCGGTCGTCTGGTACGCCATCATCACCACGCTCCTCTCGATCGCGCAGTACTACATCGAGCGCCACTTCTCGAGAGGCGCGCACCGAGAGCTGCCGCCGACCCCCATCCAGAAGGCGAGGGCCTGGATCTCCGAGAAGTGGGCGCTGCTCGACGACGGTGAGCAAAGCGGAGGCAGAGACAAACAGCGCGAGAAGCCCGAACAACCCGACGGGCGCGCAGCCGCTGACACCAAGGCCGACCGGAAGAAGAACGGGATCCCAGCATGAGCCAGGCAACCATCACCCGGAACGCCGAGGCCGAACTCGAGCGCAGCAGCGCAGCATCCGGGCAGGTCAGCGTGTGCGGCGTGAGCAAGGCGTACGGTGCGCATGAGGTGCTGCACGACATTGATCTCGAGATCGAGCCTGGCGAAGTCGTCGCCCTCCTCGGCCCGTCGGGCTCGGGCAAGTCGACGCTCCTGCGCACCATCAACCACCTCGAGTCCGTCGACGGCGGATCGATCCTCATCGATGGCGAGTACATCGGCTACGTCAGGAAGGGAGACCGCCTCTTCGAGCTGCGCGAAGCTGAAACGCTTCGCCGCCGGACGAGGGTTGGCATGGTCTTCCAGAACTTCAACCTGTTCCCGCACCTCACCGCGCTGCAGAACATCACGGCGGCCCCGGTCGCGCTGCAGCGGGCCTCCAAGGCGGATGCGGACGCGCAGGCGCGGGGACTGCTCAAGCGTGTGGGCCTCGAGGGCAAGGAGCACCACTACCCGCGTCAGCTCTCCGGCGGGCAGCAGCAGCGCGTCGCGATCGCGAGGGCGCTTGCCCTCAAGCCGGACGTGCTCCTCTTCGACGAGCCGACGAGCGCGCTCGACCCCGAACTGGTCGGCGAGGTGCTCGACGTGATCCGCGAGCTCGCGCACGGCGGCACGACGCTCGTCATCGTGACGCACGAGATCGGCTTCGCACGTGAGGTCGCCGACCGCATCGTGTTCCTCGACGCCGGTCGCATCATCGAGCAGGGCACGCCGGAGCAGGTGCTCACGAACCCGCAGCACCCCCGGACGCAGGACTTCATCCGCAAGGTGCTCTAGCTCGCAGCGGGCCGATCTCTGCCCGCATTCCTCTTCAGAACTTCAGCAACGCATCCACTCCGAAAGGTGCCTCTCATGGCAAAGCTCAACAAGAAGAAGGTCGGCGTCATCGCCGGCGGTGTGGCGGCACTCGCCGTCATCGGGGTCGTCGCCACGACCCTCATCGTCAACGGCCAGTCGGCCCCGGTCACGGCAGCCGAGCCCGACGGTGCCCAGCCGGCAAGCGGACTCATCGAGTTCGACCTGACCAGCGCCAACGTCGACGGCCGCCCGCAGATCGACCCGGTGCCAGAAGCCATCGCCGAGCTCGAGGCGTCCGGCTGGCAGCCCGCTGAGGCCGGCAAGCTCACGGTCGTCGGCAGCGCGTACATCCCGCCGCTCAGCTTCCTCGCCGAGGACGACAACGTGACGCGCCTGGGCAGCGAGGCCGACTTCGCGCAGCTCATCGCCGACGGGCTCGGCCTCGAGCTCAAGGGCGAGGTCGCCGCGTGGGCCGACTGGCCCCTCGGTGTGCAGTCCGGCAAGTACGACCTGATCACCTCGAACGTCACCGTCACGGAGGAGCGCAAGGACCTCTTCGACTTCGCCACGTACCGTGAGGACGTGCTGGGCTTCTACGTGAAGGCCGACAGCGAGATCGAGTCGATCACCGAGGCCAAGGACGTCGCAGGCCTGTCGGTCATCGTCGGCGCAGGCACGAACCAGGAGAAGATCCTCGTCGCCTGGGACGAGGAGAACCAAGCAGCCGGGCTCGAACCGGTCGACTTCCAGTACTACGAGGACGACGCGGCGGGCACGCTCGCCCTGCAGTCCGGACGAGTGGATGCGACCTTCGGTCCGAACGCGACGGCCGCGTTCAAGGCGGCGAGCGACGGCGAGACGAAGCTCGTCGGCACCATCAACGGCGGCTTCCCGGCCAACGCGCAGATCGCCGCGGGCACGGCGAAGGACAATGGCCTCATCGAAGCCGTCGAGATCGTCCTCAACCACGCCATCGAGAACGGCCAGTACGACGCGATCCTCGACCGCTGGGGCCTGCAGGAAGAGCGCATCGACGTCTCCGAGGTGAACCCGGCGGGCCTGCCGCGCGAGGAGTAGCCATCTCCCACTCGTCAGTGACGGAACCCGCCGCGTCCTCGAAGCCCGAGGGCGCGGCGGGTTTCGCGATCAGTCGGACGACGTGACCGACTTCAGGAAGTCGATGGTCGACGCGAGCGCGCTCTGCGCATCCGCCCCCTCGAGCTTGAACTGGTACTCGTGCTGCAGCGCCGGCTCGTGGTCCTCCGGGTAGAAGACCGCGGTGACCGGCACGCCGAGACCCTGCAGCTTCGTCGCGAACGGCTGCGACTGGTTCGCGGTCAGCGGGTCGGCGTTGCCGCCCGAGATCCAGGTCTGCGGGAAGTCGGCGGTCACGGAGTCGAGGGTCGACATCTCCTGCCCTGCGGGCGTGTCAGCCCAGTCCTTGTCGCCCTGGTACGCCCACAGCGCCACGCGGAAGCCGTAGCCGCCGAGGCCAGGCGCGCTCGGGATGCCGCTCACGTCGTAGATGCCGCAGTTCAGCACCGCCCCAGCGAGCTGGTCGGCGGCGAGCGCCGGGGCGAGGCCGACGAGCTCCGCGTAGGCGGGGTTCGTGGCGAGGGCCGCGAGCTGGCTCGCGAGCTGCGCGCCCGCGGAATCGCCCGCGAGGATGATCTGGTTCGGGTCGATGTTGTACTCGGCCGCGTTCGCCGTCAGGTGCGCGAGCGCCTCGTTGAGCTGCGTGAGCGCCGTCGGATAGGTGGCCTCCGGCGCGACCGTGTAGTTGACGGCGACCGTCGTGAACCCCTCCGCGGCGAGGATCTGCACATACGGGTCGACGTTCTGCTTGCCGCCCGAGATCCACGCGCCCCCGTGGATCCACACGACCGTCGGCAGTGCCTCGGTCGTGTCGGCGGGTGAGTACAGGTCGAAGGTCGTGTCCGAACCGCCGTCGCCGTACGGCACGTCGAGCTGCGACTGCAGGCTGTCAGCGGTCGGCGCGAAGGCCTCCATCTCGGTGACGGTGCGCTTCGCATCCAGCTCGAACAGGCCGCGGATGACCATGGCAGCGGGCCAGGGCGTCGACACCCAGATGATCGCGCCGACAAGGCCGGCGGAGAGCACGCCGAGCGGCACCGTCCTGCTCTTGCGGCGGTACCAGGGCTTCGCTGCGTTCCTGGTTGGTCTCGGCGTGACACTCGGGGGGATGCTCACCCTCGCATTCTTCCAGTACCGCGATCCCTGCAAACGCACACCGCCGTGTTGTCCGCGAGCCCGGGTATGCAATATGTTGCAGATCCCCCCTCCTCGATGCAGCGATGCAGCGCCGACCGCCCAGATCGGTGGCGCTCCTGCGAGCATCCCGACGCCGAACGGCCCATGCATGTACGCCCTCCTCGTGATCCTCCAGACGGTGGTGCTCCCGCTGCTCTTCGGTGGCGTGCACCTGGGCGTCGCGGGCGGCAATCCAGCGCTCGTCTTCGGGATCTGGTTCGCGTTCTGGGGCGTCGGGTCGCGCCTCATCGTCGCGGGCATCAGTCAGCTCACGAACCCCCTGCGAACCACGCAGACCATCCTCGGGGCCGCCGCCGACGAGAGCGATGAGACTGAGGAACACGCTGCCGGTACGCGCATGCAGACGCTCAACGCGACCGGCGCCGCGACCGCGCAGGTGGTGCAGGAACTCGGGCTCGCGAACCTCAGCCTGGGCACCGTCGCGCTGGTCTCCTCGCTGGTCCCCGGTTGGGGACTCGTGGGCGCGCTTCCCGGCGCGATCTACCTGGGCCTCGCCGGCATCCGGCACCTCGCGAAGCGCGGGAAGAGCACCAACGAGCTCGTCGCGACCTGGACCGACCTGCTCGTCTTCGTGATCGTCGTGGGCGGTGTCGTCGCGGCCGCCCTCCGCGGCTGGTGAACGACCCGCTTCCCGGCTTGTCGCGGCGCGCGCTGCGATAGCGTCGAGCACACCATGATGCTTCGCCTGGCTCGCGCGCTGCTCGTGCGCAGCGCGGTGCGCGACGTGCGGACGGGCCTGCTGTCGATCGCGGTCACCGGCCAGCCTCCGGGCGGCGGTGCGGTGCTCGCCGCCAACCACGGCTCATGGTGGGACGCCTACCTGATCGGCCTCTACGCCAGGAACACCGGGTTCGACGTGGCCGTCATGATGGGCGACGAGCAGCTGCGCCGCTTCCCGTTCCTGCGCCTCGTCGGGGCAGTGCCCCCGCGGGCGGTGCGTACGCTCGCCGACCGTGCGCGCGCCGGCGACTGGTCCCTGATCTTCCCGGAGGGCGAGCTGCGCGCGGGCCGCGGGCTCGCGTCGCTGCACCCGGGCGCCGAGTGGGTCGCGGCGCGCGCCGAGGTTCCGCTGGTCCCCGTCGCCATCCGCGTCGTCATGCGCGGGGCGGCCAAACCCGAGGCGTTCATCCGCTTCGGCGCACCCGTGCGCCCCGAGCAGCTCGCCGCCGCGCTCGGGTCGATGCTCGAGGAGCTCGACCGGGCCCTCGACGCCGCCGACCCCGCACGGCCCCTGCCGGGCTACCGCATCGTGTTCGACGCGCAGCGATTCCGCCGCGACCGAGTCGGCTTCGCCGGGCGGATGCTCGCGTTCCTGACCAGGCCGGAGGGCTTCCGGGCTTGCCCGGCTCGTCCTGGTCGTCAGGGCGAGCGGGGCCGCGAGTGAACCGGTCGCTCGTGGGCCGCGTGGTCGCCGGAGTCTCCCTCGCGTACCTCGGCGCGAGGGCGATCGTGCTGCTCGCGAACGCGCTGACGCAGCCGAGCCTGCGGGCGGCGGCCGGGACGGCAACCGGGACCAGCCGTGCCCGTGCCCGTGCTGGGACCGGGCGTGGATCGTCGGCCTCACCAGCTCCGGCTGAGCGCTCGGGCCACGCATCCGCGCCGCGGGTCGCGCTGCTCATCCCTGCCCGCGATGAGGAACCGACGCTGCGGGAGACGCTGCCCGGATTCCTCGGTCAGGGAGCCGACGAGGTGGTCGTGCTCGACGACGAGTCGGCCGACGCGACCCGCGCGGTCGCCGAGGCCGCGGGTGCCCGCGTGCTTCGGGGTGCGCCGCGCACCGAGGGGTGGACGGGCAAGAACTGGGCGTGCGCGCAGCTCGCCGCCGCCGCCGCGGGACACCCCGAGCCGCCGAGGCCCGACGATGTGCTCGTCTTCACCGATGCCGACGTGCGCTGGAACCCCGGTGCGCTTGACGCGCTGCTGGTGACCATGCGTGCATCCCGGGCCGACCTCCTCACGGTCTTCCCACGTCAGGAGACTCGGACCCTCGGCGAGCGGCTCATCACGCCCCTCAACGACGCGGTCGTGCTCGGGTCGGTGCCGATGGCCCTGCACGGGCGCAGGGCGCCGGTCGTTGCGAACGGCCAGGTCATGGCGTTCACGCGCGCCGCCTACGCCCGCGTCGGAGGCCACGTGGCGGTGAGCGGTGAGCTCGTGGAAGACATGCGTCTCGCCGAACGGATGCGCGCCGCTGGCGGCCGAGTCGTGACCGTGCGGGGTGGGAGCGCGATCGGGGTGCGCATGTACGACGGGTACCGGAGCTCGGTGCGCGGCTTCGCGAAGTCGCTCCTCGGCCTCCATCACGGGTCGCGGGCGCTCATGCTGGCGACGAGTCTCCTGACGGTCTGCGTCTACACGCTGCCGTGGGTCCTGCCCTTCTTGCCCGGTACGGGGGAGTCGCGCGCAACCGGGCGCATCCTTCGGCTCGTGCGGCTCATGGGCCTGCTCGATCGCACGGTCTCCAACCTCATCGCGGGGCGGCGACGACCCCTCGACCTCGCCGAGGGGCTGCTCGGCCCGATGAGTCCGATGCTGGTGCTGCCCGTGTACGCGTTGGCGGGGCGCCGCCGCGTCGCCTGGAAGGGCCGCGCCTACGAGGCGTGACCAACCGCCGCGTCTACGAGCAGTAGAAGACGTGCGTAGACTTCTGGCGTGACCTCCGCCGGCCTGCTGACCCCCGCCGTGGGGGAAGTGGACCCGCTCGACCTCGACCTCGACCTCGAGCTCGACCGAGACCCCGCCCTGGCCCCGCCCGTGGATGCGCGGCCGCGAGACGCCGCACGGGTGCGCCGAGTTCGGCTCGCGTTCGTCGCAGCATCGGTCTCCACGTTCATCGCGCTCGCCTCGCACGTCTTCGCCGGCGGTGGCATGCCCGGCCTGCTCGGCGTCGCGTTGCCGTTTGCGTTGGCCGTGCTCGCTTGCCTGCTGCTGGCGCGCATCCGCACCGACTCGCTCCGCCTCGCGCTGTCTGTCGGCGCGAGCCAGTTCCTCTTCCACACGCTGTTCGTGCTCGGCACGCCGCCGGCCGCCAGCGGTTCGGCGAGCGCAGCGGATGCGCATGCCGGGCACGCGGGTCACGGCCAGCTCGCGGCCTCGTCGGCGATGGCGGACTTCGCGTCGGGCTCGGGCGTCAGCTCCCCGACCACCGCCCTGCACCTCGGACACGACGGCCCGCTCATGTGGGCGATGCACGCGTTCGCCGCGGTGCTCACGGCGCTTGCCCTGTACTTCGGGGAGGCCCTCCTCGCGAGTCTCGCGCGCGTGAGGCACGCCGCCGTCGAGCTGCTTCGGCCGCTCGTTCGCGGCATCTTCCTGCTCCTCGTTCGCGCCGTGCGCCCCGCCGCGGTGATCGACTCGGCGCCGCTCGAGTTGCCCTGGGTGCCCGCGCTGCCGGTGCGCGCTGCGCGCACCCTGCGGCGCCGAGGCCCGCCCGCGGTCGCGATGCTCCCAGCATTCGCGACCTCGAACTAGCGCCACAGCTCTCGTCTCAGCTTCCCTGCTGAGGTGCTGTCTGGTGCCGGTCGGCGTCGATCATTCTCCGTCCGCGACGCTCGCGCGCCATCCGCGCAACGCCTTCGTGCGCGGGCGGACAGACCCGAGGAACTCTCGAGATGTCTTTCGACTCAGCACCAACATCCACGACGCGCCGGACACCCCCGGCGCGCAGAACATCCACGACCGGCAGCACACCGACCACAGCAGCCCCGACGGCAGCGAGGAGACTCGCCGCCACGGCCGTCGCGCTGCTTTTGGCCTGTCTCCTGGGGTTCGCCGGCGCGACCCCAGCGCAGGCGCACGACCAGCTCATCGCGAGCTCGCCATCGCCGGGCGCTTGACCCCTGATCTTGGACACGCTGATTCCAGCACGGCGCTGGGGAAGCGAGAATCCAAGGGATGGCTAGGAAGAACTACACGGACGAGTTCCGGCAGCGGGCGGTGGATCTGTACGAGTCCACGCCCGGCGCGACGTTGAAGGGGATCGCTGCGGACCTCGGGATCTCCCGCGGTGCGCTGCGGGAGTGGGCCCTGAAGCACGGCTCGGGGGCCACGACCGCCGGCACGGCATCACCGCCGCCGGCGGGTCGGGCGGAGTCTCAGGCGGCGCGGATCGCGCGGCTCGAGGCCGAGCTGGCGGAGTCGAGGGCGGAGAAGCTGAAGCTCGAGACGGAGCGGGACATTCTCCGTCAGGCGGCGAAGTATTTCGCTGGGGAGACGAACTGGTGAACCGCTTCCAGTTCGTCGAGGACCACAAGGACGCCTACGGCGTGAAGCGGTTGTGCGAGGTCGTCGAGATCGGCAGGT
>NZ_JBEWYX010000019.1:0-70028 GCF_041366455.1 Pseudoclavibacter sp. JSM 162008
CAACGGTCGCCTCGAGCATCTTCGAGGCTCGGCGCTCGGGTTCCGGAACCTCACGAACTACGTCGCGCGCAGCCTGCTCGAAGCCGGGGGCTTCAGGCCCCACCTACACCCTTGATTCCGAAGAGCCAAAAATCTCCTGGCAGCAGACCTGATCGTGATCCCGACCCACGACCTGGCTTACCCGACCGGCCAGAGTGTCTTACTCGAGGGCATGTCATCGGGCCGCCCTGTCGTGGTGACTCGAACAGCTGCCATGGCTGAGTACATAGAAGATGGCGTCTCGAACTTCTCAATGCCTCTCCACGATCCCGTCGGCGTTGCTTCAGTCATAGCAGAACTGCTCGCCGACCCAAAGAAGCTCGAGGAAGTCGGCAAGCGTGCACGTGAAGTCGTGGAATCTCGCTACACGTTCCAGCGCATGTGGAGAGAAATCTCCGGTCACCTCAGGCACTGTGCGGACCGATCTCGTGGTTGATCAAGGCCTGTCCGTTGATACGGATGACTCCGGGGGTCCACGCAAGCCTGATGAGTGCCTCCCGTTCAGTGAGCTGGTGCTGGACAGTCGCAGTTGAACGTGCGCTTCCAGCTTTGGCTGCAATCTCCGAGCGCGCCGCGGTGACGAGGAGCCTGCCGAATCAGTGTGGGTCCCGTGGGTGCCAACCCCAACCTGACGAGCGGCGACCAAGATCAGTGAATGCGCCTCGGGTGGGCCGCATGTCACCCTTATTGTTATGCGGCGATAATCAGTGCGGTGAATGTGTCAGCGGAAATGATAGGACCTGCGAATAAATCCGGATATCTAACGCTTTGGTATTCTCACTTGTAACCTCGCGATTATCGTTGTTCAGTGTGAGCTGACCACGATCAATCCTGCGACGGCCCCGGTGCACCATTTTCGTAGACGTGACGAATGGTGCTGCCGAGTGTTCATGGAGACCAGAGGCTGCAATGGTTCGGGCGTTCAACCCTAGCGGCCGATTCATACTGTAAGTCATTCTTGCGGTTGCCTCGTCGGCTGCCGAGCGGCTCCATGCCAAGAATTTGGAAGCAAATTTCGAAGTCTCATCGCGGGTTCCTCCACGAACTTCCACGAGGCCCATGCGAGTGGGACGGTCAGGACGAAGGCGACGAGAGCCGACAGCCAGGGACCCATCCAAGCTGTGCCGGACAGCGCAAGCAATTGCTGCACCGGGCACCCCCAGATGTAGATGCCATAGGAGATGTCGTTTTTCGAGCCGATTCGAATTCGGGCACGTGCCCCGATCCATAGCAGTACGTATGTAAACGGGATCTGGGCCAGTGTTTCCGCAACTCCGAATAACATCAGCGCGACGAAGATGATGGCCGCGAGTACAGCGGGCCAAAGCTCTAGTCTTATACGTTCTCCGAGGAAGTAAATTAACATGCCCGCGGCGAAAAAACCTCCCAGTCGGAGAAAGTTGAGGAATAGGTTTGTACTCACGTCGAGTACCGTCAGGGCCAAAATCTGAGCTACGATCGCGCAGGCGGTCGCTACTGCCGTCGCGGCAAGCGCGTGCTTTCGAACTACAGCCAGAGTCAGGAGCAATGCAGCTGCGAGATATGCGACAAATTCATAGAACAACGTCCAGAGTGATCCGTTCCAAGCCACGCTGAACGGAACGTTCATTAGGGTGTCGTCAATTCCCCATTGAAAGATGTAGAGCCCGGCATTTCGCACAACGTAATTCAAAGCGCTCGTTATGCTGTAGGTCTCACCGCTGAGAAGCGTGGAGAGGGGGGCCAGGAGGAACGCCGTGACCAACAGCACGCACCAGAACGCTGGAAAGATGCGAAGCGCGCGGTTCGTGACGAAGGCCGCAAAGGCTAGGCGCATGCGCGAGCCAGCAATCAGATATCCGGAGATGCCGAAGAAGCCGTTTACGGCCCAGCCAGATATAAACCCCAGTGGCGTCTCGCCGAACCCACCTATGGCCCAGGCGTGCCCCAAGATAACTGATGCTGCGAGGATAAGACGCACGAAGTTAAGCGCGTTGTCGCGATTCGATAAGGCGGAGCGAAGCGAGGAGTTCACGGTGTGAACCTAACAGGTAATTCTCAGGTTCACTAGGCTCGATCGTGTGATGTTCGGCGGCTCACAGCGCGGTGGGCTAGTGAATGGGTCGCTGGCCTCAGTGCCGGAGTGCCAAGCTGAGCAACGGGTTGATTGTAGGCGAGGCGCACCTCCGGTTCCAGGAACGATGCGTCCTTGCTAGTGCGCACTCTCTCTTCGGTGCCGTACCTCGCCCCCCGCTGTTGCGGTTGGCATCATCTTCGTCTCAGGCCTGACGGTGGTTTGCGAGATTCGCGGTCCTGCGGGTAGTGCGTTTCCCATCTTCGCCTGATAGTTCGTCCACGACCTCTCCGCTTGTCCACGATGCTTCGGCAACGAATCCCGGGCGGACGCTTCCCCTGATTGGATGCGGTCCGGCGCTCTGCGCCGGGTGGGTGTCACTGTCAGGTCTAGGAGGCATCTCCCACAGCGTGCTTTGCCCCCGAATCGAGAATCGATGTCTGGAGACTGGCTTGTTACGGGCCGCGTCTGCACTGGCGAGAGCCCGGCGCCTGCTGGGGAGGGTGGATGGCCCTCGAGCAGCCTCCTCGATCTAGTCTGCACGTTGCCCCTTGCTTGGCTGTCCTGGAAGGGTGTTGAAGAGCCAGCCATGCGGTTGCGGTACCTCGTGCCAGCCCGGGACACGTCGAAGGATCCGAGCCCCAGCTCGGCCCAAGCGCCACAAGCGGCTACTTCTGCGGACGATTCCCGCTCCCGAAACCGCGTGCCCCGCGCGACAGCAGCCAGGTACCGGAAGGCTGGTCGCCACCGTTGCGTCCCGATCTGGTGCGCAAGTGCACCACCGGGGGAACACATGTCTCGAACGAAGATCGTCGCGAGCGCTTTCGCGGCCACCGCACTCATCTGCTTCGGCTCGGCGATGCCGGCGAACGCAGCAACCGTAGCGAGCATGCCAGGGCCCATAACCGCCCTGACCACCACACCTGACCTCACCTGCAACGCGAATGTGGCAGGAGGGTCCGACGGACCACACTTCCAGCTCGGCGCGTCCTGCCTGACGGCCGTTGTTGCGGGCGGCACGCTCAACAGGCCCGCAGACTACCCATTACCCGGCTACCCAGATGCCGAGGTTCTGTTGCAGGATTGGTCGCCCATCGCTCAGGAAACATCCGGCAGTGGAACGCTCTTTGACCCCTTCGTCATCTCCACGGTCGTGGCCGGCGACCAGATTCAGGTCACCCAGGTCGACACGTATGCGTCTGGCTCGTCGTCGTTCACGTCCTCCGTTGAAGTCGAGAACGTCGGCAGCGTCGCCCTCGAGCCCATCGTCTACCGAGTCTCCGACTGTGCCCGCGCCGAGTACGACGTGCTCTCCTATGCCGCAGCGCCGACGGGTGACGGTTCGGTCGCCTGCAACAGCATGCAGGGCATCCCCACAGGACAGTGGGGTGAAGGAACGACGGCGGGCGACGACCTCGCGCAGCTCGTGCCGATCACACAGGGCAGCAAGTTCGAAGTCGACCAGGGGCGAGGTATCGGGGCTCATATCGCCCTCGAAGCGGAGTTCAACAACACTGCTCTGACGCTGGGCGGGGCCCGAGACAACTTCATCGGCTTGAGCTGGAAGCTTGATCTCGCCCCGGGGGCATCATCAAAAGTCGCCTTCCAGACGCACTTCTCGACGGAAGACCAGCGAGCAGTGCCCACCGCACTGACGCTGATGGACGGTGAAGGTGGTGAGAAGACCGTGACGGCCTCGTTCGGCACGGAGGAAGTTCCGACCGCTCTGTCTGGTTCACCACTCGTCAGGCTGCCCGCCGGAATCAGCTACGTCCCGGGTTCGTCCACGATCGGCGAGCCGATGGTCGTCGGCGACGTGCTCATGTTCACGGCACCCGTTGGGTCGACAGGCACAAGCTTCTCGTTCCGGATCGGAGGCGGCGAATCCGGAGCCAGCGGTGACCTGAAGCTCGCGGGCTCAACCATGGACGGCGTCGACTTCGTGCAGACGACGGTGCCGATCGAGATCGCGCCGTTCACACCAGAACCCACCTCGACGCCAAGCGCGACCCTGACACCAAGCCAACCACCGACGGTCGCGCCCACCGCCACCGCGTCGGTGTCGCCGACCGCGAGCACGACCGCACCTCCGGCCGCATCCACGCAGGCAACCGCCACCCCTGCCGCTACACCCGCGCCGGGTGCCCTCGCCACCACCGGCGCCGACGGCAACTTGGCGCCTCTCGGCATCGGAGCCGGGATCGTCCTGCTTCTCGGAGTGGGGGTCACCGCGCTGGCGTTGCGTCGCCGCATCGGGAGAGAGCACAGCTAGGCAACGACCCGCGGCACCGCTGAAACCGGCGGCTCGTACCCCTCTTGGGGCTGCGAGCCGCCGGTTTCTCGCCTCAGAAGAACATCTCCAGCGACAACCGCAGCGCCTCCTCGGTGAGCACCGCGGCCGTCGACAACCCCGCCGTCGCGATCAGCGCCCCGGGATGCGCCAACCCGACCACGACGGTACGCAACCTCGGCTGCTGCGCGAGGAACGCATCCGGAACCCTCGAACGCTGCTGTGACGGATGCTCCCGCCAGCCGCGCAGCTTCGACAGGAACCACGCGCACCGCAGCAGGAAGACGAGCCAGATAGCCAAGACGACCGGGAACATGAGGCCCGCGAACAGCTGGATGCCCGAATACGTGATCTCGTCCTCGCGGTTCTCAGCGATGAGCTGCAACAACGTCGACAGGCTGGCGCTCATGACCACAGACACGGTCCAGGCCACGAACCCGACGATGAGCGTCACGAACCGCACGAAGAAATGCCCGAACACGGAGTCGTGCGCGTCAAGGTGGCTGCGGGGCGTGTGCAGGAGCAGCGCGACCGTCGCAGAGAGCGCCGGCAAGGAACCCACCATGAGGACCGCCACCCACGCCACCGTCGGCCAATCAGCAAACCAGCCCACCACTGTCAGGCTGCCGAACACCACGAACCAAGCCCAGTTCCAGAGCAGCGGATGCGACACCAAGGTCGTCGGGAGCCGTCGGTCCACGGCGTCGAGCAGGCGGTGAGCGGACGGCACCCGCGCGGAGTTCATGCGCCAATCGTATTGCCGACCACGCCGAAGCCGAGCCACCGATTCGCGTTCCTGGACAGCCGCATCTCCGTGCGTTTTCAAGTGCCCTGACGGGATTCGATCACGCCGAAAAGGATGCCGCGAAATCGACCACCAAATAGTCCATGGAAGTAGTCCATGCGGGGTTCTGGACCGGGTCGAACGCGTCTAGCTTTGCGCTGTCAGTAGACCACCGGTGCACGACACCGAGTTCCACAGCGAAGGCCCCCCCGGCTTTCGCCCACGTCCCCTGGGGGTAGGAAACACATGCTCGATACCCAAGCGAACACGCCGCGCTCGACGGGCCTCAACCGACGTGACCTGCTCGGCGCCGCCGTCTGGACCACGCCCGTCATCGCCGTCGCAGTCGCCGCACCTGCTCAGGCCACCTCGACGGTCGAGTACCGCCCCTTCAGTGGCTCGCACATCGTCCTGACGACGGAAGACATCGACCAGCAGGGAACCGTCGACGGGGTCCCGACCTTCGCCCTGCAGGGAGAACCGGACAATCCAGTCGTCTACTTCGGGGCGAGCGTCGACGGGCTCCAAGCGACGCTCACGAGCTACACCGTCACCTACGAACTCCCATTCGCCGTCGACTGGGACGTCGTCGACCCGAAATGGAGCATGGTCGAGTCCGAGCCAGTTGACGGCTACTACACCTACACGCTCACCCCGCTCGCGCTGCCCGCCGGTCGCATCGACATGGAACGGCCCCTCAGTACCGGGCAGCCGTGGGCGGCAGATCAGACGAACTCCGTAGCTGCACCACAGTTCCACGGGATCGCCCGAGACGGAACCTGGTCGGTCGGCGGAACGCGGCCCTTCCAGGTCTCCAGCGTCAAGCACTACGACTTCATCGCCCACCTGCCGACCGGCGACGTGGTGGACAGCTTCCACCGCGAGCGAGTCACCGGGGGCGTTTGATCGCACGTCCGTCGCCATCGGCGCGCAACTCAGAATGCCGATTCAGATCCTTCCCGCGCGGTGCATGGCACAGCGGGGGAGTTCTGCCCTGCGCTGGACCGCACCGGTTCGGTTACAGTTGCCCCCGGGGTAACGAGCTGACGTGCCGTATGCCCACCGGTTCGTAGGGGGAAACTCGACTCGGTGAGAGCAGCCGCAACGCGAGGGGGACACGTGTCTTCCGCGCGCAGCTCAGCGCCCCGACGGCGCCGACCGAACCTGGTCGGCATCAAAGGGGGAAACACAATGTCACTTGACGACGTCCAGAACACGCAGAAGACGGTCGACCGCCGCAAGGTCCTCGGGGCAGCGGCCTGGGCCACGCCGGTGATCGCGCTCGCAGTTGCCACGCCAGCAGGCGCGACCTCGCAGATTCAATACCAGGCGCACTCCGGATCCGGGGCGACCATCGCCTACGGCTCCTACCAGGGCTCCGACAACAGCCAGGAGTTCGGACTCCTCGTGCAGGTTGTCAACACGTACGTCATCCCGTGGGCGACGTTCAGCGCCAACGTCCCCGGCCTCACGGCAACGGTCACGAACTTCGTCGCGACCTACGACTTCCCGTTCGCGGTGGATGTGCAGGAGATGAGCTCCGACTGGACGCTCACCGAGAGCGAGCCGGCCGGCGGACCCTTCACCTACACGTTCACGCCCAAGTCACTCCCATCGGCGCCCATCGAGATGCGCGAGCCGCTCGGAGACGCGACGCCGAACGTGATCACGCCAGAGAACTCGCTCATCGGGCCCAGCATGCTCGGGGTGGGCGTCAACCCGCCGCCCCACGGAACCACCGTCGCCGTGCCGTACACGCACACCTACGACTTCACGGTGACCTTCCCAAACGGCACGACGGTCAACGACAGCTACACCTTCACGGGAGCGCACGTGACCTCGCCCGAGTAACAGGCGCCGCCGCGTGGTGCAGCCCTCGTCCCAGTCCACGACTGCGGCGGGGGCTGCGGTGCCCAATGCCCCAGCGCCAGGATCCCTCCGTTTCTCCGTTTCTCCGTTTCTCCGTTTCTCCGTGCCCCGCGACTCGCGCTCGACTCGCGTACGCTCAACCGAGTGAAACCCAGACGACGCGCACGGAACAACCGTGCGCTCGCAGCCATCGGACTGGCCGTCGCGCTCGCCGTCACGGTGGCGCTCGCGGGGCTTCCCCTCTTCGTCTTCCCCTCCACGGACGAACCGAGCGAGGTCGACGCGATCGTCGTGCTCGGCCCGCCACGCGACGCGCGCATCCACGCCGCCCAGCAGCTCGCGGCCGAGGGCTACAGCGACACCATCGTCATCGCCGTGGACGACTACGGCATCGACGCAGCCATCAACATCGACGCCTGCGCACCGGACGCGGCGCCCAACCAGGCTGGACTCGTCACCCGCTGCCTCATCCCCGAACCCTTCACCACCGCCGGAGAAGCCCTCATGGTCGAGCGGCTCGCAGCGGCCGAGGGATGGGAGAGCGTGATGATCGTGACCAACGTCACCCACATCTCACGCGCCCGCATGATTTTCACCGACTGCCTCGGCGGGGGAGTGCTCGCCATCGATGACGGGGCGGGCATCGAAGACTCCAACTGGGCGTGGATGTACGCCTACCAGTCAGCGGCGTTCGTCAAGGCCCTCGTCGCGCCCACCTGCTGAATCGCGCGGCAGTTCTCTCGGGGCCAGGCACGCCCACCCGCGATGTCGGCGGCACTCGGTACGGTAGACGCATGACGACACGTCGCAACGAGGGGGCAGCATGACCGCGCTCGACCACACCACCGTGCAGTGGCGCAGGGTGTCGCCCAAGTACATCTGGTCAGAGCTCATCGGAGCCTTCTTCTGGGCCCTGATCGCACTCGCCGGCATCATCGCGATCCTCGTCATCCCCGACGTGCCGAAATGGGTTGCCGTGTTCCCCGGCGCCGGCCTCCTCGTGATTCTCATCTCCATCCCCTTCGAATGGCGCCGCGTGCGCGCCATCGGCTACCAGCTGCGCCAAGACGACCTCGTGTTCCGCCGCGGCCTCTTCTGGAGCCGCATGGTCGCAATCCCATACGGTCGCCTGCAGCTCGTCGACATCCAGCGCGGCCCGCTCACCCGGATCTTCGGGCTGTCGTCGCTCAAAGTCGTCACCGCGGCCGCAGTCACGAACGTGACGATCCCCGGCCTCGGATGGCAGGACGCGGAGAAGCTCAGAGACGACCTCGTCGCACTCGCCGAGACCCGCCGAGCTGGCCTCTGATGAGCGCGCCCACCCCACCAGGCAACTGGCAGCAGCCCGGGCCACCTCCGCCCATGGGCAGTGCACCGCACGGTGCCATGGCAGGGGGGCCGCTGCCCGGACCGGCGCTCGGGCAGGGCTCCGACCTCATCGACGGCGAATGGCACAGACTCCACCCGCTGACGCCGCTCCTCCGCGTCGGCGTGTTCGTCATCGCCATCGGTGCCTTCCTCATCAACCAGTCATGGCAGACGATCACGAGCTTCCTCTTCCCGCAGCTCGACGAGTACAGCGGCGCAGAGTACGACCCGACCAACATGGTGCTCCGCAACGAGGGCTGGCTGTTGTGGGTCGCGCTCGGCATCCTGGCCGTCATCCTCATCCTCGGGTTCTTCAGCTACCTGTCGTGGCGCTTCTCGCAGTTCCGCGTCAGCGACACGACCATCGAACTGCAGACCGGCGTGCTGTTCCGCAAGAGCCGCCAGGCGCGACTCGACCGCGTGCAGGACATCAACATCCAGCGCCCCCTCGTCGCCCGCATCGTCGGCGCCTCGAAGATCGAGATCGGCGTCGCCGGCGAGAATGCCAACATCCAGCTCGTCTACGTGCGCACACGCGACGCCGACGGCATCCGCGCCGGAATCCTTCAGCGCGCGTCCGGAGCGAAGCGCAACGAGCGCCAAGCCCAGGCGCAGGGGTACGCCCACGCCGGGCAGCCAGGCGCACCGGGGTCAGCCGACGGCAGCCCGTCGGCGCCCGGATACGGTCCCGCGAGCGGCTCGGGCGATGCGGCCTCGCAGACCCAGCAGAAGCCGCCGACCGCAGAGCAGCTGCGCACACGAGCATCCGAATTCTTCGCCCAACGAGTCGAAGAGCTCACGAGTCCCGAACTCGCCCCAGGCGAGGCCGCACCGCAGTCCGTCGTGCGACTCCCACCATGGCGGCTCGTCGTGGCCAACCTCGTCAACCCGTGGCTCATCGTCATCCTCGTGGCCCTCATCGCCGGCCTCATCGTCACCTTCACCTTCGGGTTCTGGTGGGTCCTCTTCTCGATCCTGCCCCTCGGCGCCGTCTTCTTCGCCGTCACCGTCGGACAGATCCTGCCGTCGCTGAACTACAGCATCGCCGCCACCCCGGATGGCGTCCGCGTCGGCCGCGGACTCCTCACCACCAGCAACGACACGGTCCCGCCCGGCCGCATCCACGCCGTGCAGGTCTCGCAGCCGCTCTTCTGGCGACCCTTCGACTGGTGGATGGTGCGCATCACCCGCGCCGGCACCGAACAGGTCTCCTCAGACGGATCCCAGAACCAGGCGGCGCTCACCCGCAACCTCGTCCTCCCCGTCGGCACCCGCGCCGAGACCGAACGTGTCCTCGCGCTGCTGCTCCCCATGCTCGTCGACGACGAAGTGCGCCGACTCATCGAGTTGGGCATGTACAGCAAGGGCAACGACGACTACTTCGTCACCGCGCCGAAACGAGCCGCATGGATGCGCCCGTTCTCCTGGAAGCGGCACGGGTTCCGCCTGGACAACCGCGCGCTCTACCTGCGCTTCGGCGCATGGTCGCGCAAGCTCACGATCGTCCCCGCAGAGCGGATGCAGTCCATCGGCCTCGACCGCGGGCCCATCGGCTACTTCGCCAACGTCGTCAACCTTCACGCCCACACCGTGCTCGGCCTCGGAGTGACAACGCGCATCGGCATGGTCGACGGCAACATCGGAGTCCGACTCTTCGACGACGTGTCCGCCGTCGCCATCCGCGCCGCGAACCTCGACACCTCCCACCGGTGGCGCGAAGCCGCCACGCTCAGCGCCATCGCAACCGCACGCATGCGCGTCGCCGACGCGGCAGCGCGCGGTATCCCCGTCGACAGCCAGACCACCGCTGTGCTGCAAGCAGAACGCGAGTACCAGCACGCGCTCGCCCAGAGCGGCCTGCAGGTGACGACGACGCCACCCGTCGCGCAGCCCCAGGCCGCGCAGAACGCTGCACCGGCCCCGGACCTGTCCCGGATCCCCGCGCAGTTCGGGTCCGTGGGGTCCGCACCCGGAGGAGCCGCCGTGCAACCCGCGGGATTCGGTTCCACCGCATCCCCGTCGACGGATGCGCCCGCGCCCGCGTCCGCGCCGCCCGCGCCAGCGCCCTCGCAGATCGGTCCCGTTCCGGGCGCGCCGACGAACGGCGCCTGGGCGCCGGTCTCCTGGGAGCCCGTCGCCACGACGCCGGCCGGTCCAGAGTCTGCGATCGACACAACGCCGACACCGATTCAGACTCCAGCGACGATCGGGCCCGCGCCGGCCGGGACAGCGCCGCGCATCCCGAGCGCACCGCGCATCCAGAGCCCACCGCCGGGGCCTGCCCCGTCCACCGCACCGGAGTCAGCTAGCGCCGCGCCGTCAGGACCTCCGGTCGAGGAGGCGCCGAAACCAGTGGACTCCGCGCCGTCAGGACCTGCAGGCGACGAGGCGCCGCAGCCGCTCACACGTCGCCAGCTGCGCGAGCAGCGCCAGAACGGCATCGTGCCGCCGCCGAGCCCAGAACCGCACCGCGGGCAGCCCTCGGAGGACGGCGCGTGACCGGCCGGGAAGGGCGCCTCGGCATCGGTCTCGTCGGCGACTCGCCCACCGGGCTCATCGTCGCGACCGCCCTCGCCGCCGCAGGACACGCGCTCGTCGGAGTCGCCACAGAATCCGAGGAAGCCACCGAACGCGCATCCGCCATGCTGCCCGGTGCCCCCAAGCTCACTCAGCGTCAGGCCATCGAGCGCAGCGAGCTCGTCATCCTCGCCTACGACGAGGCCGACCTCGAAACGCGCGTCCTCGAGCTGTCCGAAGCACGCGCCTGGGTGGCAGGGCAACTCGTCCTGCACACCGTCGCCGGCCGCGGCACCGCCGTTCTCGGCACCGCCCTCGACCGAGGCGTCATTCCCCTCGCCGTGCACCCCGCCATCGAGATCACCGGCACGAGCCTCGACCTGCACCGCCTCAAGGAAGCCTGGTGCGCCGTCACCGCCCCCCGCCCAGTGCTCCCCATCGCACAGGCCCTCGTCGTCGAACTCGGCGCCGAACCGGTCATCATCCAAGAACAGGACCGCCCCACCTACGCGGAAGCACTCCACACCGCGACCGAGTTCACCCGCTCCATCGTGAAGCAGGCGACCGAGCTGCTCTCCGGAATCGGCGTCGAGAACCCAGGCTTCATGCTCTCCAGCCTCGTCCGCTCAGCCGCAGACAACGCCCTCAGCGACGCCAACCCGCTTCCCCTCGACCCGCTCGACGGTACGCTTCCTGAGGCGGACCCGCGCTCGTAGCAGCAACCGCCGGTTCCAAGGAGGGCACTTGCCACACGTTCTGACCACGATCGCCGAAGCCAAGGAAGTGCTCCGGGAGATCGCGAAAAGCGACACCATCGCACTCGTCCCCACGATGGGCGCCCTCCACGACGGGCACCTCTCGCTCGTCGACATCGCCAAACGCAGCGCCACCAAGACCGTGGTCTCCGTCTTCGTGAACCCCATGCAATTCGCGCCAGGCGAAGACTTCGAACGCTACCCGCGCACCTTCGACGACGACCTCGCCAAGCTCGACCAAGCCGGCGTCGACTACGTCTTCGCGCCAGCCGTCGACGACATGTATCCAGAAGGCGTCAAGCAGACGCGCGTCGTCGGCGGATACGCGGCCGGCCTCCTCGAAGCAGCGCACCGCCTCGCGCACTTCGACGGCGTCCTCACCGTCGTGACCAAGCTCTTCAACATCGTCCGCCCGAACGTCGCCGTCTTCGGCGAGAAAGACGCGCAGCAGCTGTTCCTCGTGCGCCGCCTCGTGCGCGACCTCAACCTCGACATCGACGTCGTCGGCGCCCCCATCATCCGCGAAGACGACGGCCTCGCCCTGTCCAGCCGCAACCGCTACCTCTCCACCGAAGAACGCGCCGCCGCACTCAGCCTCGTCCGCGCCCTCACCGCCGCCGCATCCAACGGCGACCGCGGGATCCGAGAGATGATCTCCCAGGCTCAAGGCGCGCTCATGGACGAGAAGCTCGTCAAGATGGACTACGTGTCCATCGTCGACCCCGAGACGTTCGCGCTCGTCAACGAGGCATACACGGGCAAAGCGATCGTGCTCGTCGCCGCCAAGGTCGGCACAACCCGCCTCATCGACAACATGAGCGCGTACGTCGGCGAGTACCGCTAGACAGGCACGACCCGCGCACCACATCCGCACGTCCGACGCGCATCCAGCGCGTCGCTAGGCTAGAGATCCGCCGACCCAAGGGGAACACACACATGAGCTTTCGCATCCTGACGGTCTGCACCGGCAACATCTGCCGCTCACCGCTCGCGGAGCAGCTGCTGCGCGACGGTCTCAAAGACCTCCCCGGCGTCACCGTCGAAAGCGCCGGCACCGGAGCCCTCGTCGGCAGCGGCATGCCGCAGCAAGCCCTCGCCCTCGCCGCCCAGTACGGGGTGACGGATGCCGCAGCACACATCTCCAGGCAGCTCACCGAGGACATCGCCCGCAGCGCAGGCCTCGTCCTCGCGCTCTCCCGCGACCACCGGCAGCGCATCGTCGAGCTCGCCCCCTCCGTCGTACGACGCACCTTCACCCTGCGCGAGTTCGCCCACATCGCCAGCCAGGTCACCGCCGAGGACCTCGAGGAGACCTACGAGGCGCCAGGCGCCAGCTCAGGCTCACGCCGCTCGCGCCGCGAAGCGCTCGACAACGCCAGCGACGGGGCCGCCGCCGGCGCCTCCGACCAGGACATCGTCGCCGCAGCCCTCGCCGCCGCAGTCGGCGCGGCCGCACCGCTACGCGGCGTCGTCGCCCCACTCGAGAACGCCAGCGACTACGACGTCGTCGACCCGTTCCGCCGCTCCGACGAGACCTACCAGCGCTCCGGACGCGAGCTCGTGCCTGCCGCCGAGACCATCGTCGCCTACCTCGAAGGCGTCGTCGACTGGGCCAGGGCGCGCGCCTCGTAACCACGCCGAGGCCCGCCGGTTCGCGCGACGGCTCGAAGTGCACCAAACTGGGGGAGTGCGTTTCCGAGCGCTGTTCGTCGCGCCCGGGACACGCATCCACACCCAGACGCACGAACCGCAAGGAGCCCGAATGGCCGACGCGCCCACCCAAGACGCACTCTCCGAGGCGGAAGCCTCCGAGCAGAAGCAGGTGCGTCTCGACAAGCGCGCGCGGATGCTCGAATCAGGCATCGCCCCCTACCCGCTCACGCTCCCCATCACGCACACCATCGCCGAGGTGCGTGCCGCCCACGCCGAGCTCGAAGACGGTGCCTCCACCGGCGAGCGAGCCGGAGTCGCTGGCCGCATCGTGCACCTCCGCAACACCGGCAAGCTGTGCTTCGCGAGCATCCAGTCGGGCGACGGCTCGCGCATCCAGATCATGCTGTCGCTCGCGGTCGTCGGCCAGGAGCAGCTGGACCTGTGGAAGGAGTACGTCGACCTCGGCGACCACATCTTCGCGGCCGGCGAGATCATCTCCTCGCGACGCGGCGAGCTGAGCATCATGGCCGACGAATGGAAGATGGCGTCGAAGGCCGTGCGCCCGCTCCCCAACCTGCACAGTGAGCTCAGCGAGGAGACGCGCGTCCGCCAGCGCTACCTCGACCTCATCCAGCGCCCAGTCGCCCGGGATGTTGTCGTCGCGCGCGCGAAGACCAACGCGTCGCTGCGCCAGACGTTCGCTAACCACGAGTTCCTCGAGGTCGAGACGCCCATGCTGCAGACCATGCACGGTGGTGCCGCGGCCCGCCCGTTCGTGACGCACTCGAACGCCTTCGACACGGAGCTGTTCCTCCGCATCGCGCCCGAGCTGTACCTGAAGCGCGCCGTCGTCGGCGGCCTCGACCGCGTCTTCGAGATCAACCGCAACTTCCGCAACGAGGGTGCCGACTCGACGCACAGCCCCGAGTTCGCGATGCTCGAGGCCTACCAGGCGTACGGCGACTACAACTCCATCGCCGACCTCACGCAGGAGCTCGTGCAGAACGCCGCCCTCGCCGTCTCCGGATCGCACGTCGTCACGTGGACGGACGGCACCGAGTTCGACCTGGGCGGCGACTGGGACCGCGTGTCCATGTACCCGTCGCTCTCCGAAGCCGCCGGCGTCGAGATCACGCCATCCACGCCGCTCTCCGAGCTCCTCGCACTCGCCGAGAAGGTGGAAGTCGAGGTCAGCCACCCCACGCACGGCAAGCTCGTCGAAGAGCTGTGGGAGCACTTCGTGAAGGACCACCTCACGCGCCCGACCTTCGTCATGGACTTCCCTGTCGAGACGTCGCCGCTCACCGCATCCCACCGCTCCATCCCCGGCGTGGTCGAGAAGTGGGACCTGTACGTCCGCGGTTTCGAGCTGGCCACGGGCTACTCCGAGCTCATCGACCCCGTCGAGCAGCGCGCCCGCTTCGTCGAGCAAGCCGCCCTCGGTGCAAAGGGCGACGTGGAGGCGATGCGCGTCGACGAGGAGTTCCTCACGGCCCTCGAGCACGCCATGCCCCCGTCCGGCGGCATGGGCATGGGCATCGACCGCCTCCTCATGGCGATCACCGGCCTCGGCATCCGTGAGACGGTGCTCTTCCCGCTCGTGAAGTAGCCCGCTCTCGCGAGTGTCTCCAAGTGCCGGGCGTGGGGCATCCCGCTTCCGCTGAGGTTCGAATCGCGCATGCACCCCTGGATAACATCGAGCGGCGTCGTGAGCTCGAGCGTCTCGGGTGGATCGTGATCCAGGTGACCAGGCGCGACATGAGAGACCCGAGCGGGCTCTTCGCGCGACTGCGGGTAGCGATGCTCGCCCGATCATCTAAAACCCCGCCGGTGTCTTCGCCCACGCCTGACGACCACAATTCCGCTCTGACGTCGAACCGCGGAGTCCGTGGCGGCCCTATGGTCGCCAGATCGCGGGTTCGACGACCACAAGACCGCCCTGCGCGGAGGTACGTGAAACTCGCGGCGGCGCACGATGGTCGGCGCTGCCAGCAGAGGTCTCAGCTCTCGGAGCTCGCGTGCTCCTCACCGTCGACGCGATACTCGACCTCGGCGACGATCTTCCGGAGCGCGTAGATCGTGACGGACCGGCGCTGACTGGGTGGATCCCACCCAGTGTGGTGCGTGAACTCCAGCTGCTGCAGATCTTCGAGGGCGGTGGATGCGGCGCTGAGTCGTGGGGAGAGGTCGTCGTCGGGGTCTTCCCACGCGCGGATGAGCTGCGCGATCTGCTCGCCCGCCGCGGCGAGGGCTCGCCTCGAGTCCGCTTGCGTCTCGCTCCAGGACCGCTCGAGGAACGGCTCCTGCAGTTCCTCGATGTGTCGGACGATGCGGCTGAGACTGTCGAGCTGGCCTTGGGCCGAGTTGCTGTCGAACTTCGACCGGAGTCGCCGCGCGTTGCCTCGCAAGTTGTCCTGGACCTCGCCGACGAGGGACTTGGCGTCGGTGAGCTGAGTCTCGAGGCGACGAAGCGAGGCGCGCCAGTCGTCGAGCGCGTCTTGAGGGAGCTCCTCACCGGGGAGCTCGGTGGCGCGTTTGATGGCATCAGCGGCCGCGGTCTTGACCGTGCCGAGGGCCTCGAGCGCCTGCTTCGTCCCGGTCGTCGGCGGAATCAGCAGGTTCAGCCCCACGCCGATGGCGGCTCCGACGGCCATCTGCACGACGTAGCCGATCGAGAAGCCGTCCGGGTTCGCGCCGCCGACGACGAACACGAAGAGCGCCGCGATCGGGATGTAGTCGCGTCCAGCCCCAAAGGCGGGGATGCCGGCCAGCAGCGTCCCCACTCCGACGGCGACGGGAACGGCGAGCGCTACGGGGGTCCCCAGGGTGACGAGCGCGCCGGATGCGAGCACGCCGAGGAGCACCCCGACCACGACCTGCACGCTCGACCGCACTGATCCGGCGACGGTCGGCACGCTTGCGACCAACGCGCCGAGAGGTGCGTAGTAGGCGTACGCGTTTGCTTCCCCGGGGACGAGGTGACCCGCGTACCAGGCGAGGGTCGCAGCCGCTGCCGTCTTGGCGACGTGCAGGAGCCGGGACGGGGTGACGGCGGGAAGGAGGGCGCGGACGATTCTGTGCATCGACTCAACTCTGGCGGTTGCGACTTCGGGCACGCTCAGGGTTGACACGCGCCGAGTGTTCGGGGTGCGCAGCAACGGCGAAGGCGGGGCGGATGCACGTGCATCCGCCCCGCCTCCGGTCCCGATTCGAGTCCTGACTACAGTTCGGTCGGGCTCCCCGTGCTCGCATCCGTGTCAGACGAGGATGCGGCAGAGCTCACGATGGGCATCTGGTTCGTCTGAGGTCCGGCGACCGGCACGCTCATGACCGGTGCCCGACGCAGCCACGGGAACTTCGGGCGCTTCGGCTCACGCTCCACGGGCTCTTCCACTTCGAGGCCGTAGAAATCACCGATGTGGTCGACGAATGCGGCGCGACGCGCCCGCTCATACGCGCGCTTCTCACGTCCGAACGCGACGGCCGTCGCCCAGCAGGTGAGCAGGAGCACAACCGAGAACGGCAGCGCGATGCTGATCGCCGCTGTCTGCAGAGCGTTGAGTCCACCGGCCAGCAGCAGTGCTGTCGCCAGCACGGAGGTGATGACGGCGAAGAAGGCCCGCACCCAGTTCTTCGGCTCAGCCTGCCCGCCGGACGCGAGCATGCCCATGACGAGGGCACCGGAATCTGCAAACGTGATGAAGAAGATAGCGATCAGGATGATCGCGCCGATGGTGAGCACGGCACCACCCGGGAGTTGCGCGAGCATCTGGAACAGCGCACCCTCGACATCCACCGAGCCATCTGACTGCACGAAGTCCGTCACGCCGTTCAGCTGCATCCACAGCGCCGTGCCACCCAGGACCGCGAACCAGAGGAACGTCACGAGCGTTGGTACGAGCATGACACCTGTCACGAACTCGCGGACAGTGCGGCCACGCGAGATGCGCGCGATGAAGACGCCAACGAAGGGCGCCCACGACATCCACCAGCCCCAGTAGAAGGTGCTCCAGGACGACTGCCAGTCGATTCCGGCCTCGCCGGAGAACGCACTGGTCGAGAACGTGAGGCTGACGAAGTTCTGCAGGTAGTTTCCGATCGACTGCACGAAGTCGCGGAGCAGGAACTGGCTGGGGCCGACGATCAAGATGAACAGGAGCAGCCCGGCCGCGAGGATCAGGTTCGTGTTCGAGAGCCATTTCATGCCCTTGCCGACACCCGAGAGGACCGAGAACAGGACGAACGCGGTGATGACGACGATGATCGCGATCGACGCGGTGGTCGACGGCTCGAGGATGCCGGCGGCGTCGAGACCGGATCCGATCTGCAGGACGCCCAGTCCCAGGGAGGTCGCCACGCCGAAGATCGTCCCGACCAGGGCGACGACGTCGATGAGGTTGCCCCAGCCGCCACGCACACGGCGGCCGAGAAGCGGTTCGAGGGCCCACCGCACGCTGACCGGTCGGCCGCGGCGGTGGATGGCATATGCGAGCGCGAGGCCGAGCACGATGTAGATCGACCAGGCGTGCACGCCCCAGTGCAGGTAGGTCTGCGAGAGCGCCTGCTGGGCGAGCTGGTTCTCAGTGCCGGTCACACCGGGCTTGGGATCGATGAAGTGGCTGAGCGGCTCACTCACTCCGTAGAAGACGAGACCGATGCCCATCCCCGCCGCGAAGAGCAGGGAAAGCCAGCTCAGGTTCGAGAACTCCGGCTTGTCGTCGTCCTTGCCGAGCTTGATGTCGCCGTACTTGCCGAAGCCCATCCAGAGGCTGAACGCGACGAAGAACGCGGCGATGAGCACGTAGTACCAGCTGAAGTTCCGGACGATCCACGATTGCACCGCGCTGAAGACGGTGTCCGCGGCGCTGGGCGCGACGATCGAGAACCCCGCGAAGGCCAGGACGATGATCGCGGCGGGCCAGAACACCCACCGTTTGATCGCAGGCGGGACCCGTTTGTCAGGGACGGTTGCATCCGTCAGGCCAGGGGAATCTGGTGTAGGGGAGCTGGAAGTCACTGCGTCAATGGTACGCGAGCTGCGAGAAATCGCTAGTTGGCCTAGGTATCTGGGTTGTCGAAGGTCAGGAGGGCTCGCTGCGAACCAGCTCGTGAACGCCCGAGATGATCTCGTCCGGGCGGAACGGGTACCGCTCGATCTCGCGCTGATCGCTGATGCCCGTCAGCACGAGCACGGTGTGCAGGCCAGCCTCCATGCCCGCGACGATGTCGGTGTCCATCCGGTCGCCGATCATGGCCGTGTTGTGCGAGTGGGCACCGATCTTGTTGAGCGCCGAGCGGAACATCATCGGGTTCGGCTTGCCGACCACGTAGGGCTCGCGGCCCGTGGCCTTCGTGATGAGCGCCGCGATCGCACCCGTCGCTGGCAACGGGCCGTCCGCGCTCGGACCGGTCGCGTCCGGGTTCGTGACGATGAAGCGCGCGCCGTTGCCGATGAGGCGGATCGCCTTCGTGATGGCATCGAACGAGTAGTTGCGCGTCTCGCCGACGACCACGAAGTCCGGGTCGGTCTCGGTCATGATGTAGCCGGCCTCGTGCAGGGCAGTCAGGAGGCCGGCCTCGCCGATCACGAACGCCGAGCCACCGGGCAGCTGCTGCTTCAGGAAGTCCGCCGTCGCGAGCGCCGAGGTCCAGAGTCGATCCTCCGGCACGTTGATGCCACCAGCGCGCAGTCGGGCTGCGAGGTCTCGCGCCGTGAAGATGGAGTTGTTCGTGAGCACCAGGTACGGGGTGTCGTCATACTGCCACTGCGCCAACAGCTCCACCGCGCCGGGCAGCGCCGCCTGCTCGTGCACGAGCACGCCATCCATGTCAGTGAGCCAGCATTCGACGTTCGAGCGATCGACCATGCCCTCAGCCTAGGTGGACCCACCGACAGACGGGCGGTCGATCCCAGACTCGCCGGGGCGGAGAGGGGATCGCGTAGACTCTTTCCATCATGGACTTCTTCCTCAACGCACTCTGGTCGATCATCCCGACGGTGATCATCGGGGCCGCGTTCTTCTGGATCCTGACGTCGATCCTCTCCGGCGATCGCCGCGAGCGTGCCATGGCCGACAAGATCGAGCGCGAAGAACGCGCCCGCCTCGGCCTTCCGCAGCTCGACGCGAACAGCTAGCACCCCTTCTTCCTCTCCATCCTGACCTCCTCGCTGACGAGGGGGTCAGTTCTCGTCGTCTGGACCCGGCCCATGTCATTCCTGCTCAACTGGGCGTCGCCCAAGCCGCTCGGCGCGCCGTTCCGGTTCCTGTTGTCTTCCTCGCTGTTCTCGAACCTCGCCGACGGCATCCTCATCGCGGCGGGGCCGCTGCTTGTCGCGAGCCTCACCCGTGACCCGCTGCTCGTCTCGCTCGCGCTCGTCGTCCAGCAGCTCCCGTGGCTCGTGTTCGGTCTCTTCGCCGGTGTCGTCGCCGACCGTCTTCCTCGCGTCGCGATCATCGTCGCGGGGGCTCTGAGCAGAGTCCTGATGCTGGCGATCATCGGCGCGCTTGTGCTGACCGACACCATCAACCTGCCGGTCCTCTACGTCGCCCTGTTCCTCGTCGGCTCGGCCGAGGTGTTCACCGACAACGCGTGGACCTCGATCGTGCCGGACCTCGTGCCCTCGAAGGAGCTCGGCATCGGGAACTCGCGACTCATCGCGAGCCAGACCGTCATGAACCAGCTGGCCGGACCCGCGATCGGCGGGGCGCTGTTCGCCGCGGCGCACGCGATCCCGTACGGCGTGACGGTCGTGGCACTGCTCTTCGCCGTGGTCCTGGTCTCGCGCATCACATCGCCACCGGTCTCGACGGCGACGACGGGGCCGATCGAGACGGTGCGCTCGGTCGCACGCGTGCGCCGCGACATCGCCAAGGGCTTCGCCTGGCTGTGGCAGAACCCGCCGGTGCGCACGCTCGCGATCATCCTCTTCGCCTTCAACATCACCTACGGAATGACGTACGGGGTGCTCGTGCTCTACGCGAAGCAGCGCCTGGGGCTCGACGACGCCGGATACGGCCTCCTGCTCGCCGTCTCGGCGCTAGGTGGGCTGGTGGGCACGGCGTTCTATGCCCGCCTCGAGCGTCGGTTCTCCTATACGAGCCTCATACGCGCCTGCCTCGCGCTCGAGACCGTGCTCCATCTTGTGCTCGCGGCGACAGCAAACGTCATCGTCGCAGGCGCGACCATGTTCGTCTTCGGCATGTATACGGTCATCTGGGCAACGCTCGCGAGCACGATCCGGGGCCGTGCCGTGCCGAGCCGGATGCGCGGCCGGGTGTCGAGCGTCTACTTCCTCGGCATGATCGGCGGGATGGCGATCGGGACGTTCGTGGGCGGGCTCATCGGCCAGGGGTTCGGCATCGTCGCGACGATCTGGGTCGCGTTCGGGGTCAGCATCCTCATCCTGGCGCTCGTCTGGAGGTCACTGGTCAACGTGGGTCGAGCGGGTGCTCTGAGGGAGCACCCAGATAGCTCCGGGGAGCGCGGCGTAACCTGATCGGCATCGTGCTGGATCGAGGACGCGGAGGAGGGTACTGACGATGCCGCGTTCTCTCCTGCCTGCCCTTATCGCGGCCGTCATGATGACGATGCTCGCCGGATGCGCGTCCGGGCCCTTCCCGGCCGTCCAGTCGGCCCTCGACTCCTTCAATCAGACCCTCCGATCACTTCCGGGCGTCGAGGCGTCGAGCCTTGACCGGCCGCCCGTCGACGGAGCCGTGAAGATCGACCTCATCGTCACGCTGACCGACGACGTGACGGACGACGAGCTCGCCGATATCGGTGACTTCGCGTCGACGTTCCCGACCGTCCAGCTCGGCCAGGGGCAGTATCCGGGCGCAGTCGAGCTGCGCCTCGCGGGCTCGGCCTACTCGTACTTCGACCTGCCGACCCCAGAAGCACTCCACGCGCAGCTCGCATACTGGCGCCAGCTCGTAGCGGTGGGGTTCGAGTCGATCTCGACTCGCACCTACTCAGCGCCCGTGACGGCCGGGATGTTCGAGGCCACCGACAACACCGCGGGTGACCCTTCCGCCGACCGGGCCTCGCAGCAGGGTGAGTTTGCTCAGGACGAGGCGCCTCTCACGAACTCGCCGATGGTCTCCGCGCCGGAAGCGACCCCGACGGCCTCGGGCGCGCCCGCGCTCACCTCGGCGGCTCGCGGTCGTCTTGTCGTCGTCGAGCTCTCGAGCGACGAGCACGACGACGACGCGCGCACCGCGCAGCTGCTCGACGCCGCCCGGTCGCTCGACGATCCCGGTGCCGCGACGGGGGAGTGGGACCTCATGGGCCTCGCCCCGTTCACGACGGGCCAGTTCGTTCAGTCGGCGTTGCCCACCGCTGATCAGATCGCCTTCGTTCGGGAGACGAGAGCCGTGTTCGACGAGTCGGACCAGCTCGCGAGCGTGCACGTGAGAGTGGACGATTCCTCGGCGGGCAGCACCCAGGTGAACGTCACCGCTTTCGACGACACCATGGAGGGCGTCAAGTCCGCCGACGCGGCGAAGACGTTCCGCGAGACCGCCGAGTGGCCTGAGCTCATGCAGCTGGTCCCCGAGTTGCAGCAGACCAACCGCGACTTCAGTGTCAACTTCGTGGGCAACAACCTCACCGGGTTCGGCGTCTTCGAGCTCAAGTTCGGGGTGCGGGACTGCGGCTTCTGGTCGGGCTCGCAATGGCCTGACCTCTCACGCGACCTCGAGATGGCCTGGGCCGCCAGTCTGCAGGGCGCGAATGCCCCGACCGCCGCGGCGCAGGTCTGCGCGGCGCGGCGCTGACCAGCTTCACGCACCCGTCCTGGGATTAACCGGGCTGTCCGAGTTGCGCATAGCTGCCGCAGGGGAAAATCCCGGCAAATGCTCAAATGTCCGGATCTCGTCAAACTCGCTTTCTCGGGCTAGAGTCATGACCACCCATTTGGTAGGTGAATACTCATGAAGTTTGGGCTGGGGTGAACGGGATGCACGCAACGAGGCGTGAGCTGCTGATCAGGGAGCGGCTCCTCCGCGCGCTTGACGACGACACAGCTCGCATCACACTCCTGCAGGCGCCGAGCGGGTACGGCAAGACCACGCTGCTGCGCATGTGGGTCGATGCGGGCCGCGCTACCGGGCGTCTGCTCTGGGTCACCTTCGGCGCATCCACGACGACACGCAACAGCGTCTGGGAGCAGATCGCGCGCGCCGCGCTCCGAGAGGGGTTCGTCACCAGCCTCCAGTTGGACGACCTCCTCACGCTCATCAACTCCGACGACTTCGAGAAGCGAGACCTCATCGCCGCGATGCGCGGCGAGGGGGCGTTCACGATCATCCTGGACGGCTATGAGCGCCTCGGCGACCTCGCACGCGTCATCGACGAGGACCTGCTGCGCGGCACCGAGCACGTACCCGGCATGCGCGCCATCGTCGCCGCTCGGGGGCGCACCGCACTCGACCAACAACGCCTGCAGCTCCAAGGGCGGGTTCGGGTGATCACGAACATCGACCTCGAGTTCACCGAGGAAGAGGTCGCCGAGTTCTTCTCCCTCGTCGTCGGCACCAGTCACCACGCCACCCCGCGAGACGTGTACGAGGCCACTGGCGGTTACGCGATCGCGGTTCGCGCCGCGGTCCTCGAGCTCTCACGGACCGGGCCGCGTGCGGCCCACTGGCGAGAGAATGCACTCAACTCCACGAACCTCTCCGGTCAGCTGCCGAACGCCGAGCTCGCAAATTTCGCTCGCATCACCAGCGTCGTCCCGTACTTCGACTCGTCCCTCGCCCGGATGCTCGTCCCTGGCACGGACCCGGAGGCGGCCATCAGCGTGCTCGAAGCCGACGGGTTCGGGAGGCATATCGCGTTCACGCGCACGAGTCGTGCGTTCCAGTACGTGACCGCGCTACGCGAGGCGCTCCACGAGGAGCTGCGCACCGAATCGCCGGCCGAATACAAGCGGGCGGCCTCCATCGCCTCCGCTTGGCTGGGAGGGAACGGTGACCCGGAAGGGGCGCTCGACCTCACCCTCGAGGTGGGGGACTACGAGCTCGCCTCGCGCATCTGCGCGCGCCTCCTGCTCTCGGTCGTCGAGGCGTACACGACCGACCGCTACGAGTCGCGCCTGCGGCACCTCCCGCAGGAGGTCCTCGTCGCATACCCGATCCTCGCGTTCGTGCTCGGCCTCGCGCGTCTCGCCAACCCTGTCCTGCGCAGCGGGGCGAAGCCTTTGCTGCAGATCGCAGCCGGGATGCGCATCCCGAACGGCCTGTCTCCGGAACGGCGGTCCGAGTACCTCTGCTTCAAGGTCTTCGCGTCGCGGACGCTCGGCCGGTACCAGGAGTCAGCGGAGCTCGCGCGGCAAGTGCTCGACCTCGTTGCCGCGCAGGGGGCAGCAGGCTCGTCGACGACGCTCTCTCCGGTCTTCACGCGGGGTGCTGCGCTCTCCCTCTTCCTCGTCGGAGATGTCAAAGGGGCGCACGCGGCCGTCGCGAGCACGTTCGTCGTTCCGCAGTCGCAGAGCTCACGCAACCTGTCGTTCTCGGACGCGGCCGGCTATAAGGCCATCGACGGTGACATGCCCGCGGCGCGGGCGATGCTCGCGCAGATCGATGACGGGGCCTGGGCTGCCACCAGCGAGCGAGGGCATCTCGGCACGTTCGGGCACGTCGCGCGCGCGTACGGATACCTCGAGGACCGCGAGTGGGCACTGGCTCGGGCCACTCTCGAAGACATCGAGCGCCACACCGTCACCTCCGACCTGTGGCCGCACCTGCAGGAGCCCATCATGCTCGCGCGGCTTGCGCAGGGCGAGGCACTCGCTGAAGCGAGACGCGTCGAGGAGATGCTCGACGGTCCACTCGCCACCCCGGGGAGTGCCGAGAGCCTCGGGATCTTCAGGGTGAAGGCGTTCCTGGTGGTGCTGTGGCTTGCAGCCGGGCGCCCCGCGAGGGCTCGCAAGCTGCTCGACGGGTACGCGGCGGACGACTTCCGCACCCTCCCCGCGAGGGCGCTGCTCGCCCTCGTCGATGGAGACGCCGACCAATCGATGCGGCTCGTGTCGCGATCGCTCGACTTCGTGAAGACTCCGAGGATGCGCATGTCGGTGCACGCGCTCGGCGCCGCCGCGTCGCTTCGTGCGGGGGATCGGGAAGTCGCCCTCAGCATGGTCGGCCTCGCCTCCAGCCTCGGGCGCGAGTACGGACTGGTCTCGCCGTTGTTGCTCTTGCCGGACAGCGACCGCGAGGCGCTCGCGACGCTGAGCCGCGAGTCGGGTGGCGCGGACGATGTGGCGATGTTCGACGCCCTCGACGTCGCGACCACCTTCCCGGAAGTGAGTGCGATGCCGCAGTTCACAGAGCGTGAGCGAGTCGTGGTTCACGCGTTGGCCCGGCACGCGTCGCCGGCCCGAATTGCGGAGGAGCTGTTCGTCTCGCCCAACACCGTGAAGACGCAATTGCGCTCGGCCTACAAGAAGCTCGGCGTGCATTCCCGGCCGGAGGCCCTCCGTCGTGCGGAGTCGCTCGGGCTCCTCCGCGACCGAAGTGACGACTAACCCGTCTCGATCTTCGCGTGCAAGCCACCTCGGGGTGAACCCCGGGGTGGTTTTCTCGTTGCTGACAAGGTCAATGGTCAGTCGTTTATTTGTATCTACAAATTAGGGTGAAGTCCGGGGTGACTTCGCGCCTGAGGGGGCCGTGCTCGGGGTGCTATTGATCCGCCTGGCACGTCCGATGGGACCTGTCAGCGCAGGACGCGCCACTCCGGCGCGGATGCACTTACCCCGATGCGCCGAAGAGGTTCCCCCTTGTCTGAAACCCCCAGCTCCCAAGCCGTTCCCGCCGCATCCAACGCTGCTGGCACATCCACCCGCCGCTCCGTGCTGCGCACTGCGGCCTGGACGACTCCGATCATCGCCACAGCAGTCGCGGCCCCCGCCTATGCGGCATCCCCGGTCAAGACCCCGGGCATCAACGGCTGGATCGAGTTCACGTACCCGGGCAGCGGCGGCCGGGCGAGCGTCACAGTGGACGCACGAGGCACCTACCCGGTCCGAGGCCTCTGGATCAATGATGCGATCGCCACGACGACCATCACGAACATCTACATCGTCTTCCACTTCCGGCCCGGAGCCGGCACACTCGGCTTCACGAAGACCGGCGCAGACGCCGGGTCCTGGTCCAACCTCGTCCTCGTCGGCACCATCACCATCAACGGCCAGGCCTACAACAGCTACCGGTCGAACTACTCGGGTGTGCTGCCCGCCCCGAATGCAGAATCGCGCGTCCTGCTCAAGAACGCCGTCTTCTTCCAATCGCAGGAGGTCGATGGCGGCAGTCGCGTCCCGTACATCGACCGCTTCGTGACCATCAACGGTGCTATCCAGTCGTTCCGTCGCCTCATCGGCGGAGATGGGGCGATCCTCGCGACGACTCCCTACACACCGAGCGGTGGAAATCTCCGCATGGCCCAGGTCCCCGCGGAGGACACCCCAGAGGAACTCGCGCAGCCCGTCGCGACTGGTCCCCAGGTCGCCTAGCGGCTCCTCGACCTGGGCGTGCGCGCATCCGTGTCCCGCGCACGCCCAGGGCGAACAGGGGAGGGTTTCGGGGGTGGTCGCCGTTACTCTCGGTGTACACGGCCCCCGACCCTGTAGCCAGGTGTCGAGGTCAGGGAGTCGAAGGAGAAACGGATGTTCGAGAGATTTACCGACCGCGCCCGGCGCGTGATCGTCCTCGCCCAAGAAGAGGCGAAGATGCTCAACCACAACTACATCGGGACCGAGCACATCCTCCTCGGCCTCATCCACGAGGGTGAAGGGGTCGCCGCCAAGGCGCTCGAATCCCTCGACATCTCGCTGCCTGCCGTTCGCGAGCAGGTCCAGGAGATCATCGGCCAGGGGCAGCAGCGTCCGACGGGGCACATCCCGTTCACGCCGCGCGCCAAGAAGGTGCTCGAGCTCTCGCTCCGCGAAGCCCTGCAGCTCGGCCACAACTACATCGGCACCGAGCACATCCTGCTCGGCCTGATCCGCGAGGGCGAGGGTGTCGCAGCCCAGGTGCTCGTGAAGCTCGGCGCCGACCTCAACCGCGTGCGCCAGCAGGTCATCCAGCTGCTGAGCGGCTTCCAGGGCAAAGAGCAGGTTGTTGCCGGCGCAGACCAGCCGCAGCAGGCAGCCCAGGGCTCCGCCGTGCTCGACCAGTTCGGCCGCAACCTCACGCAGGCCGCTCGCGAAGGCAAGCTCGACCCCGTCATCGGGCGCGAGAAGCAGATCGAGCGCGTCATGCAGATCCTGTCGCGCCGCTCGAAGAACAACCCCGTCCTCATCGGCGAGCCCGGCGTCGGCAAGACCGCCGTCGTCGAAGGCCTCGCCCAGGCGATCGTCACCGGCCAGGTGCCCGAGACGCTCAAGGACAAGCAGCTCTACTCGCTCGACCTCGGCTCGCTCATCGCCGGCTCCCGCTACCGCGGTGACTTCGAAGAGCGCCTCAAGAAGGTCACCAAGGAGATCCGCACGCGCGGCGACATCATCGTCTTCATCGACGAGATCCACACCCTCGTGGGTGCGGGCGCCGCCGAGGGCGCGATCGACGCCGCGAGCATCCTGAAGCCGCTCCTCGCACGAGGTGAGCTCCAGACCATCGGTGCGACCACGATCGACGAGTACAAGAAACACTTCGAGAAGGATGCGGCGCTCGAGCGACGCTTCCAGCCCATCCAGGTGGAAGAGCCGTCGATCGCGCACACGATCAACATCCTCAAGGGCCTCCGCGACAAGTACGAGGCGTTCCACAAGGTGTCCATCACCGACGACGCCATCGTCGCAGCCGCCACCCTCGCTGACCGCTACGTCTCCGACCGGTTCCTGCCGGACAAGGCGATCGACCTGCTCGACGAGGCCGGCGCACGCCTGCGCCTCTCGGTGCTGTCGTCGCCGCCTGAGCTGCGCGAACTCGACGAGAAGATCGCGATCGTCCGCGCCGACAAGGAGCAGGCGATCGAGCTGCAGGACTTCGAAGGCGCCGCGTCCCTGCGCGACGACGAGAAGAACCTGCTCGGCGAGCGCCTCCGCCTCGAGAAGCAGTGGAAGTCGGGCGACGTCAAGTCGACCGGCACCGTCGACGAGGGCCTGATCGCCGAGGTCCTCTCGCAGGCCACCGGCATCCCCGTCTTCAAGCTCACCGAGGAAGAGACCGCGCGCCTCGTCTTCATGGAAGATGCCCTGCACCAGCGGGTCATCGGCCAGAACGAAGCCATCGCCGCTCTGTCCAAGACCATCCGCCGCACGCGCGCCGGACTCAAGGACCCGAACCGCCCATCCGGCTCGTTCATCTTCGCCGGCCCCACGGGCGTCGGAAAGACGGAGCTCGCCAAGGCGCTCGCGGAGTTCCTCTTCGACGACGAGTCGGCGCTCATCTCGCTCGACATGTCGGAGTTCGGCGAGAAGCACACCGTCTCCCGGCTCTTCGGTGCCCCTCCAGGGTTCGTCGGCTTCGAAGAGGGAGGCCAGCTCACCGAGAAGGTGCGCCGCAAGCCGTTCTCCGTGGTCCTGTTCGACGAGATCGAGAAGGCTCACCCGGACATCTTCAACTCGCTCCTCCAGGTGCTCGAAGAGGGGCGTCTCACCGACGGCCAGGGTCGCGTAGTGGACTTCAAGAACACGGTCATCATCATGACGACCAACCTCGGCACGAAGGGCATCTCCGGCGGTCCCGTCGGCTTCCAGCTCGAAGGCGACGCGTCGGTGTCGTACGAGAACATGAAGTCGAAGGTCAACGAAGAGCTCAAGAAGCACTTCAAGCCGGAGTTCCTGAACCGCGTCGACGACACGATCGTCTTCCCGCAGCTCTCCACCAACGAGCTGCTGCAGATCGTGGACCTCTTCATCGGTCGCCTCAGCGAGCGCATGCTCGACCGCGACATGACCGTCGAGATCACCGAGCTCGCCAAGCGCAAGCTCATCAAGGTCGGCTTCGACCCGACGCTCGGCGCCCGCCCGCTGCGTCGTGCCGTGCAGCACGAAGTGGAAGACCTCCTCTCCGAGAAGATCCTCCGCGGCGAGCTCAAGGCCGGCGACCACGTCGAGGTCGACTACCCGGACGGCGAGTTCGTGTTCAACGTCTCGAAGCGCCTCGTCCCCGAGACGGTCGCAGCCGGCGGAGTCACCTCCCAGGCTGAGGGCATCATCGCCGACGCAGGCGAGGGCGACGCGCCGACCGCGTAACCCGCACCCGTACGCGAGCCGAAGCCCCCGCATCCACTGGATGCGGGGGCTTCGTCGTGCCTGCGTTCCTCTGTTCCTGCCTGCTCGGCGAGCTGCCCGAAGGGGTGTTGTCCGCGGCTCGGAGCGACCTTCCGTGGCAGCTCGCGGTGCCCCCATCGTGGCGCGTGACCGCTGGCTAACGTGTGGCCTTCCGGAAGCCGTCCCAGATGTCCCAGACGCTGGTGGTGACGACCCCGAAGGCGACGAGGACCGAGACGATCGTCGTCACGGTCGCCGCGCTGTCTGCGCTCGGGATGACCGTGGCGAAGAAGTCCGGGTTCAAGAGCAGGCCGCGACCGAGCGCCGTGAGCAGCAGCGACATGAACAGGACAGCGAGCACCGCGTTCGCCCAGGCGAGAGGCAGCGTGACGCGTCCCGTCCGGTACAGGGCCACGCTGTAGACGGCCTCGAAGACGAACAACACGAGCAACCCCAGCGCCCACCACGGCCAGAGGTCCTGACCGAAGAACGACAACCCTGGCTGCGTCGGCACGAATCCGACGAAGTGGTCCCACGCGATCGCACCAGTCCCGAGCACGAGGAACACCAGCGACGCCACGAGTTCGGACGCTCCGGCCCCCGTCTGGCGGATCTCTGGCAGGTCATCGACGCTCCACTTGCCGTCGCCCGTGGGGGTGTCCGTGCGATCGAGGATGAAGAACACGAGCGTCGTCCAGAAGGTGACGTGCATGATCACGCTGAGGATGATCACCACGACCTCCGCGATGATCTCCCCGACGCTGCTGCCGAGCAGCGTCTGCGCGATCGCGACCCCCAGCGCCGCGCACGCGGGGATGATCCACAGCAGGACCTTCAGCAGGCGCCACCACATGAGGTAGTAGCGCGGTCCGATCAGATACAGCTTCCGGTCGGTGTAGCTCGCTGCCAGCAGCTCCGGGTCACCGAGTTTCGTGAGGACGGCGATCTCGGCGGCGCTGGCGGTTTCGCCGGCTTCGGTGCGTCCATCCACGAGGTCCTGGATGGACGCTCGCAGCTCCGCTTCGAGGTCGGCGCGCTGGTCGTCGGGGACGGTGCGCATCGAGGCGCTGACGTAGCGCTCGGTCAGGGTGTCGTTGATGGCGGTCATGTCAGGCCCCTTCTGGGAGATGCTCGATCGCCTCGGCGAGGGAGCGGAATTCTGCGGTCATCGCGGTCGCGAGCGCTGTACCTGCCGGGCTCGCGCGGTAGAACTTGCGAGGGCGGGCCTCGTCGGTGTTCCACTCGCTCGTGAGGTGTCCCTGCTTCTCGAGTCTGCGAAGAAGCGGGTAGAGGGTGTTCGCGTCGGTGTCGAAGCCACGGGATTGCAGCGCTTCGAGGAGGCCGTAGCCGTAGCCGGGTTCGGCGAGGAGGCGGAGGCAGGCGAGCACGACGGTGCCCCTGCGGAGCTCCTGCAGGTGGATGTCGTGGGTCTCGTCATCGCTCATAAATCACACTATAGTGTGTGACGCACACTGTCGTCAATGGCACGGTGTTGTGAGTTGCGGCACCCGAAGTTCATGAGGTGCAGTGTGCCACGGCCGGTGGCATCGCGGGCTTACGCTGGAGGGCGTGCCTGCATCCCCCTCTTCCTCGCCGAACGGCAAGCCGAAGAAGGAGGCGACGCTCACGCAGGTGACCCTGCTGGCGCTCCTGCCATCGTTCGTCTTCGCGATCGGCGAGGGCGCGATCATCCCCATCATCCCGACCGTCGCCGTCTCGCTCGGCACGGGGATCGAGTTCGCCGGCTTCATCGCGGGTTCGCTCATGATCGGTCAGATGATCGGCGACCTGCCTGCCGGTGCCGTCGTTCAGCGGCTGGGGGAGAAGCGCGCGATGCTCGCCGCGCTCGGAGTGAGCCTCATCGGCATCCTGCTGTGCGCGTTTGCCGTAGCGCCCTGGATGCTGCTTGTCGGGGTCGTGATCATCGGCATCTCGGCCGCCAACTTCAACCTCGCACGTCACGCGTTCCTCACGACCTACGTGCCGCTGCGCTACCGGGCGCGCGTGCTGTCGACGCTCGGCGGGGTCTTCCGGGCAGGGTTCTTCGTCGGCCCGTTCATCATCGCCGGCATCCTCGTGCTGTTCGATGCGCCCCAGTACGGGTTCTGGGTGTTCATCGTCTGCGGGGCCATCGCCGCCCTCATCCTGATCTTCGCGCCCGACCCCGAGACGGTCGCGCGGCCCGCGCACTCCGCGAAGGCGGTGGCGGACGCTGGCGTCGGGGACGTCGGAGTGCTGCCACCGAAGCGGCTGGGCGTCTTCGCCACCATCCGGGTGAACGCCGGCGTGCTCGTTCGCCTCGGGATCGGGGCCGGCATCATGGCCGCGCTCAGGGCCGCCCGCAACGTGATGCTGCCGCTCTGGGCGCTTTCGATCGGGATGGATACCGCAGCGGCCGTGCTGGTCATCGGTGCGAGCGCGGGTGTGGATTTCGCCCTCTTCTTCGTGTCGGGCTGGGTCATGGATCGATTCGGCCGTGTCTGGGGTGCGGTCCCGGCGCTGCTCGGCTTGGGCTCGGGCTTCCTCGCGCTGGCGTTCACCCACGACCTCGCCGGTGATGCCTCTCAGCTGTGGTTCACGGTGCTCGCGATCTGGCTCGGCTTCGCGAACGGCATCGGCTCTGGCATCCTCATGACCCTCGGCGCCGATCTCGCGCCGCGGCAGGATCCGGCCCCGTTCCTTGGCGCGTGGCGGCTGATCACTGATTCGTCGGCGGCGTCGGTCCCCGTGATCGTTGCGGCCGCGACGGCGCTGGTGTCGATCTCGTTCACGTCGGGGATGCTCGGCGTGCTCGGCTTCGTCGGCGCGGCGCTCATGGGCTGGCAGATCCCGAAGCACGTGCCGCGTCAGCGGCGCTAGTAGCAGGGCCCGCGTCAGCGGCGCCAACGGCAGGGCCCGCGTCGACGGCGCTGAGCCCGCGTCGACACCCATGCCGAAGTCTCGGGATGGAAGAGTCGCTTCGTTTGGGGAACCTTCCTGCAGCGAAGTGAGTTCTGCATCCCGAATGGGGAGGATGCGCGACGCGCTGACCTACCGCGGCAGGCGGTCGAGGTAGTCGAGCAGCACGCCTTCGCGCATGGCCCATGGGGACACGTCGAGCTGGCTGATGTCGAAGACGTGCATGACCTCGGACAGGACGACGCCGCCTGCGACGATCTGCAGCGCGCGGTCGGTCGTGATTCCGGGCAGTGCGGGCCTCGCCTCCGAGTGCAGCTTCGCGAGCCGCGGCACCCAGTCGTCGAGCTGCCACTTCTGCAGGGTCGTGCGCTGCCCGGCTCCGATGCCGTCGATGGACGAGCCGGCGAGGCGGGCGAGGGAGCGGATGGTCTTCGACGAGCCGACGAACTGGTCTGGGCGGGCGCCTTCGAACGTCTCCGCTGCTTCTTTGATGAGCTTGCGCGCGTATTTGCGCAGCTCATCCACCTGGTCTTCGGTGGGCGGGTCGTTGTGGAGGAAGTTGACGGTGCTGCGTCCCGCGCCGAGCGGCACGGAGATGGCGTGTTCGGAGAGCTCGTCGTCGCCGACGGCCAGTTCGAGGGAGCCGCCGCCGATGTCGACGAGCATGATCCGACCGGCTGCCCAGCCGAACCAGCGGCGGACGGCGAGGAACGTCGTCCTGGCCTCCTCTTCGCCGGTCATGACCTGCAGGTCGATGCCGGTCTCCTTGTGGATGCGCTTCAGCAGTTCGGGCCCGTTCTTGGATTCGCGGATGGCGCTGGTCGCGAGCGGCATGAAGTGGTCGAGCTTGCTCTTCTTGACGGCGTCGGCGGCCCGGTGCATGGCGTCCATGATCTTGGCGACGCCTTCGTCGGAGATCGAGCGGTCTGGTTGCAGGTACCGCATGAGGCGCAGGATGCTCTTCTGCGACGTCTCGGGCACGGGCTTCGCGCCGGGGTGGGCGTCGACCACGATGAGGTGGACGGTGTTGGATCCGACGTCGAGAACTCCAAGGCGCATGCCCTGGATGTTACCCGTGCTGTCGCGCCCGGCTTCCCGGCCAGGTGCTCGCGCGTAGGCTTGACGGATGCAGGAGATCACCATCAGGCGGGCCACCACGCACGACATCGTGGGTATCAGCGAGCTGATCCAGCCGCTCGTCGACCGCAATGTGCTGCTGCGGAAGGAGCTCGTCACGCTCTACGAGGCGGTGCAGGAGTTCCGGGTCGCTGTGGATGAGCGGGGCCGCTTGGTGGGGTGCGGGGCTCTGCACGTGCTGTGGCGCGACCTGGGTGAGGTGCGCACCATCGCGACCGCTGACTCCGTGCGCGGCACCGGCGTCGGGCATGTGATCCTGGATCGCCTGATGGCGGACGCGCGCCACCTGGGCCTCGAGCGCCTCTTCTGCCTGACCTTCGAGACGAGCTTCTTCGAACGGCACGGCTTCGTGGTGGTGGGTGAGCAGATCGTCGACGCGGAGACGTACGAGATGATGCGGCGGTCCCCGGATGAGGGTGTCGCCGAGTTCCTCGACCTCGCTCACGTCAAGCCGAACACGTTGGGCAATACGCGCATGCTGAAGGTGCTCTGAGCGCGTCACCGACCTCCTCAGCCGGCCGCTTCGCCACGGCTGCCGGTGCGCCTCACGGGAGTCGCAGGACCGGGTCCGTACCCTTGGCGAGTGAGTTCGACCCGCAGACCAAGCAAGGCCGTCTACCGCCGTCGGCGGCTGGCGCTCCTCATCCTCTGCGTGCTGGTGATCGGCCTGCTGATCTGGGGCGTCTCGAGTCTCGTCGGGGCCGGAGGAGACGAGCAGGGCGGCGCATCCGCATCCGTTTCCCCGTCCGCTGCCGCGAGCGAATCGGCGTCGGCCGAGACGGGTGAGTCACCCGCCGCCACACCGCCCCCCACGCCCACACCGACGGGACCGGCCGAGTGCGCGGCACCGGAGCTGGTCGTGTCTGCGGTGCTCGACGCCACCAGCTACGCGCCGGACGTCCAGCCGCAGCTCTCGCTCTCGATCGCCAACACCGGCGCGGAGCCGTGCGTCATGAACGTCGGCACTGCCGTGCAGGTGTACACCATCTCGAGCGGCGCCGACGTCATCTGGGTCTCGTCGCACTGCCAGACCGACCCGGCTGACGAGATCGTCACGATCGGCGCGGGCCAGTCGATCACGGCACCTCCCATCAGCTGGGTGCGCGAGCGCTCGTCGCTCGATACATGCGGCACCGATCGGGCGGATGCGGTCGCTGGGGGCGCCTACTACCAGCTTGTCGTGAGCGTCAACGGCATCGCCTCGCAGCCCGCGACCTTCGTCCTGGACTGACCCGAGACCTGGCGACGGGGTTTCGCGATAATCCCCTGAACGTTAACCTTGAAGACAGTGTGAGCTGAGACCATCGGCTCGTTCCGCACGATTCTTTCCCTCCGTCGATCGCCAGGAGACTCATGACGACGCCCACTCGCAAGCGTGCAACAGCTGCCGCCGCCGTTCTCGGCACGGCAGCTCTTGTTTCCGCATTCGCGGCCCCAGCGGGGGCCGCCGTGCTCTCCCCAAGCTTCATCGAGCCCACCGCGGGCGCGAAGCAGATCAACCTCGTCGGCTTCAACGACTTCCACGGCCGCTTCCTCGACGCCGACCTCTTCGCCGCCACAGTGCTGCAGGCGCAGCAGGGCTTCGGCGAGGAGAACAGCCTCGTCATCTCGAACGGCGACGCCGTCGGCGCGAGCCTCTTCGAGTCCTCCATCCAGCAGGACCAGCCCACCATCGACGTGCTCAACACGATGGGCGTGGATGCCTGGACGCAGGGCAACCACGAGTTCGACAAGGGCATCGACGACGCGACGGGTCGCCTCGCTTCGGCGACCGACGGCCCCGACCTGGCGGCGAACGTCACGCTCGCAGACGGCTCGCACCCGTTCGATACGCACGCCATCTTCGAGGTCAACGGCCTCAAGGTCGCCGTCATCGGCGCCGTCACCGAGGAGACCTCGGCCCTCGTCTCGCCAGCTGGGATCGCCGGCGTGACCTTCGGCGACCCCGTCGAAGCGGTCAACGAGGTCGCTGCCGAGCTGACCGCGAGTAACGCCGCCGACATCATCGTCGCCTCGTACCACGAGGGTGCTCCGCTCGACGACGCGCCGATCGCTGACAACGAGCAGTCGGACACCTTCCGTCACATCGTCGAGGACACGGCTCCTGAGGTCGACGCGATCTTCAACGCGCACACGCACCGCGAGTACGCCTACGACGCGCCGAACGGCGCATCCACCCGTCCCGTCATCCAGGCCGGCCAGTACGCGGAGAACATCGCGCAGGTCGTGCTCACGGTCGACGCGTCCGGCAACGTGACGAAGTCTGACAGCTCGGTCGTCCCGAGCTTCGACACGTTCGACGCAGAGGAAGAGGGCGCCACCAACCCGGCGCCCGCGAGCATCGCCTCCGACCCGCGCCTCGCGGAGATCCGCACGATCCGCGACGCCGCAGTCGCCGAGGCTGACGTGCTCGGTGCCGAGGTCATCGGCACGCAGACCGGCGACCTGTCGCGCGGCAAGGACTACGAGCCCGGCTCGCTGACGGTCGCTGAAGATGGCACCACCTCTGGCGGCGTCGTCACGACCGGTGACAACCGCGCCGAGGAGTCGTCGCTCGGCGGCATCATCTCGCAGTCGATGCTTGAGACGGTGGCAGCCACTGGACGCGACGTCGACGCGGCCATCATGAACCCGGGTGGCCTGCGCGCTGACCTGCTCGACAACGACGGCCAGATCACCTACAAGGAGGCCGCGACGGTCATCCCGTTCGCGAACAACCTCTCGGTCGTCTCCCTCAAGGGCGTCGACGTGAAGAACGTGCTCGAGGAGCAGTGGCAGCTGACCGCGAGCGGCGAAGTGCCCTCGCGCCCCTACCTGCAGCTCGGCCTGAGCGAGAACTTCACGTACATCTTCGACAGCTCGCGTCCCCGCATGGACCGCATCGTGGGCCTCTCCATCAACGACGAGCCCGTCCAGCCGGACGAGACCTACAACCTCGTCATGCCAACGTTCCTCGCGGCAGGCCGTGACAACTTCCACTCGCTGGCGAACAACGTCGGCGTGCAGGACACGGGCCTCATCGACCTCGACGCGTTCGTGACCTGGATCCGCGGCGAGACCTCGGCTTCCCCGGAGGGCGTCACGCCGGACACGAAGCGCAACGGCTTCGAGATCGTCGGCCTGCCCGAGAACAACACGTTCGTCGCCGGGGAGACCTACACGCTCTCCGTCGGCAAGTTCAACCTGACCTCGCTGGGGTTCACGCAGAACCTGTCGATCGTCGGCTGGATCGGTCAGATGGAGCTCGGCGCGCAGACGGTTGACCTCGCGACGCCGAACCAGGTCGAGTTCACCTTCACGGTTCCGGAGAACGGCATCTCGGAGACCTCGGAGTCGCGTCTCGCGTTCCTCGCCAGCCAGTCGGGTGCCAGCGTGTCCCTGCCGGTCATCGTCCCCCCGCTGGTCGAGCCGACCGCGACGCCGGAGCCCACGGCCACGGCAGCGCCCACCGCCACGGCTGAGCCGACCGCCACGGCTGTGCCGACCGCGACTGCAACGGCAGCGCCGGTTCCGACCGCGACGACGCCTGCGGCAGACGGTGGCGATCTCGCCACGACCGGCTCCGACGAGACCGCGATGTTCGCCGCGATCGCCGGCGCGCTTGCGCTCCTCGTCGCCGGTGGAGCCGCGATGCTGCTTCGTCGCCGCGCAGGCAGCGACGCGTAGTCCTCGGACACAGCACTGAGTCGGCCTTCGGCTGACTCGCGAAAGGCCCGGAGCAACTGCTCCGGGCCTTTCGCGTGCCTGCTCCAGGAGGGCCCAGCCGTTCCCTCGCACGCTGGCAGCCGCGCAGGATCGCGAGTGGGCGCCGCGGGGCGGCCTCGGTCAGTTGCCGAGCGCGGCGGTGAGGGCGCGGTCGATGCTCCCGATCGAAGGGTCGACGACGTGTGCGAGGCCCATGCGCTTGGCCTCAGCCGCGCGCAGGTTCGCCGATGCGACGCGGCGGATCTCGCCGGCGAGGCTGACCTCGCCGAAGACGACGGTGCCGTCGCGGACCGGACGGTTGCGGATGGAGGAGGCGATGGCGATGGCGATGGCGAGGTCGGCCGCCGGTTCCTGGAGCTTCACCCCGCCGACGGTGGAGACGTAGACGTCGTATTCGGAGAGCTTGTGCTTGGTGCGCCGCTCGAGCACGGCGAGCAGCATCGCGACGCGGCTCGTGTCGACGCCGTTCGTGACCCGGCGTGGGTTGGGGGCGTTGGTCTTCTGCACGAGCGCCTGGATCTCGACCGGGAGCGCGCGCCGGCCCTCGAGCGCGACGGTGACGCACGTGCCGCTGACCGGCTCCGGGCGCTCGCTGAGGAACAGGCCGGACGGGTCTGGCACCTCGGTCATACCCTCGCCGGTCATCTCGAAGCAGCCGACCTCGTCGGTCGGGCCGAAGCGGTTCTTGATCGTGCGCACGAACCGCAGCGCCGTGTGGCGGTCGCCCTCGATGTGGGCGACGACGTCGACGAGGTGCTCGAGGAGGCGCGGGCCGGCGATGGTGCCGTCCTTCGTGACGTGGCCGACGATGATGACGGGCACGCCCCTGGTCTTGGCGACGCGGATGAGGGCGGACGCGACTTCGCGCACCTGGCTCGGCTGCCCCGCGAGCGAGTCGACGGTGTCGCTCGCGACGGTCTGCACGGAGTCGACGATGATGAGGCCGGGGTCGAGGCGCTCGATCTGTCCGAGCACGGTCGACAGGTCGGTCTCGCTCGCGAGGTACAGGGTGTCGTGCAGGGCGTTGGTGCGCTGCGCGCGCATCCGCACCTGGTTCACCGACTCCTCGGCGGACGCGTACAGCACGGTGGTGCCCTTCGCCGCGACCCGGGAGGCGAGCTCGAGGAGGATCGTCGACTTGCCGACGCCGGGCTCGCCGCTCAGCAGGATGGCGGCACCGGGGACGAGGCCACCGCCCAGGACTCGGTCGAACTCGCCGATCCCCGTCGGGCGGTGCGCGACGTTGTCGACGGGTGACTCGGTGATGGGGCGTGCTGCACGCGACTCGCTGATCGTGGCGGCCTGGATGCGCCCGGCCGTCTGCGATTCGAAGCGGTCGACGAGCGTGCCCCAGGCCTGGCACTCCGGGCACTGCCCGAACCACTTCAGCGACGCGGCACCGCATTCGGTGCACTTGAACGCTGGCTGCTGCTTGGTCTTGGGAGGCATGCGTCAAGGCTAGGTGCGACCACCGACAACCGAGCCCAGCACGCGCTCACGGCGAAGAGTCCTTATCCTGGGGAGGCTCACCGCCGTACGCGCCCCTTGCGTGCACCCCCACGTCGCGGGGAGCCACGTCTGGAGGATCGATGACGATGCGAACGCGCGCCCGCACGATGACCGCCCTGCTCGCGCTGGCGGCGATGACGGGACTCGCAGGATGCGCCCCCGGCCCGATCATCGAGGATGGGCCTGGCGAGGCGGGCACCCTGGAGGTGCAGAAGGTCAACCCGGCCGACTTCGCCGGCCAGAGCCTGAGCTACGTCTACTTCACCGACGGCCCGGACGAGGCCGCGACGCGCGAGCTCATCGCCTCCTTCGAGGAGGAGTACGACGTGACCGTGAACCTCGAGGTGCTGCCGTACTCCGACCTCGTCACGAGTGTCCAGGCCAGGCTCTCGGGCGGCAACGCACCGGACGTCGTGCGGCTCACGGGCCTCACCGACTTCCGGGCCGACCTGCTCGACCTGCGCACCTACCTCGGCGAGGACTACGCCGAGGAGTTCGTCGACGGCCCCGTGAAGGGCGTGCTCGGGGAGTACGGGGAGATGCTCGCCGTGCCGTCGGATCTGACGCTCAACGGGCCGTTCATCAACGTCGACCTCTTCAACGAGGCCGGTGTGCCGCTGCCCGACTCCGAGGACCCCTGGACGTGGGACGAGATGATCGACGCGGCCACGAAGGTGCAGGAGGCGACCGACACGGAGTACGCCTTCGCGATCGACAAGTCCGGGCACCGCGTCAGCACGGTCCTCAGCCAGTACGGCACCGCGCTCGTCGGCGACGACGGCGCTGTCCTCGATGAGGCGAAGGCGGTGGAGGCGCTCCAGCCGCTCGTCGACATGATGGCGGATGGGCGCATGCCGCGCGACTTCTGGCTCGGCTCCGGCAGCCGCTACGAGGGCGCGAACGACATCTTCCTGGCGCAGCAGACGCCCGTGTACCTGTCCGGGAACTGGCAGGTGGGGCAGTTCGCCGACAACGCCGACTTCACGTGGGCCGCGGCGCCGAATCCGTGCGCCGACGAGTGCGGCGGCTTCCCCGGCGGGAAGTACATGGGCGCGCTCGCGGAGGGCCCGAACCCCGCGCTCGGCGCGTTCTTCGTGCAGTACATGAACACGACCAAGGCGCAGCAGAAGTTCATCGTCGCCGGAGGCTTCCTGCCCACGCGCGTCGACCTCACCGAGCGCGGCGTGCACTACCCGGTGCGCCAGGAGGACATGGACGTGTTCTTCGCCGACCTCGCCCGCACCCCGGACCTCGGGTACGAGGCGAACAGCCAGCCGTCGTACACGGGTGCCTCGCTCGAGCTGGTCGACGAGCTCGCGCTTGTCGTCGCAGGGGAGAAGGACACGACCACGGCGATCTCCGACTTGAAGGCGAAGTCCGAGCAGCTCGTCAAGGAGCTGCAGCCGTGACCGCCGACCTCCGCACCACGACCGACGCACAGCGCGTCGTCCAGCCACCCGGTCCGGATGGGCCCGGGAAGCGGAAGCCCGGGTCGAAGAAGCCGTGGCAGTTGCGCCTCGCGCCGTACCTCTTCCTCCTCCCCAACATGGCGATCTTCGGCGTCTTCACGATCTGGCCGGCGATCAACGGGTTCAACAACTCCCTGTACTCCTCGTCGAACGGACGCACGTTCCGGCGGGAGGGGCTCGGCAATTACACGCGCATCCTCACCGACCCGGAGTTCTGGGGCGTGGTGGCGCAGACGGCGGTCTACGCGGTCGCGTACGTCGCCCTCTCCGTGGTCCTGGGCATCCTGCTCGCCGTGCTCGTCGAACAGCAGCTCCGCGGGCGCGCGTTCTTCCGGGCCGTGTTCTTCATCCCGGTGCTCGTGTCTCCGGTCGTGGCGGGCCTCGTCTGGAACTGGATGCTCGAACGCGAAGGCGGGCTCGTGAACACGGGGCTCGGGATGCTCGGCATCCCAGCCGTGCCGTGGCTCGTCGAGGCGCCGTGGGCGATGGTCGCCATCATCGGTGTCGGCGTCTGGCTGCAGGCCGGCTTCTACATGCTCATCCTCATGGCCGGGCTGCAGAGCATCGACCCCACCCTGAACGAGGCGGCCTCCATCGACGGGGCGTCGCGGTGGCAGCAGTTCTGGGGCATCACCCTGCCCCTGCTGCAGCCCAGCGTCCTCGTCGTGGTGGTGCTCGCCACCATCCACGGCTTCCAAGCCTTCGACTACATCTTCACACTCACGGGCGGCGGCCCGATCGGGGCGACCACCCTCATCGTGCAGTACATCTACGAGAACGCCTTCGTGTCGCCCATCCGGTACGGACTCGCCGCCGCAGGCAGCGTGCTGCTGTTCCTCGTCGTGTTCTCGATCACGCTCGTCAACTACTTCATCGGCCGAAAGCGAGACGCGGTATGACCACGGACACGGCCCTCCTGAACTCGGTCGACACCCAGAAGCCGGGCAAGCCGACGTGGACCACGACGAGCTCGAAGCGCGTCACCTCCACGGACGCGCTGCGCGTCGTGATCCTCATCACGTTCGCGCTCCTCGCCCTCATCCCCATCGTGTGGCTCCTGCTCGGGTCGTTCAAGACGCAGCCGGAACTGGCCGCGGGCGCGAGCACCCCGTTCCCGTCGTCGTGGGCCTTCACGAACTACACGGAGGCGCTCACCCGCTTCAGCTTCGGCAGCTACCTGCTGAACAGCGTCGTCGTCACGATCGCCGCGACGGTGCTGACGCTCGCCGTGAACTCCATGGCCGCGTACGGCCTCGCGAAGTACAACTTCCGCGGCAAGACGTTCCTGTTCATCGTGACCCTCGCGACGATCATGATCCCGCTGCAGGTCATCCTCATCCCCGTCTACCAGGTCGTCGCATCCCTCGGCCTCGTGAACTCGCTGTCGGGCCTCATCATCCCGGCGGCCGCGACCCCGACCGGCGTGTTCATCCTGCGCCAGTACATGCTCTCGATCCCGGACGAGCTCATCGAGGCCGCCCGCATCGACGGCGCGGGCGAGTTCCGCATCTTCGCGTCCATCGTGCTCCCCATCTGCCGGCCCGCGCTCGCGGTGGTCGCGATCCTGTCCGTCATGTGGCGGTGGAACGACTTCCTGTGGCCGCTGATCGTCGCGCAGAGCGAGTCGGTGTACACGCTGCCCGTGGCGCTCGCCCGGTTCAACGCCGAGGAGACGGTGCCGTTCAACCTGATCCTCGCGATGAGCGTCGTCAGCATCCTGCCCATCGTGGTGCTGTTCCTCTTCTTCCAGCGACAGGTGACGACGGGCATCGCCAACACGGGTCTGAAGTAGCGCGCGCGGCGCGGTTCCGGCAGGATCGAGGCGTGTCAGCGCGTCGCGTGGTGTACGCCGTGAACCCGTCGGCGGGGCGAGGTGCACCCGCCGAGCTCGGCCGCAGGCTGACCGGGGGAGTGGACGGCGGTCCGCTGCCCGACCTCGAGGTGGTGCTGGTGACCTCCGGCTCCATGCCGGAGCTCCGGAGCCGAGTCGTCGCCGAGCTCGCGCATTCGGGCGGCGTGGATGCGCTGGTCGTGATGGGCGGCGACGGCATGGTCTCTCTGGGGGCGGGTCTCGTCGCGGGCACGGGAGTGCCGCTCGGGATCGTGCCAGCAGGTACCGGCAACGACTTCGCGCGCGGCGCCGGGATCCCGCGTGGGGCGCAGGCCGTCGGGATCGAGCGGATGCTGACAGCCCTGCGCACCGGTGACGCCGGCGTTCGCGAGGTCGACGTGGTGCGCCTTGCCCTCGACGGTGTCGAGCACGTCGCCCTCAACTCGGTGAACATCGGCTTTGACGCCGTTGTGAACCGTCGAGCGAACGAACTCCGGCGCCTGCCCGGCACCGCCCGCTATGTCGCCGCGCTGCTGGATTCGGTGCGGAGCTTCTCGCCCCTTGAATTCGGCGTCTCGGTCGACGGTGGTCCCACGCGCGCCGTCGCTGCCGAACTGCTCACGATCTTAAACGGGTCCTCGATCGGCGGCGGCATCAGGGTCGCGCCGCACGCGGTCATCGACGACGGCGCCCTCGACCTCTTCGTCGTCGGACGGCTCTCGAAGCTCGGCTTGCTGACCCTGTTTCCCCTTGCGATGGTGGGCCTGCACACGCGGCTGCCCGCCGTCTCCTTTGAGCGGATGCGGCGCATCCGCGTGCAGGCGCCGGCCGGCGTTCTCGTGTACGCCGACGGGGAGGAGCTGCGCGGGCCGGGTCGGGACGCGTGCACGCTCGACGTGCGGGTGGACCCGGGGGCGGTGCGGCTCGTCGAACCACGGGCGCCCGCCTGACGCGCCGTCGTCGACCGCCGATTTGCGTTCGACCCCATGGGTTGTACTAAGATTCCCCACGGTGACGTGTCCGAGCGGCCGAAGGTGCAACACTCGAAATGTTGTGTAGGGGCGACTCTACCGTGGGTTCAAATCCCACCGTCACCGCCATCTGAAAGGCCCCGACTTCCCTGTGTTTGCAGGGGAGTCGGGGCCTTTCTGCTGCCGTCAGCGCGACCGCTGTGCATCGTGCTCATTGGAAGGCTGCGATGCAGGGGTGACCCGCCCGCGGATGAAGACGGTCGCCACGAGGCCGAAGAGGATCACCGCGATGTTGCCGAACCCGGCGAACGTCGTCAGCGGCCCGGTACCAGGATGCGCGGTGAGCAGGAAGACGCTCGGGTCGGTGGTCGCGTGCAGGAGGATCGGCCAGATCAGGTTACCCGTGACGCGGAGCGCGAGGTACATGCAGATGCCGAACGCGAACGTGTAGAGCACCTGGATTGCAGTCGCGAACACGCTCTGACCGGTGAGCACGTTCGAGGAGTGCATCGCCGCGAAGAGCGCCGCTGACACGGTCGCCGTCGCGATCTCCGAATGGCCCGCCTTGCGCATGAGGTTCACGACGTACCGCGGGTGAGTACCTCCTCGGCGAAGCCGATGCACAACCCCGCGACCAGCCAGGCCGCGACCAGGTCGAGTCCGGCCGAGTCGTAGTCGAGCGCCGCGAACCGGAGCGCGTTGAAGACCAGCACCACCGCGACGGCGATCCACATCCACCCCCTGCCCCGGATGGGCTGCGGCGCGAACAGCTCGCGCAGCCAGCCAAGCGAGAGCGCGAAGGCCACGAGGAGGAGGCCACCCAGGGCGATCGGAAGTGCGAAGCCGACGATGATCGCGCCTGCCGAGCTGGGCTCAAGGCCGTCCTAGAAGGGCAGGAACAGCAATCCGCCCAGCTGGTAGAGCACGTAGTAGGCCACGACGAGCACGACGGCCTTCCACCACCCGCTCCGCTCCCAGAACGCCTTCCAGCTGGGTTTCGGGGCAGTCTGGGCGAGGTCGTCGGTTCGGCCGCTCATCGGCGCACTCCAAGGGGGTCGGGGGAGGGCCGCCTCGGGGGATCGCTCGGCCTGAGCGCAGAGCCTACTGAGCACGGAGGGTACGTAGGAGAGCGAACCTCACCACCCGTGCGTGTTCATCCATTCGCGTCGCTGGTCTGCTTCCTCCCGGCTGGGGTCTCCGCGCCAGGAGTCGTGCTCGGCGAGCTCGCCACCCTCAAGAGTCACGAAGGCGAAGCAGACCGGGCAGATCGCCCTGCCGTGCGGGAAGCCGTTGGCGAGCGGCGGCGCGGGAGCGGCCTGGGTTCCGCTTCCCGGGCAGTGCGGCGCATCGGCGTTCACGTCGCTCCACAGGATGCTCGAGCCGGTTCGATTGTGCAGGCCCGCGTGCCCGGCCCGTCTCGTGCAGATCTCGCCGTCGCGGCGGCTGAGGCACAGCATCCGAGCCGCGCCGGGCAGCTGCGCGATCGGGCGGTTGCTCATCGCTCTCCGATGAGGTTGAGCTGCGTGCCGTCGATGTCGACGAGATAGCCGACCCTGCCACCCCACCTTTCCCGGGCGACCGGATGCAGGCGGGGGAACCCGACACGCGTCTCTGGCACGCCCGTCGCCAGGATGGCCGCGTACAGCGCGTCGAAGTCTCGGGACGGGAGATTGGGCACCGCACGGTCACGCATCCGGCCAGCCTACGGCCGCGAATCGAGGGTCTCCACCGGACCGGCGGGCTCTCGCGCACCCCGGGTATGCTCTGTCTGCTGCGTTCCGCGCGGCGACAGAACACCTAGGAGAACACCGTGCCCGTTGGCCTGCTCGCCGTCGTCGACGACATCCTCACCGCCGCGCTCAAGGCCTCAGCCAAATCGGCGGGCGTCGTCATCGACGACGCCGCCGTCACCCCGCAGTACGTGCAGGGCATCACGCCCGCCCGCGAGCTGCCGGTCGTGTGGAACATCGCCAAGGGCAGTCTCTTCAACAAGTTCGTGATCATCATCCCCATCGCGCTCCTGTTGACGGCGTTCGCGCCGTGGGTGCTGCCGTTCCTGCTCATCATCGGCGGCGTGTACCTGTGCTTTGAAGGCGCGGAGAAGGTCACCGAGTGGTTCGGGCACCACCATGCGCTCGACGAGGACCATCCGCGCGACGAGAAGAAGCTCATCTCGGGCGCGGTGCGCACCGACCTCATCCTGTCCACCGAGATCATGCTCATCTCGCTGTCGAACCTCGACCCCGACCTCGGGTTCTGGATGCGTCTCGCCGCGCTCGTCGTCATCGCCCTCGCCATGACCGCCCTCGTGTACGGCGCCGTCGCGCTCCTCGTCAAGATCGACGACATCGGACTGCACATGGCGACGCGCAGCGACCGCCGCACGCGCCACCTCGGCGTCCGCATCGTCCGCTCCATGCCTGCCGTGTTCCGCTTCATCAGCATCGTCGGCACCGTCGCCATGCTGTGGGTCGGCGGTCACCTCGTCATCATCAATGTCGGCGAGGTCGGCTTCCACGCGCCGGCGGATCTGCTGCACGAGATCGAGCACGCGCTCATGAACACCGGCCCCGTCGTCGTGTGGCTCGTCGACACGCTCATCTCCGCGATCGTCGGACTCATCGTCGGCCTCGTGGTCGTCGGCGTCGTGCTCCTCGTCGGGCGCATCCTGCCGAAGAAGCCCAAGGCCGTGACCGCAGCCGGCACCCCGACGAACGCTGGCGACGCGCGCAACCCAAGCGCCCACTAGCCTCCTCGAGCCAGCAGCGTTCGCGTTCGGCGCGAGCGCGAGCGCTAGCGCTCGCGGCGCAAGAGGCCGATGAGCTCGTTGTACGTGACCGTGAACCAGAAGCGCAGGATGCACCAGACGAGCGCGACGGAGATGGCGATCGTGATGACGGCGCGCAACGTCGCATCCATCGGCACCAGCCACAGGCCGAAGCCGATGACCGCGACAGCTGACCCGCACACCATCGCGGGCGCGTAGGAGCGGAGCACGTCCAGGGCGCGGAGACGCATGATGCGAATCGCGACGGCCTGCTTCACGACGACGAAGACCGCCACCACGATGAGCTGCCCGACGGCGACACCCATGATGCCGCCGTAGTGCGCGCCGGCGATGAGCACTGCCACGAACACGAGGAGCTGCGCCGCGGAGAGCCGCATCGCGAGACCGGGCCGCCCGATGGCCTTGTACACCTCGTTGATGCCGGAACCCAGCGAGCGGACCGCCGCGTACAGCGACAGCACGATGAGCGGCTCGATGACCGAGAGCCACCCGTCGCCGAAGAGCAGCGGCACGAGCGCCGGGGCCACGGTCGCCAGTCCGATACCGGCCGTGACGCCGAAGATCGTCTGCACGCGCAGCCCGAGCAGGTAGCTGCGCTGCAGCAGCGCCGGGTCGCGCTGCGCCCTCGCGTACAGCGGGTACAGGACCGCCGTCAGGATGTAGAGCGTGTTCACGATGCCGAACTCGGGCAGCCGGAAGGCCAGCTGGTACGTGCCAAGCGCGGCAGTCCCGAGGAACGCCGCCACGATCAAGTAGTCGACCTCGAAGTTGAAGCGCGAGATGATCTGGCTGCCGGCTGCGGGAAGTCCGAAGTCGGTCACCTCACGAAGATCGGCCTTCCCCCACCGCCAGAAGCGCCACGGCGTCGAATCTCGCAACGCGACCCAGCACGAGATCGCATACGCGAAGGACGCGGCGATCGAGCCGAGGATGAGCGACCAGACCCCGGCGCCGCCGAGCGCCAACCCCATCGTCACCGCCCCCGTCACGACGGCACGCACGACCGACGCGGTCGTGATCGCGCTGAAGCGCATGTCCCTGCGAAGCAGCGACTCGGGTACCGCGCACAGCGACGCACCGATGACGACAAGACTGGACGCCTGCAGGAGCGGCGTGAGGTCTGGTTGCCTGAACCACAGCGCGAAGAGCGGCGCGAGAGCAACCAGGAGCACGGCCAGCAGCGCGCCGAAGGCGAGCGTGATGGCGAGCGACGCCCGCACGATCGAGGGGCGCCTCGTCAGCACGACGAGCGCCTGCGCGATGCCCCCATCCGCGACGGTCTCGGCGTACGCCATGATGACCAGCGCGAGCGTCACGAGCCCGTACTGATCCGGGGTCAGCGACCTGGCCAGGATGGCGGTCGTCGCGAGCAGCACCAGACGGCTGACCGCAACGGCCCCCGACTGCATCGCAGCACCGCGGGCCGCGCTGCGAGCCAGCTGGTGCGGATTGAGCGCAGACCCAGCTGAGTCCTCGCTCATGCCTGCGCGGCGGCGGGCTCGAACACCCGATGGGCGTTCGAGCTCGTACGCCTCGCCAGACGACCGCGAACGTAGCCGACGCCCGTGATCCCGAGCCCAGCGACGATCGCGGCCGCCCCCTGGAAGCGGCCAGCGCGGAGTTCGCGCAGCACCCCGCGTCCCAGCACGTGCACCACGTAGTCCTTCTCCGTCGAGAGGGCGGCAGTTGCTCCCTGCAGGCGCGCGATCGACGCCTTGGAGAGTCCCTCCGCGTAGCACCGTCGCAGAAAGTACCCCCAGGTGCCGCGTGCCGCCGCCACTTCATGGCTGACGGCCGAGCTCGGCTCGAAGATCACCGTGGCCTGCGGGTTCGCAGCGGTGATCCGGATGCACAGCTCCGTTTCCTCGCCGCCGAGCGGGATGCGCCCCACCCGGCCGAGCTCCTCGCCGAAGCCGCCAGCCGTGACGATCGCCGCGCGACGCAGCGACATGTTGCAGCCCATGAGATTGCGCACCTCGCTGGCGCTCGTGGGCTGGCCCAGGTACGTGCATCCGACGACCCAGTCGAACTCACCGGGACCCGCGGTCGGATCGACGGCGGAGCCGGGCGTCGGGTACATCGGAGGCCGCGCCGCAGGCCAGGCTGGTCGCGCGGAGCCGCCGACGGCAACGACGCTGTCGTCGACGTACCGCGCGATCAGCAGCTCGAGCCAATCCGCATCGGCGACCGCGTCGTCGTCGAGGAAGGCGACGATCTCACCCCGCGCCGCGTCGACTCCCGTGTTGCGAGCTCCGGACAGCCCCCGGCGCCTGTTGTTCTCGACGACGGTCGCGGCGTCACCGAAGTGCCGCTTCGCCCGCTCGAAGAGCGCACTGTTGTGGTCGATGACCAGGATCAGCTCGTCAGGAGCGAGCGAGCCGCCCACCGCCGACTCCGCCCCGCGCACGATCGTGGACCAGCGGTCCTCCGTGTACGCGCAGATCACCACGGATACTGTCGGCATTGGCTCCCCCCGGAGTTCTCCCCTTGGACAGGCTTGCAGCTTGAACAGGGTCGAGCCTAGACGGGTGTCAGCTCGGGTGAGCGACGCTTCACGTTCCGAGCGCGCGTGCGCTCGGTCGCGAGCGTCCGCAGCACACGCGTGCCGTCCGCCCACGTGCGCAGGTGGCTCTCCCCGTGGATGCGCCGCTTCTCGACACTCGGCACCTCGCGGATGCGCGCATCCGCCACAGCCATCCGGCAGTTGATGATCGTCTCGATCTCGAAGCCGTCACCCCAGAGCATGAGGTCCGGCTGCGAGGTACCTGGTTCCGGGAGGTCCAACACCGGCAGCATGTCGCGCCAGAACGCGTTGTAGCCGCAGCAGAGGTCGGAGAACTTCGTGCCGAAGGCGAGATTCGCCGTCAGGTTCAGCCCGGTGTTCCCCGCACGGCGCAGCGGGGTGATGTCCTCGCTGCCGCCTCCCGGCAGGAAACGCGTCCCCTTCGCGAAGTCGGCACCGCTGACGAGCGCGTCGACGAACAACGGAATCTCGATCGGGTCGGCCGAGCCATCAGCGTCGAACATGACGATGATGTCGCCCGTCGCCGCACTGAAGCCACAGGAGAGCGCGTTGCCCTTGCCTTTGCGGGTCTGAGTGATGAGCGACGCGTCCGGCCGAAGGCGGCGGACCACGTCCGCCGTCCCGTCGCTCGAGTTCGCGTCGACAACGATGACCTCGTGGCCGCGAGGCAGCTGCGGCAACATCACCTCTAGGTTCGAAGCCTCGTTTTTCGCCGGGATGACGACCGTCACCGTGGGCGCAGACGTACGTTCCATCAAGTTCCCCCAAACTTGTAGATGGTGACGCTCAGTTCCCCCTAAGCGTCGACGAGACTGACCCTAACAGTCGCATTGGTCCGGGCCAAGAAATGACGTCATGAGACCGTCTCGCGAGCGCTCCAGGCCTGATACGCAGTCAGATCTAGCTGAAAGACGACAGTTCCCGACTTCTCGAAGACCGGTTTCCAGTAGTCGGTTCGACCGAACGCGTCTCGCAGTTCCGCGAACTGAGATTCTGTCTGAAGTGCGTAGGCTTCGCCGAAGCCGCTCTGTGCTGGAGACCAGAGCGCGTAGACCGGCACGTCGGCCTCGAAGGGGCCGACGTGGCCTTCGAGCGACCGCGTGAGGTCGGCCACCTGAGCGTCCATCGATTCGCCAGGAGCAATCTGCTGCACTGGGAGCCCCAGCTCGAGACGCTCGATGAAGTCGACGTTCTCGTCGTTCGTTCGCGGTGACGTGGGGAGGTCCCCGTCGCCGAGCAGCAAGGTGATCGGCCCGTCTTTGGCTCCGTTGGAGTCGTGGGTCACGAGATTGATGGCCTCGATGTCACTCGGATCCACGTAGTGGATGCGGTCAAGCGCCGAATACGAGGGCAGCCAGCACATCGACAGCGCGAGGGTGAAGGCGACCAGCGTCGAACGCCTCGGCCAGCTCGAGTTGATGCCGAACGCGGCGACAGCCAGCCCCGCCAGCCATGGGATGCCGAAGAGGGCCGCTCGGAAGATGCCCTCCTGTCCGTACGGCGTCAGGACGAGGATGATGAGCCCCGTGGCAGTCGTCGCCGTCGCAGCCAGGCCGAGCGAGAGCGGTGGGCGGTCCTCGCGTTGCCGGCCGCGCCGCAGGACCGCGTCGAGCATCCGCTCGAGAATGACCCAGCCGGCCGCAGCGACCAGCAGCAGGATGCCGCCGACCAAGCCGTAGACCGACCACGAGACCTCGGGGATGCGCACGAGCGGTATCGACTCGACGGTGCGGGGCGGCAGGAAGTTGCCGGCGCGGCCGAACTCGTTGAAGTTCAGGAACGCGCTGACCGCACCCGAGTGCAGGAGGGTCCAGGCGATCGCCGGGACCAGTACCAGCGCGGGCAACCACCACGGTTTCACGACCCGGAAGGCCACGAGCACGGCGATCATGAGGCCCACGATGTACGGGCTCAGCTGATGCGTCATGGCGAGCGCACAGGAGACGGGCAGGATCATCGCGACCTTCGCGCGGGCCGAGGCTGACGACATGACGGCCGCGACGATCGCGAACGCGAAGCAGTAGCCGAGCGACTGCGGCGAGAAGTAGTCGGCGCCGATGGTGTCGACGAGCACGCAGAACCCGACGGCGATCCAGGCGGCGCGTGGGTCCCGCACGATGCGGCCCAGGAACTCGCGCAGGACGACGACGCGGATGAGGCCGATGATGAGCGGCCAGAACCGGGCGAAGGCGACGACGTCCTCCAGGCCACTCGCCTCGGCGACCCAGGCGATCGAGCTGAAGAAGCCGGGCCACCCGTTGTACACGCTGACGGAGGAGTCCGTCGTGTGCGAGGTGAGGATCTGGTTGACGAGGTCCACATGCTTCACGGTCGACGGTGAGCGCGGGCCCTCGTAGAGGAGCGCGGTGGTCAGCATGACGACGACCAGCAGCGAGATCGCCGAGACCGCGGAGCTGAGCTCGGTGGCCCGGCGGGAGCAGACGAGGCTCAGGAGCACGGCGAGGAAACCAACTGCCCACGGGAGCCCGAGCACGCGGAGGAAGCCACCGAACTGCGGTTCCACCGGGCCAGTGGCGACAACTGTGCCGATGCAGAGGGCCATGCCGAGGATCGCGGTGACCATCAGCACGATCGGGACGGCGCCGGGCGCGTCGGCGGCAGGCTGACCAGCGGCGCGACGAGCGCTCCACGATGTGTGCCTGGCCAGGTCGCGCCGCGCTCGGAACCACGCGACAGCTCCACTCACGGCTGCCGCGACGGCGAGTGCCGCCGCCGCGGGGGTGGGCACCCAGAGCGTGGTGGTCATCATGAGCATCGACCCGAGCACGAGCACCGTCGGGCCCGTCACGATCGTCAACGTCACGCGGGATTGCGCCGAGAAGCGGGCACCGTGGGCCCAGAACCCAGCCCCGAGTCCGATGAAGAGGAACGCCAGGCCCGCCCCGCCACGCACTTGGTCGAGGCCGAGCAGGAGACCCGCCAGGTAGACGAGCGCGGTGCCGACGGCGATGCACGCGAGCACTGACCGCATCGGGGCCGAGCGCTTGGCTCGGCGGAGCAGCAGCGCACTCGTCACGATCGGCGGAGCCCCGCCTGCCGTGTCCGGCTGGCCCACCTCGCTTTGGCGTAGAGCGCGGGGCCAGCCAGGTACCCGCGCACCTCCTCCCGCCACGCTCCGGCCGGCACCTCGACGCGGTCGAGCATCCGCTGCTCGGTGGCGGTGCGGATACTCGCCATTCGCGCGACCCCGGCGAAGAGACGGCTCACGATGTCGAGCGACGTCGCCGGGTTCGCCAGGTACTTCGTCAGGAATGCGGTGAGCCCCGTGCCGTAGCCGTGCAGCTGGCTTCGGAGCGCGTCGTCGTCGGCACGATGCTGGTGCCAGACGAGCGCGGCGGGTTCGTAGGCGATCGCGAAGCCGGCGCGCAGGACGCGCACGAAGATGTCGAGGTCCTCCCCACCCTTCGTCGTCGTGCCTGCGCCGAGCGCCTCGTCGAACTCGCCGACGCGATCGACGGCCTCGCGTGCGAGCGCGAGGTTGGCGCCGGTGCCGAAGATGCCGGCCGAATACGGGTAGAGGGGTGACCCGTCGTCGCGCCCCCTGAGGTCGTAGCGCTCGGAGGTCATGCGCCCCGACCACGACGGCGAGCGCGCATCGAAGTAGCCTTCGGCGTTCGTCTCGATGGCAGCGGTCGCGACCAGGCCGGTCACGCAGCCGATGCCCGGCTCGCTCCGGAACGCGCGGGCGATCTCGGTCAGCCAACCGGAGTCGACGAGGACGTCGTCGTCGGTGTACGCCAAGATCTCGCCGCGCGCCGCCGCAAGGCCGGCGTTGCGCGCCGCAGAGAGCCCCGGTCGCTCCTGGCGAAGGTACCGGAACCGGGAATCCAGGGCGCAGATCGCTGTCAAGAGCTCGCGAGTCTCCTCGGTCGAGGGTGCGTTGTCGACGACCAGCACCTCGAAGTCCGGGTAGTCCAGCGCCTGGATGCGGTCGAGGCAGCTGGTCAGCAGCTCCGTGTGGTCTCGCGTGCAGACGATGACGCTCGCGAACGGCGCATGGACGAGCGGTTCCGGCGCATCCGCGTTCACCGTCTCGCCGAAGGAGTCGACCGAGCGAACCCGGATCTCACGGGAAGAGACGGTGTCTGGGGCGGCGTCGAAATGCAGGTAGCCGAGCGGCCTGCCGTGCGCTCGCACAAGCACTCGTGTGCGGTGATGCCGCGAGCTCGCATGCCTCGGGCCCCGCAGCCCCTCGTTGTCGAACAGATCGAATTCACCGCACCAGATACCTGGCGCGGCGGAACGCGTCGCGTGTGTCATCCCGCCCCGACTCTCGTGAAACACGGCCCCCCGCCGCGAGCCACAGTCTAGTGGGGCGGTTCACTTCTCGCGCTATCATCACCCGGATGAGGATGCTCTACGTCGTCGAGTCGACGCCCACGATCGATGCCAGGACCGGTGACGGCAGCAGCCTGATTCCCTACCACGTTGCCCTCGCGATGCCCGCGCACGTGAGCCTGGAGATCGTCAGCTTCGCGGGTTCGAATGCGGTCGACGAGACATTGCGGGCGAGGGCGGATCGCGTTCACGAGCTCCCGCAGCGGGGCCTTCGAGACGCGCAGATGCTCTCACTCGTCGCTCGAGAATCCGTCGGCGCCGCCAGGCGAATGACGGCGAACGCACGACGTGTCGTGCGAGAGCTCTCCCGCACCGCTGATGCGACCCTCGTGCACGGGCCGCACCTCCTGTCGCTGCTGGATGCGGTCGTGGGGCCCTGCGCCTACCAGAGCGTCGACCCGTGGTCGTTCCGGCTGGAGATGGAAGCCGTCGCCGCCTCGGGGCCCCGCGCGCTCTACCGGCGGTCGCTGGCCAGAGCGCGCCTCGCGCGCGAGCGGGACCTGCCACGGCACATCGCGCTGGCAACGGTCAGCCGGGCCGACGCCGAACGCTGGCGAGCCGAGCTCGACCGCGACGTCGAGGCGATCCCCAACGGTGTCTCGGGTGGCCCCGGCCCTGGACAACGGCGAGTCGGGCGGCCGGAGCGCCCCACGCTGAGCTTCACGGGCAGCCTCGACTACGCCCCGAACCTCGAATCGGCGACCAGGCTCGTGCGCGAGATCGCCCCAGTCGTGTGGGCTGAGGAGCCCTCGGCGCGCATCCTCATCGCGGGCCGCAATCCGGTGGACGAGGTCCTCGCGCTCGCCTCCGACCGAGTCGAGGTGCTGGCCAACGTGCCGTCCATGTCCGAGGTCTACGCGGCGAGCGACATCGCGGTCTTCGCGGACGTCTCCGGACTGGGGATCCGAAACTCGGTCTCCGAGGCGCTCGCGGCGGGCACTCCGGTGGTCGCGACGCCGATCGCAGCCCGAGAGCAGCCGAAGCACGAGCTCCTCACGGTGGTGCCGGAGGCGGAGCCCATCGGCAGACGCACCATCGACCTGCTGAGGGCCGTCAGGGCGGTGCCGTGGTCCCAGCAGCGGGTCGGGGCGAGCGCGCCCATGCGGTCGTGGGAGGACGCGGCGGGGGAGTACCTGGCCCTCCTCGGCACCGCGAGTCGTTGATTCCCGAACTCAGCGCAAGCGCTCGTGGCCGGCGAGCCAGTCGAGCGCATGCTCCCACCGCATCACGTCTCGGTCGGCGGAGATGATCCGGTCGGCTGCGCCTCCCACCTCACCGTGCGCCTCGAGGCGATCCGCGAGCGTGGCGGCCGTGCGCGCCCAGGCGAGCAGCACGAACGCCTCGTCGAAGTGCAGTCCGTGCCGCTCGAGATGCTGCCTCAGCAGACGCCTGCCGTGGCCCCCGGGCTCCCACAGCTGATCGAACGCCGACCGCTGCGCATCCCGGGCGAACGCGCTTCGCGCGGACTCCGCGCAGTACTGCAGGTAGAAGACGAGGTCGTGCCCTGGCAGGCCGTGCTGGCGCGCCCGCTCCCAGTCGAGGACTCGCAGCCCGCCAGCTTCGGAGACGAGCACGTTGGGGTGACCGAGGTCGCCGTGCTCGAAGACGGCGGGCATGGGGCGCACGCGCACGCCGGCGAGTGCATCGTGGGTGCGCTCGACGAGGCGGGTGAGAGACGCGCGGCCGCTGAGCGCGGCGAGTCGGCCGAGCGGGGTCTCGACGAGCTCGTCGTACCAGCCGGAGTTCTCGGCTGCCGCTCGCGTGCGCGGCATCGCCTCGATGAACCGCATCCCGACCGTCACGGCCAGATCGTGATCGCGTTCGACCGCCCCCGGGTCGAGGGCGGTCCCGTCGAGCGCCTCGCGAAGCAGGTAGCAGGTCGAGCCGATCGTCGCGAAGCGCTCAACACGCGCAATGGAGCTCGCGAGCTCGGGCGCGGCACTCCGGAGCGCCATCAGCATGTGGCCCTCACGCTGGATTCCTGAATCGTCCCCAGGCTGACGGGGGATCTTCGCGACCCACGAGCCGGCACCCACGGCGCCCTCGTGCAGCGCGACCACATGCCTCGAGGTGTCGAAGCGAGGCGTGATGATGACGGGATGCGCGTCGCCGAAGATCGGATGCGGCGCGCGCGACCGGCGCACCACGACGTAGCCCTGACGCGCGAACAGCCAGTGCGCGTGCATCCTGGCGCCGAGACGTGCGCCGAGCGACAGCAGGCGCCGCTTCAGCGATCCGTCGTGCCGTGCAAGCGTCGCGTCGAGCGCCGGGGCGTCGTGCATCGGCACGAAACGGGCCGTGCGGCTGAGGTCTGGGGCGCTCCAGTGGGCGACGGCGAACGCTCCGGGAATGCGTCTGGCCCGTCGCAGCGCGCGACGGAGCGGAGCCGTCGCGGGGCTCTGGAGCGGAGTCCCGCCGACTTCGATGCACAGGACGCCGCCGTCCGAGAGCGCGGCGACGCCCCTCGCGATGTCCATCGGAGACGAGGAGACGCTGAAGACGAGGTCGAAGGCGCCATCGTCGGCGGTCCCCATCCGGCCGACCGCGCGGACATCCGGCTGCAGCAGACGAAGCGCGGCGAGCGCCTCGGGGGAGAGATCACCGACGTAGCCGAGGTGGGCGGGCTCGAGCACGCCGGTCAGGAACCGCCAGTCGTTGCGGCGCCACGCGTGGAGGAGCGGCTCATGCGGGTCAACCGTCACGTGGTGCGAACCAGCTCTCGCACGTCGGTCGCCACCGCGAGCGGTGAGCGCGTGGCGTCCAGCACCGTCGCACGTTCGCAGCGCCTCGCGAAGGCGAGGTACCGCTGGCGCTGACGCTCGAGCGGGTCCGGCCCGAACTCACCGGCACGGCTCCAGAGCACACCGCTCGGCGCGTCCAGGATGAGCACTCGGTCGAGGGTCGGCATGAGGCGCGAGCTCGCGCTCCGGAGCAGTCGGCCGCCGAGCGACGGGTCGTCGGAACCCAGGTGACGTGCTCGTTCGCAACACGGTCGAGCACGACCGTGCGACCGCGGTACCGGTGCCATCTGGCGGCGCCGGCGCCACGGATGAGTCGGCCGAGGCGGAGCGCGAGGCCGCCCCCTGGCACGCGCTCGAGCACGTTCCATCTCGTGCGGGTCCACAGGCCCAGGTGCGCGCTGCGCACGCCAGGCTCGTGCGCGACGAGGCCAGAGATGACCGTCGACTTCCCTGATCCGTCTGGTCCGAGCACAGCAATGATCCGCCCTCGCGGCATGGCGATTCCCCCAAATCGGGCGCCGCTGCGGCGCCTCCCCCGCAGCCAGACTAGTGGCCGGATCGCTGCACTCGACTTCGTCGACGGGCCGTTTTCGCGTATCTTCGCTAGTCGTTCACGTTCTCGACAGCAACCCTGAGAAGGTCGTGCATCCATACGGGGAGGCACGTCGCTTCCAGAAGGAGTCACCGCCGATGTCCGACCTGACCTTTCAGCTCATCGCTCTAGCGATCTACTTCGCCGCCATGGTGGGCATCGGGATCTACGCCTTCCGCCAGACCAAGGACCACGAGGACTACATGCTGGGCGGGCGCAGTCTGAGCCCTGGGACAGCGGCTTTGAGCGCTGGCGCCTCGGACATGTCCGGATGGCTCATGATGGGTCTGCCCGGCGCCATCTTCGTCTCCGGTCTCTTCGAGGCCTGGATCGGCATCGGCCTCCTCATCGGCGCCTACCTCAACTGGCGTTTCGTGGCTCCACGCCTGCGCGCTTACACGGAGGTCGCCAGCAACTCCATCACGGTCCCGAGTTACTTCGAGAACCGCCTGCACGACAAGTCGCGCGCGTTGCGCATCGCCAGCGGCATCGTGATCCTGGTCTTCTTCACGTTCTACATCTCCTCTGGCATGGTCGCAGGCGGCGTGTTCTTCGAGAGCAGCTTCAGCGGCGACTACCTGACGGGCATGCTGCTCGTGGCCGGTGTCACACTCGCCTACACCCTCTTCGGCGGCTTCCTCGGCGCGACGTTCACTGACGTCGTCCAGGGCATGATGATGCTGTTGGCTCTCATCGCCATCCCAGTGGTCGCGATCATCTCGCTCGGCGGCTTCGGCGGTGTCAGCGAGGCCATCGTCGCCTCGGGCGTCGACCACACGGGCCTCATCCCCGAAGAGCTGAGCTGGCCCGTCATCATCGGAATCATCTCGGCCCTCGGCTGGGGCCTCGGCTACGTCGGGCAGCCGCACATCATCGTGCGCTTCATGGCGCTGCGCGATTCGCATTCAGCGACCGCCGGTCGTCGCATCGGCATCTCGTGGATGTTCCTCTCGCTCCTCGGCGCAGTCACAGCCGGGCTCGTAGCGGTCGCCTACGTGCAGGAGAACGGCGTCGATGTCGCAGACCCCGAGACGGTCGTCCTCCTCATGGCGCAGGTCCTCTTCCACCCGCTGGTCAGCGGGTTCATCCTCGCCGCGGTGCTCGCAGCGATCATGAGCACCATCTCGAGCCAGCTCATCGTCTGCTCTTCTGCGCTCGTCGAAGACCTCTTCATGGTGGTCGCCAAGAAGAAGCCAAGCGCGAAGACCCTGGTGCTCGCGGGCCGCGGCGCCGTCCTCGGTGTCGCCCTCGTCGCGGGTCTGCTCGCCATCAACCCGTCCGACTCGATCCTCGCGCTCGTGGGCTTCGCCTGGGCTGGCTTCGGCGCCGCGTTCGGCCCGATCATCCTGCTCAGCCTCTACTGGAAGAAGCTCACCAACTGGGGTGCGCTGGCGGGCATGGTCGCCGGTGCCGCGACGGTCTTCATCTGGTCAGCGCTCGGCACCGACCTGTACGAGATCATCCCGGGCTTCATCCTGAACCTCGTCGTCTCGGTCGTCGTCAGCCTGCTGACGCACAAGCCGGGAAGCGCGACTGACGTCGACGTTGAGCGTGAGTTCGCCGAGACCGGTGCCCTCGCGATCGTCAAGCCGCAGAAGTAGAGGTTCCGGGGCCCGGCGCGGTCGGTGCGGTCTCAGAGGCGGGGCGTGCGCGGAGGCTCTGTGCGGCGCTCGCCCGTCGCCTCGAAGGCCGCGGCGAGCCGGAGCAGCGCGGTGTCGTCGTAGGCGCGGCCAGCGAAGGTGAGGCCGACCGGCATCCCGATGTCGGCCATCGTGCCCATGGGCACGGTCACGGTCGGGATGCCGAGATGGCGGATCGCGAGGTTGCCGTTCGCGACCCACACGCCGTTGCGCCAGCCGAGGTCCGCTGAGGCCTCGTCGACGTCCATGTCGGCCGGCCCCACATCGGCCACCGCCGGGAAGGCGACGGCATCGAGGCGCTGCGCGAGCAGCCACTCCTCGAGGTCGATGCGCCGGGTCTCCTCCAGACCGCGAACGCCGGCGGCAAGCTCCGGGATGTCGGTGAACGAGGCGACCGGATGCTCGCGCACGTGCTCGGGGTACGTCGCGATGTCGTCGTCGAAGCCCGTGTAACGGTCGGGAAGGGCGCCGTCGGGGTGCGGGAAGATGCGTTCGCCGTCCACCTGGGTGAGCGAGCTCAGCTTCGGGTCGCCGTTGGCGGCGAGGAAGTCGTCCCAGCCCCATGCCGAGAGGTCCACGATCTCGCGCTTCAGGTACTCGGGGGAGACGAGGCCGCGCGTGGAGATCTTCGGGGCCCCGGGTCGGTCGCCCTCGTAGTTGGACACGACGGGGAAGTCGACCTCCACGACGGTCGCCCCCGCGGCTTCGAGGTCGGCGCGCGCGGCCTCCCAGAGTTCGACGATGGATCGACGCGTATCGATCTTCTGCCCTGTCGGTCCTCCGATGCCCGGCTCGTCGGCCGTGCCAGCGTCTGGATCCGCGTTGATGTACATGCGGGGAACCCCGATGCGGGTGCCGGCGAGCGTCGCGCGAGCATCCGCCTGGTTGGAGGGCAGCAGCGCCGCGTACGAGGCGGGTCGCACCTCGGAGGTGCGGGGGATGCGCACCCAGGGCTGTGCTCGCCAGAAGTCTCCGCGGGTCTCGTGGTCGTCGGCGACGACGACGTCGAGCACCTCGAGGAGATCGGCCATCGATCTCGTGTGGGGCACGACGACGTCCATGGTCGGGACCAGCGGCCAGTTGCCGCGCACCGAGATGACGCCGCGCGAGGGAGTGTAGGCGCACAGGGCGTTGTTCGACGCGGGCGCCCGTCCGCTCGACCAGGTCTCCTCTCCGAGACCGAAGGCCGCGAAGCTGGCCGCCGTCGCCGTGCCGGATCCGTTCGACGAGCCCGACCCGAAGGCGCTCGTCAGGAACTGACCGTTGTACGGGCTCTCGGCTCGGCCGTACTCGCCGCGCTGCATGCCGCCGTTGGCCATCGGCGGCATGTTCGTGAGGCCGAGGCAGATCGCGCCGCCGCCCCGGAGGCGCTCGATCGTGAACGCGTCCCGTTGCGCGACGAGGTCCGCGAACGCGGGGCTGCCGGATGCCGCGGTCAGGCCCTCGACGAGGTAGCTGTCCTTCGCCGTATATGGGATGCCGTCGAGGGGGCCGAGCAGCTCGCCGGCTGCGCGACGTGCATCCGAGGCTCGAGCCTCGTCCAGCGCCGCTGGGTTGCTGACGACGACGGAGTTGAGCGTGGGACCCGCCGCGTCGTAGGCCGCGATGCGGGCGAGGTACGCCTCGACGAGTTCTCCGCTCGTGACCTCGCCGCGCTCCAGAGCGGCGCGCAGCTGCGCGATGCCCGCCTCGACGACGTCGAAGCTCATCGCGGGCCCCCGTTGGTGCTCGGGACGCTGCGGCTCGGCTGCTGCTGCGTGATGCAGTGGATGCCGCCGCCGCGCGCGAACAGCTCGCGGGCGTCGACCGAGACGACCGTGCGCCCCGGGTAGACGGACTCGAGTACCTCGCGCGCCCGTGCATCCGCCGCCCCGTCGTCGAAGCCGCAGGCGACGACGCCGTCGTTCGTAACGAGGTGGTTGACGTAGCTCCAGTCGACGAAGCCGTCTTCGTCGCGCAGGGTGCTCGGGGCGGGGATGCCGACGATCTCGAGCTCGCGGCCGGCAGCGTCGCGCTGACCCGCGAGATGCTCGCGCAACTCGGCGACCACGGCGTGGTCTGGATGCTCGGGGTCCTGTTGCTCGTGCAGCAGCAGGGTGCCGGGAGCGGTGAGCGTCGCGACGATGTCGACGTGGCCGTTCGTGCCGAACTCGTCGTAGTCGCGGGTGAGGCCGCGCGGCAGCCAGATCGTGCGCGTCGCGCCGAGCGTCCGGGCGAACTCGGCCTCGACGCGTGTCTTGTCGGCGAGCGGATTCCGGCGTGGGTCGAGCTGCACCGTTTCCGTCGCGAGGACCGTGCCTGCGCCGTCGACGTGGATGCCGCCGCCCTCGTTCACGAGGAGCGAGCTCACGAGCTCCGCGCCGCTCGCTTCCGCCACGATGCGGCCGATGCCAGCTGACTTCTGCCACTCGGCCCAGGCAGGCGCACCCCAGCCGTTGAAGATCCAGTCGACGGCGCCGAGCACGCCCGGCCGTTCGTCGTCGGTGACGAACGTGGGGCCGATGTCGCGCATCCAGAACTCGTCGAGTGGTGCTTCGAGGATCTCGATCTCCTCGCCGAGCATGCGGCGCGCGCGAGAGAGCGCGCTCGGGTCGACGACCATCGTCACGGGTTCGAAGCGCGCGACGGCGTGGGCGACCGCGGTCCAGGCGGCGTACCCGGCCTCGCGCTGCCCGTCGGTGTCGCCGAGCGTGATTCCCTCGCGGGGGAAGGCCATCCACGTGCGATCGTGCGGCGCCGTCTCGGCGGGCATCTTCCAGGCCATGTCCGGGTCCTCCAGGTTTCGGTGCGACACTTGTTGATCAACTGATCAACAAGTGCTCGAAGAGTACGTAGACTCGAGACATCGTGTCAAGAGCCACCAGGAAGCCAGCCGCCGAGCGCCGCGCCGACATCACCGCCGCCGCGACCGCCCTCGCGCTCGAAGAGGGGCTCGCCGGGGTCACCATGCGGGCTGTCGCCAACCGCATCGGCGTCGCGCCTGCGCTCGTGGCGCACTACGAGCCCAACATGGACGAGCTCGTCACCTCGACGTTCCGGGCCATCGTCGGCGGTGAGCTCGACGAGCTCGAGGTCGAGCTCGCGCCCGTGGGCTCCGCCTCCGCCAGGCTCGACCTGCTGGTCGCGACGCTCCTCGACGGCAGCCGCGACGCCGTCACCCACGTCTGGGTCGACGGATGGTCGATCGGGCGCCGCAACGAGACGCTTGCCGAGGGCGTGCGTGCCGAGATGGACAGGTGGCACGACGCCATCACTCGCATCCTCGTCGCTGGCAGTGCGACAGGGGAGTTCCGCGTCCGCGAGCCTGACGCAGTCGCGTGGCAGATCCTGGGCATGATCGACGGCCTCAATGCCCACGCGCTCGTCCGCTGGGGGCGGGACGCAGATCGCCCCGACCTGCTTCGTTCAGTGCTTGATGCGATACTCAGAGTTGAAACCGCCCAAAACCCTACAGAAACGACTAGTCTAAAGCGTGACTTCTAGCAATTCTTCCGTTCAGACCGAGGCCGAGGCTCCCTCCGAAGAGGCCCAGGCCGCGCCTACATTCGCCGATCTCGGTCTTGACGGGCCCGTCCTCAAGGTCCTCAGCGACGTCGGTTACGAGACCCCGTCCGCCATCCAGGCCGCGACGATCCCCACCCTCCTCGAAGGCCGCGACGTCGTCGGCCTCGCCCAGACAGGAACCGGCAAGACCGCCGCGTTCGCCCTCCCCATCCTCGCCCAGCTCGATGTCGACCAGAAGACGCCCCAGGCGCTTGTGCTCGCCCCGACCCGCGAGCTCGCCCTCCAGGTGTGCGAGGCGTTCGAGAAGTACGCGGCGCGCATGCGCGGCGTGCACGTCCTCCCCATCTACGGCGGCCAGGGCTACGGTGTCCAGCTCTCCGCGCTCCGACGCGGCGTGCACATCGTCGTCGGAACACCCGGCCGCATCATGGACCACCTCTCCAAGGGCACGCTCGACCTGAGCGAACTCAAGTTCCTCGTGCTCGACGAGGCTGACGAGATGCTCAAGATGGGCTTCGCTGAGGATGTCGAGACGATCCTCGCCGACACCCCGGACACCAAGCAGGTCGCGCTCTTCTCCGCGACCATGCCGTCGCAGATCCGTCGCATCTCGAAGAAGTACCTCAACGAGCCCGCCGAGATCACGGTCAAGACGAAGACCACGACCTCGTCGACGATCACGCAGCGCTACCTCATCGTGTCGTATGCGCAGAAGGTCGACGCGCTCACGCGCATCCTCGAGGTCGAGAACTTCGAGGGCATGATCATCTTCGTCCGCACGAAGAACGAGACCGAAGGCCTTGCCGAGAAGCTCCGCGCACGCGGATACTCGGCGGCCGCCATCAACGGCGACGTCGCCCAGGTGCAGCGCGAGCGCACGGTCAACCAGCTGAAGTCGGGCAAGCTCGACATCCTCGTCGCCACCGACGTCGCGGCCCGTGGCCTCGACGTGGAGCGCATCAGCCACGTCGTGAACTTCGACATCCCGACCGACACCGAGTCGTACGTGCACCGCATCGGCCGCACAGGCCGCGCGGGGCGCACCGGTGACGCGATCAGCTTCATCACGCCTCGCGAGCGCTACCTGCTCGGCCAGATCGAGAAGGCCACCAAGCAGGAGCTCACGCAGATGCAGCTCCCCAGCGTCGACGACGTCAACACGACGCGCCTCACGCGCTTCGACGACGCCATCAGCGAGGCGCTCACGCAGAGCGACCGTGTCGAGAAGTTCCGCGACATCATCGACCACTACGTGCGCAACCACAACGTGCCGGAATCCGACGTCGCAGCAGCGCTCGCGATCGTCGCCCAGGGCGAGACGCCGCTGCTGCTCGACGCAGAGGCTGAGCGCAAGGAGCGCTTCGAGCGCAACCAGCGCGAGCAGGCTGAGCGCAAGGAGCGTCGCGAGCGCGAAGGCGGCGGCGACAGCCGTGGCGGTTCGCGCGGCGACAGCCGTGGTGGCGGAGAGCGCGCACCGCGTCGCTCGCGCTCGAGCGGCAAGCCCATGGCCATGTACCGCCTCGCGGTCGGCAAGCGCCACAAGGTGGAGCCCCGCCAGATCGTCGGCGCGCTCGCCAACGAGGGCGGACTGAGCCGCGACGACTTCGGCGCGATCGACATCCGCCCGGGCTTCTCGCTCGTCGAGCTGCCAGCCGACCTGTCGAACGACGTGCTCGACAAGCTCACCGGCACGCGCATCTCGGGCAAGCTCATCGAGCTGACGCCAGACCGCGGCCCGTCGCGCGACTCGGGTGACCGCCCGTACAAGAAGCGCTACGACAGCTAGCTCACCGTCGCAGGCACACGGGAAATGCACCTTCGTCTTCGGACGAGGGTGCATTTTTCGTGTGCCTGTGGATGCGCGGGGGCCCGCTGGCGAGGCTCGCTAGAGTGGGCGTGCGCGACGACGCGCCATCCACTCAGCCAAGGAGCATCGTGCCAGAACCAACCACGGCCTCTTCCCCTCGAACCTTCTCTGACGACTTCGTCTGGGGGTCTGCCACAGCCTCGTACCAGATCGAGGGCGGCGCGGCGGAGGGCGGGAGGACACCGTCCATCTGGGACACGTTCTCGCACACGCCGGGCAAGGTGGAGGGCGGCGACACGGGCGACGTCGCCATCGACCACTTCCACCGGTGGCGCGACGACGTCGAGATCATCAAAGAGATGGGTCTGGATGCGTACCGCTTCTCGATCTCCTGGTCGCGGGTGCAGCCGGGCGGCTCCGGCGAGTTCAACGAGGAGGGCATCCGCTTCTACTCGGACCTTCTCGACGCACTCGTGGCGGCCGGTGTGAAGCCCGTCGCCACGCTCTACCACTGGGACCTGCCGCAGGAGCTCGAGGACGAGGGCGGCTGGGCGAACCGGAACACGTCGTACGCGTTCGCGGAGTACGCGGCGCGCATGGCCGCCGAGTTCGGCGACCGAGTGCACACGTGGTCGACCCTCAACGAGCCGTTCTGCACGGCCTACCTCGGGTACGCGTCCGGCGTCCACGCCCCGGGTCGCACCGAGCCAGCAGCGGCACTCGCAGCCTGCCACCACCTGAATCTCGCGCACGGCCTCGCGACCCGCGCCATCCGTCAGACCGTCGGCGAGGACGCAGTCGTCTCCGTGACGCTCAACTTCCATGTCATCCGCCCGGACGACCCCGAATCGGCGGACGACCTCGACGCGGTCCGCCAGATCGACGCGCTCTCCAACCGCGTCTTCCTCGGCCCCATGCTCTCCGGACACTACGACGATGACCTCATCCACGACACACGTCACGTGACCGACTGGTCGTTTGTGCTCCCTGGCGACACGCAGCTCATCCACCAGCGCATCGACGTGCTCGGCGTCAACTACTACACGACGTTCCGCGTCAAGAAGTACCTGGGCGTGGGGGAGCGCTCGCGCAACGACGGCCACGGCGAGTCCGCCGCGAGCCCATGGGTGGGCGTCACCGACATCGACTTCGTCGACCAGGGCGCGCCATACACCTCCATGGGGTGGAGCATCTTCCCGGATGGCCTCACCGAGCTGCTGGTCTCGCTCACCGAGCGGTACCCCGGCCAGGCGCTCATGGTCACCGAGAACGGTGCGGCGTTTCCCGACGTCGTCGGCGAGGACGGGCTCGTGCACGACCCGGAACGCGTCGCCTACTACCGCGACCATATCGCGGCGATCGCTGACGCCATCGACGCCGGCGCCGACGTGCGCGGCTACTTCGCCTGGTCGCTCTTCGACAACTTCGAGTGGGCGTTCGGCTACAACATGCGCTTCGGCATCCTGCGCGTCGACTACGACACGCTCGAGCGCACGTGGAAGGACTCCGGCCGCTGGTACCAGCAGCTCATCGCGACCCGCACCCTGCCAGCGGTCGGTGCATGAGCGCGGTCGAACTCGTCATCTTCGACTGCGACGGCGTGCTCGTCGACAGTGAGGTGCTCGCGGTCCGCATCGAGCGGGAGATGCTCGCGGAACTCGGGTGGGAGCTCACGCAGGACGAGCACGTCGAGAGGTTCCTCGGCACCTCGCAGGCGACCTTCGAGCGGAAGCTGCAGGAGGGCCTCGGCCGGCCCGTGCCGGAGGGATGGTTCGAGCTGCAGCGGGAGACGCTCTTCCGGGCATTCGACACCGAGCTGACGGCCGTGAGCGGCCTGCCGGACGCACTCGGCGTCATCCAGGACGAGCTCAGGCTCACGACCTGCGTCGCCTCCAGCGGCGACCACGCGAAGCTCAGCAAGACGCTCGGGCACACGGGCCTCCACCCGCGCTTCGAAGGGCGCATCTTCAGCGCGACCGAGGTCCAGCACGCAAAACCGGCGCCCGACCTGTTCCTGCATGCCGCCGATCGCATGGGCGTCGACCCGGCGAAGTGCGTCGTCGTCGAGGACAGCAGGTACGGCGTGCAGGCGGCGGTGGCGGCCGGGATGCACGCCTACGGCTTCGCCGGCGGGCTCACGCCGCGCGCCTGGCTCGAGGATGCCGGCGCCGAGACCTTCGACACGATGGTCGAGCTGCCTGAGCGCATCCGGAGCCGCCAGGGGCAGCGCGTGACGGCTGACACCATCTGAACGAACGCAGGAAGCGGGCTGCTCGATGAGCAGCCCGCTTCCCGTGTGCAGCGTGGAACCTACGCGGTGAGCGAGTCCACGTACTCCTGGTTCTCGGAGATCCACTGCTCGACCATCGGCGCGTAGTCGTCCGTGTCGTTCTCGTTGAACATCAGGTTCTCGAGCGAGTACAGCTGCTCGGAATCCATCTTGAAGTTCTGGAGCCAGCCGGCGACCGTCGGGTGCGTCTCCTGGAAGTCAGCCTTGCTGTACGAGTGGATGCCCTCGGAGTCGCCCAGGAGGCCCTGCGGGTCCTCGAGGTCGCGCACGGGGAACGCGTCGTAGGCCCAGTGTGGACGCCACAGCGTGACGACGATGTTCTCGCCGTTGTTCGTCGCCGTCTGGAGCTCGGTGAGCATGGCAGCGGTGGACGAGGTCTGGTAGTTCATTCCCTCGAGGCCGTAGCCGGGGATGACGTCGTCCTGCGTGACGCGCGTGAGGCCTGCGCCCGGCTCGATGCCGATGATGGTGTTGCCGAACTGGTCGGCTGCCCCGGCGAGCTCGTCGAGCGAGGTGATGGGGGAGTCCTCGTTGACGGCGATGGTCAGCGACGCCTCGTCGTTCCACGCACCGAGGTCGACGATGTCATCGCCGTACTCCTCGACGTAGTCGGAGTGCGTGATGGGGAGCCACGTGTCGAGCGTCACGTCGTAGTCGCCGGTGGAGAGGCCGGAGAACACGGGAGCGGGGTCCGCGTACTCGAGCTCCACGTCGTAGCCCTTCTCCGTGAGGATCGCCTTCCACAGCTCGGAAGCGGCGATGCCCTCGTCCCAGCCGTTGAACACGGCGATCGTGACATCTGCCTGGTCGCCGTTCTCGAGCGTCTCGGCGGCGGTGTCGCCGGAGCATCCGGTGAGGGCGAGTGCCGCAGCGGATGCCGCTGCGATCCCGGTGATGATTCGTTTCTTGGTACGCATGTGCGTCCTTTCGTTTCTGGTTTGGGGAATGGAAGTCGTGGGGCGGGTCAGGCGGAGGTGGTGATCGGGGCCCTGGTCGGCATGGAGTGCGTCGCAACGGCTTCACCGTCGCCCGCGGCCTCATGCTGCTGGGTGCGCTTCGAGCGGAGGAACGACGGCACGCGCCGCTTCTGCCCGGCGAAGGCGGCCGTCACTCGGTCGAGGAACATGGCGAGGATCACGACCGCGATGCCCGCCTCGAATCCGAGCGCGACGTCGATGCGGTTGAGGCTCTGCACGACCTGCGCACCGAGCCCGCCCGCGCCGACCATGCCGGCGATGACGACCATCGAGAGCGCGAGCATGATGATCTGGTTGACGCCGGCCATGATGGAGGGCATCGCGAGGGGCAGCTGGATCTGACGCAGGATGCGGCCGGGGGTCGCGCCGAACGCGCGCCCTGCCTCGACCACTTCCTTGTCGACCCCGCGGATGCCCAGCTCCGTCATGCGCACACCAGGAGCCATGGCGAAGATGATGGTCGCCACGATGCCGGGCACGACGCCGACGCGGAACAGGATGAGTGCCGGGATCAGGTACACGAACGCCGGCATGGTCTGCATGAAGTCGAGGACCGGCTTGATGGCGTTCGATGCTGCGTCGGACTTCGCGGCCCAGATGCCGAGCGGGATGCTGAAGAGAATCGCCAGCAGGCTCGCGACCAGCACGAGCGCGAGCGTCGTCATGGCGTTCTCCCACTGGTCGACGCCCACGATGATGAGGAAGCCGATGAGGCTCCCGACTGCGAGCTTCCAGCCCTTGGCGAAGAACGCGATCGCTGCGACGACGATGAGGATCGCCCAGAACGGCGGGGTCTCCAGCACCCAGTAGACGCCCTCGTACATGCCCTGGAAGATGGTGCGGATCACGGCGAAGAAACCGTCGAGGGCAGTCGTCAGCCAGTCGACGACCGCCTCTGCGCCCTCACCGAGGGGCAGTCGGAACGTGGCGGGCAGGGTCGTGAGCGCGGTGGCGGCGATCATGCGTGGCTCCCTTCGAGCGTCTCTGCGATATCCGCCGGGCTGACGCTCGAGACGGGGTCGATGATCGGGAGCAGGCCCGTCGTGCTTGGAACGTTCGCGAGCGAGGCGAGGATCGTGACGCGAGGCACGACGCCCAGGAGCCGCTGGTTCTCGTCGACGACCGCGATCGGCAGCGTCGAGTCGACCGACAGCTCGAACAGGTCCGAGAGCGGCGTCTCGGGGGAGACCATGGCGATGTCGCGCTTGATGGCGCTTACGAGGTCGGGCTGGCCGTCCTTCACGAGGCGCATGACGTGGCGGTCGATGACGGCGCCCTCGAGCTTGCGGCCGGTGGACGTGATGAACGCCCCGCCGGTCTGCGTGTCGCGCATGACGCGGAGCGCACCACGGGGGCCGGCGCTCTGCGGGACGACGGCGCGGGCGGGCTCCATGACGCTGCCAGCGGTGAGCACACGCGCCCGGTCCACATCCTGCACGAACTGCGCGACGTAGTCGTTTGCCGGGTCCGTGAGGATGTCTTCCGGCGTCCCGATCTGCACGATCGCGCCGTCGCGCATCACGGCGATCCGGTCGCCGAGGAACATCGCCTCGTTGAGGTCGTGCGTGATGAAGATGATGGTCTTGCCGAGCTCTGCCTGCAGCTCGACGAGCTCTTCCTGCATCTCGCGACGGATGAGCGGGTCGAGTGCGCTGAACGCCTCGTCCATGAGCAGGATGTCGGTCTCGGCTGTGAGCGCGCGGGCGATGCCGACGCGCTGCTGCATGCCTCCGGACAGCTCGGACGGCAGCGAGTCGGCCCACTGGCCGAGGCTCACGCGGTCGAGGACCTTGCGGGCGCGTTCGAGGCGCTCTGCGCGGGGCACGCCCTGCACCTCGAGACCGAAGGCGGCGTTCTCGAGCACGGTGCGGTGCGGGAAGAGCGCGAAGTGCTGGAACACCATGGAGACGTGGTTCTGGCGCACGCTGCGCACCTCGGCGGCGTCGGCCGTCGCGAGGTCGGTGCCGTGGATGACGATGCTGCCGGCGGTCGGCTCGAGCAGGCCGTTGAGCGTGCGGATGAGGGTGGACTTGCCCGAGCCGGAGAGGCCCATGACGACGAAGATCTCGCTCTGCTTGACGTCGAAGGTGGCGTCGATGACTGCCGCGGTGACCCCGGGGCCGAGTTCTGATCTCGGCGTTCCGGAGCTCAGTCGCTTCGCGGCTTCCTTGGGCTTGCGCCCGAAGACCTTCGTGAGGCCCTTCACAGACACAGCTGTGTCGTTCACGCGTTCTCCCTGCGGTAGATGGATCGGACGCGAAAGATCGCTGCGGTTCGCGACGCTGCCTCGCATGACGAGGCGGTCGCTGAGGCGGCGGGTACCGGGCACGGACTGCGCCAGATTGTCGATTGGGCGCGGTCATCGCCCCGGGCGCGCGCTGCCGATCGAGATTGCCTCACAGAGGCAGCGGATAAAGCGCACCGGGTTGGTCTTTCGCGGGGAATCGCGGCGCCGAACCGGTGTGGCGGCGATTACTCCGAGAGTCAACGCTAGCAAGGTGCCTTCCCCGGGTAACGCCTGAGAGGGTTGATTTTCCGCCAAACTCGGCCCGTTTGCCAGGTCTCGACCCAGCGTCTCGCCCATGCCTGCGCGGATCGGAGCACCAGGCATGATAGTTACCGGAGCGTTACATCAGGGGCGGCGAAAGCGCTAAACATCCGCCCAACTCGGCCTGACAAGATGAGCGGATGAGCGAACGAGCGCAGAACCCGCCCGTCACCGGCACCCCAAAACGTGCATCCGAGGGGCTCAAGCTCCTGCACCTGTTCGCCGCACTTCTGGTCGTGTGCAGCGCGACCGTCCTCTTTGCGTTCGAGAACAACCTCGGCTACCTGCCGCTCGCCGCCGGAATCGCCCTCGGGTTCGTCGCAGATCGTGGCCTCGGCCGCGACCTGCTGCTCATCGGAATCGGCATGGGCATCATTAGCCTCCACTCGATGAAAGCCGACATCTCGTGGGGCAACATCTTCGTGATGGGCACAGTGCTTTCGCTCGCCGTGGCGGTGCCATACGCCATCTCGAGGTGGGTCTACAAGGATCACGCCGTCCGGTTCCCGCTGCGCCGCGGCACCCCCTGGTCAAGGCTCGAGAAGCTCTGGCTCGGCCTCGTCCTGGTCCTCGGCTGGCTCATCCTGCCGTTCTACTTCATCACCTCAGGCGTCTACCAGAACTGGCCGGCCGTCACGACCGCGTCCGAGATCGGGCGCCTCTTCGTCGGCGTCGGCTTCGTCGGCATCTGGGACGAGCTGTTCTTCATCTGCACGGTCTTCACGCTGCTCCTTCGCCACTTCCCGTTCTGGGTCGCCAACGTGCTGCAGTCGATCGTCTTCGTGTCCTTCCTCTGGGAGCTCGGCTACCAGTCATGGGGGCCGCTGCTCACCCTGCCGTTCGCGCTCATCCAGGGCTGGATCTTCACGAAGACCAAGTCGCTCACGTACGTCATCTGCGTGCACCTGCTCTTCGACCTCGTCGTGTTCCTCGTCATCGTCCACGCCCACCACCCCGCCTGGCTGCCGATCTTCCTGTACTAGCGCGCCCCCGCATTCCCGCCCCCGTCGCTGCCACCCCGCCACATCCCCACCCCCACCTCCACCTCCACCTCCACCTCCGTCCCCACCTCCATCCTCACCCCCATCCCCATCCCCACCTCCATCGCTGCCAGTCAAGTGGCCCTTATCGGGGCGGCAGAAGGGCCCCTTGACTGGCAGCGCTTGGGGAGCGGAGGCGCGAAAGGGCACAATGGCTGGCAGTGATCGATCGGCCCAGGGCCTACAGGGCGAGGGCAGAGCGCCACTCGGTGGTCAGAAACCCTGTGGATGTGGTCCTCTCCACAGGTGCGGGGCGCGCTTCGTACGGTGGGCGCCAGCGAATTTATCGTCGCTGCATGCGCACACCTCGACCCCTGCCGGAGAACCTCACGACGAGCGAGGGCTTCTCGACCGCACAAGCCGTCGACAACGGAGTCTCCCGGAAGCGGATGAGGGCGCGCGACCTCGTCGCATCACATCACGGCATCCGAGTATCCGCTCGGGATCTCAGCCCGTGTGACCTCGACGAGAGCTTTGCACGGGCGGGGCTTGGGGAAGGGCAGGCGCTCGCAGACGTGTCGGGAGCGCGCTGGTGGGGCCTCCCGCTGCCAAGAGCCCTGGAGGATGAGATGGTGACACACGTCGCAGTCGCACAGCCGGCGCATCCGCCAACTGGCAAGCGGATACGCGGGTATCGACTCGACGTGAGGCGCTTCGAGACGTCCGAGCACAGAGGAGTGCTGACGCTGTCTCCGGCCACGCTGCTCGCGCAGCTCGCGGGGCGGCTCGATCTGACGCGGACGGTGGTGTTCGCGGATGCGCTGCGCACGTCGTTCGAGTGCTATCCGGGTCGAAGCCCCCTCGCGCCGATGCACTCACTCGGGGAGCTCCGCAAGGTGGCGAAACGCTGGAAGGGACGGCCAGGGGCCGCGAATCTCCGAGCAGCGCTTGAGCTCTCGCGGGAGGGATCGGAGTCGCCCAAGGAGACCGTGCTGCGGTTGCTGATCCTTTGGGCCGGGTTTCCCGAGCCGACGATGCAGCACAGGCTCTCCGTGCCCGGCTACGGCAAAGCGCGTATCGACCTCGCCTATGATGGCGCTCATCGAAATTCCCCAGAGTTGCTCATCGGAATTCCTCAGGTCGCGTGGTCAGGTTAGCGCAGGTTCGTGCCGGTCGTGACGCGGCGGAGTTCGTCTGCGGCGGTGGCGTGGTGGCG
>NZ_JBEWYX010000020.1:0-61324 GCF_041366455.1 Pseudoclavibacter sp. JSM 162008
CCACTCCGCGATCGGCCAAATCACCCCGAACAGCTACGAGACCGCCTACACGGCGACCACATCCGCTACCCTCGCGGAAGCGGCATAACCGAACCGACACCGTGTCCACGATCGAGGGTCAAGGCCCCCGGACGCATCGCTCGACACGTCACCGCCTGACATCACGCTCAGCTACTCCGCGAACATCATGGAGATCGGCCCGATGATCGTGCTGCAGGACGCCGCGGGCCGCGACTGGGCGATCGGCGAGCCCGTCATCGACGGGACGACGGTCACGAGCACCGTCGTCAACGCCCTGCCCGACGGCGCGTACACCGTCAACTGGCGGGTCGTCTCCTCAGATGGGCACCCGATCACGGGCACCATCCCGTTCACGGTCGGCGATCCCACGGCGGCGGACGCGCCCGCGGCACCGGCACCCTCGGACCCGGCCACCGCTGCCCCGACGACGGCCGACCCCGCCCCCACTGAGGCGGCGCCCTCCGAATCCGAGTCACCCTCCGGCGCGACGACCCAGCCGACGTCCGAGATCACCTCGCAAGCGGCGTTCGACGTGCCGCGGATGCTGCTCATCGGCGCGCTCGGGGCGCTCGTCGCGCTCGGCGTCGCCTGGCTGATCGTCCGGGCACGCAAGGGCGGTCAGGCGCAGCCTGAATCGGCTGAGGCCGACACCGATGCGCGCTGACGCCGCCGCCACTCCTTCTCTCTTCTCTCTCCGCAAAGGAACCACGCTCATGACCCGTACCACCACGAACCTCCCTCGCCCCCTCGCAGCGGCCGCCCTCCTCGCTGCTGCTGCGCTCGCCCTCACCGGATGCACGGCCGCCAGCTCGACGGCCACCCTCGACGCCGCCTCGGCGGGTCCCGCCGCCGAATCCGTCACCGTCGAGAACGCCTGGGTGAAGGCTGCCGACTCCGGCATGTCAGCGGCGTTCGGCGAGATCGAGAACACGGGTGCGGGAGACGTGACGATCGTGTCGGTCGCGAGCCCAGCATCCACCGCGCTCGAACTGCACGAGACCGTCGAGAACGAGACGGGCGAGATGACGATGCGTGAGAAGGGTGGCGGGTTCACGATCGCCCCCGGCGAGACGCTGACGCTCGAACCCGGGGGCAACCACATCATGCTCATGGACCTGCCCGAGCCCGTTGTCGCGGGGGACGAGCTGAGCTTCACGCTCACGTTCTCGGACGAGTCGACCCTCGACTTCACTGCCCCGGCCAAGGACTACGCCGGGGCCAACGAGAACTACGAAGACGGCGACATGGGCGGCGACATGGAGATGGACCACTCCGACATGGACCACGCCGAGCACGGCGACGACGCGGACAACAGCTAGTGCCCGGCGACCAGAGCCCTGGTCGCCCCCGCCCGACTCGGCGACAGCTCCTCTTCGGGGGTGCTGTCGCCGGGTTCGGCGCGGTCGCGGCCGTGGGCGCCGACCAGGCGCTCCGTCTCGCGGGACGCCAAGAGCCAGCGGGAGCGGCGGATGCGGCTGCCGACGCGAGCCCGGGCGGTGCCGGTGAGCTGACCGGGTCAGGCGTCGTCCCGTTCTACGGGCCGCACCAGGCGGGCATCGCGACCGTGCCGCAGGCGCACGCGACGCTCGTCGCCCTCGATCTGCGAGACGGCATCGACCGCGCTGGGCTGCGGCGACTCATGCAGCTCCTGACCGACGATGCGGCGCGCCTCACCCGCGGTGAGCCGGCACTGGCCGACTCCGAACCCGAGCTCGCGCACCTGCCGGCCAACCTGACGGTGACGTTCGGGTTCGGTCCCGAGTTCGTGCGGCGCGCATCCACCACTGCAATGCAGGCGCCCGCCTGGCTGCGCCCGCTGCCGCCGTTCGGCATCGATCGGCTCGAGGCGGCGTGGAGCGACGGCGACCTGCTGCTGCAGGTCGCGTCCGACGACCCGTTCACGGTCGCCCACGCGTTGCGGATGCTGCTGAAGGACACGCGCAGTTTCGCGACGGTGCGGTGGACGCAGCCCGGGTTCCGCCGGGCGCGCGGGTCGGAGGCCCCGGGCACCACGATGCGGAACCTGTTCGGGCAGGTCGACGGGACCGTCAACCCGGCGCCTCCGACGCTCGACTTCGAGCAGCTCGTCTGGATTCGCGAGGGCGCGTTCGCGGGCGGGACGGGCATGGTCGTGCGGCGCATCCGCATGGACCTCGACAAGTGGGACAGGCTCGACCGCAGCGGTCGCGAGCAGTCGGTTGGCCGCACGCTCGCGAACGGTGCCCCGCTGACCGGCACGGACGAGCACGACGAGCCGGACTTCTCGGCCGAGAACGCGGCCGGGTTTCCCGTCATCGCCGAGTTCTCGCACATCCGGCGGGCGCGATCCGAGGACGCGTCGGAGCGGTTCTTCCGTCGCGCCTACAACTACGACGATGCGCCCACGGGGGAGGAGATCTCGAACTCGGGGCTGCTCTTCATCGCCTTCCAGGCGGACGTGGATGCGCAATTCGTGCCCATCCAGCAGCGGCTCGACGAGCTCGACCTGCTCAACGAGTGGACGACGCCCATCGGGTCTGCCGTGTTCGTCGTGCCGCCCGGATGCGCGGAAGGCGGTTACGTCGGCGAGGGGATCCTCGGATGAGCGGACCAAGACCGCGCGCCCGGCGCGTCTCGAGCACGGGATGGGTCGGGCAGCTGCTGATGCGCCTCCACTTCCTCGCGGGCGTCTTCGTCGGCCCGTTCATCCTCGTGGCGGCGCTGAGCGGCGCACTCTACGCGCTGACCCCGCAACTCGAGCAGCTGGTCTACGATCACGAGCTGCATGCGCCGGTCTCCGAGAGCGCCCTGCCGCTCGGAGAGCAGATCAAGGCAGCAGACGCGCACGTCGGGCAGGACGAGACGATCGTCGCCGTGCGTCCGGCCCCGAACCCGGGCGATACGACGCGGGTCATGTACGCGGATGCGACGCTCGGGGAGAGCACGACGCGGGCGGTGTTCCTCGACCCCGCGACGGCAGAGGTGCGCGGTGACCTGCCCGTCTACGGCACGTCCGGTTCGCTGCCGCTGCGCACCTGGATCTCCGAGCTGCACCGAAGCCTGCACCTCGGTGATGCTGGCCGGCTCTACAGCGAGCTCGCGGCATCCTGGCTCGGGGCCGTCGCGCTTGCAGGGGCAGGGCTCTGGGCCACCAGGTACCGGCGGGCGCGAACGGCGAAACGGGCGACGCAGCAGCGCAACCTGCTGCGGCCGAACCTGCTCGCTACGGGGTTCGCGCGCACCCGCAGCCTGCATGCATCCACCGGCATCTGGGTGCTGGCCGGGGCGCTGTTCCTGTCGGCCACGGGCATCACGTGGTCGCAGTACGGGGGAGCGAACTTCACGGAGCTGCGCGCGTCCGTGGGGTGGACGACCCCGGCGCTCACGACGAGCCTCGACGCGGCCGGCGATGCAGCCGCCGATGAGCACGCCGGGCACGGGCACCACGGGCACGGCAGCGGGACACCGAGCCTCGATGCTGGCGAGCTGAGCCCGGGCGCCTACGACTCGGTGCTCTCCATCGCGCGCGAGGTGAACGTGAACACCGGGCTCGTCGAGATCCGGCCGCCGGCGGAACCCGGCACGGCGTGGGTCGTGCAGGAGATCCAGCGCAGCTTCCCGACGGAGGTGGATGCGGTTGCCATCGACGGCACGACCATGCAGGTGGTCGACCGGGTCGACTTCGCAGAGTTCGGGCCGGTCGCGAAGCTCAGCCGCTGGGGCATCGACCTGCACATGGGTTCGCTGTTCGGCCTCGCCAATCAGCTGGTCCTCTTCGCGGTTGCGGTGGGTATGGCGGCGATGGTCGTGTGGGGGTACGTGATGTGGTGGCAGCGTCGGCCGAGGCACGACCCGTCGCGGTTGGTCGGTGCCGCTCCGCTTCGTGGAGCGCTGCGCCGCGCGCCGAGGTGGGGCATGCTGCTCGCGCTCGCCGTGGCCGTGGCGCTGGGCATGTTCCTGCCGCTGATGGGCGTGAGCCTGATCGTCTTCCTGGTCGTCGACGTCACGGTCGGGATGCTCGCTCGTCGGCGATCGCGATCGCGATCGCGATCGCGATCCGGGGCGCGGCCGTCCGACCTGACGCGCGGTCAGCGGGCCGGCGGGGTCAGTCCCGCGAGCGATGGCTCGAGTGCGGGTCGGAGCGTGGGTTCGAGCTTGGACTCGAGGTGACGCCGGGCCACACGTAGTCGAGGCCGCGTTCCGCGTCGGGGAACAGAGCGCCGTAGAACTCCTCGTCCTTGGCGATGAGCTTCGAGCGGTGCGACTCGTGGAGTGCCTCGTCGCCCAGCCAAGGTGGAGGGTCGGACACCCTGAAGTCCGGCCCTCTGCTGGTCGCCGCCTCCTCGAAGATGGCAAGCGTCTTCTCGGCGCAGGTGTCGGCGTAACCGCGTCCCACCCATTCCGCGCAGAACGCGCCCTGGTAGTCGAGGAGGGCCCGTTCGTAGCCGATCCACATCTTCACGACGGGATGCTGCTGCCACCCGTAGCCGGGCACGGTCAGCGCCTTCATGACCTGCAGGGTCTCGACGCGCTGCTTGCCGAGGCGCTGCCGGTCGAGCACCCGCGCGGATTCTGCGAAGTCTGCATAGGGGAGGAACGTCTGCATCGATCCGTTCTACCGTGCGGGGATCCGCGGACGCGGGGAGGGTGTCGGCAGCTTCCCGAACGATCTTCTCGGACCGGACCAAGAATGTCGGTGGTCGGGTGGAAGCTGATCGCATGATCGATGAAGTGCTCGCGACGAGAATCCCGGCGGGGTGGAGGCCACCCGATTCGTTGGTGGAGCGCGTGCGAATGCTCGAGCGCTTCCTGGTGGTCCGGTCGATCGCCGATGCCGACGCTGATCTCGCCCGCGCTCAGGCTGAGCAGGCGCGCGTCTACGCACTCGCGGCTCGGACGGCCCTCGCAGAGGACGAGCGCGAGGGCACACTGGAGCAGGAGTGGGCGCTTCGCTCGTGGAAGGCGGAGATCGCCGCGGTCACGAGGACTTCGAGGCAGGCGGTGTCTGGCATCATGGGCCGCTCGGCGATCCTCACTGAGGACTTTCCGCTCGTTCATGCCGCGCTCGCGGCGGGCGAGGTGTCGATGGCGCATGCCCGCATCGTGTGCGAGGCGGGAACGATCGTCGTGCACGAGGACCCCGCGGAACAGGCCGCGCGTCGCGAGCTGTTCGTGCAGCTCGCGCTCGAGAAGGCGCGTTCGACGTCACCTGGCAGGCTGAAGGACTTCGCCATCAAGCAGGCGGAGCGGCTGACGGCGTCGTCGCTTGAGGAACGCTACGAGCAGTCGATGCAGTCCCGGGCCGTGCTCGTCTCGAGTGAGGCGGATGGCATGGGCTCGCTCGGGGCGCGGCACTCGCTGCCGGTGCTCACGGCGATCGATGGGCGGTTGTCCGAGATCGCGAAGGCCATCATCGCGGCGCGGGGCTCTGATTCCGACGACCCGCGGACCTTCCACCAGGTGCGGGCCGACGTGTTTGCCGAGCTGCTGCTCACGGGCAGGCTGACGACCTGTCCGGAAGCGGCGGGCATCACGGCGAAGGTGTCCATCACCTTGCCGGTGCTCGCGATGCTCCACGCTCAGCACGGCGACGGCGACGGCGACGGCGCCAGCGACGGCGACGCCGACGGCCGCGCGCTCGATACGTCGCCCGCGCTCCTCGACGGCGTCACGCCCATCCCGATGAGCGTCGCGAAGGCGCTCGCCGCCAACGCGCCAGCCTTCGAGCGCATCCTGACCCACCCGATCACTGGAACGGTCGTCGAGGTCGACCGCTACCGGCCGACGGAGGCGATGCGCGCGTGGCTGCGGGCGCGGGATGTGCACTGCAGGTTCCCGGGATGCCGGCTCCCTGCAGAGCGCTGCGACCTCGACCACACGATCCCGGCGTCTGAAGGCGGGCCGACGAGCCTCGTCAACCTCGCTGACCTCTGTCGCTGGAACCACACGGTCAAAGGCAACACCGGTTGGGAGGTCTGCCAGCTGCCCGGCGGAGTCATGGAATGGACATCGCCCACGGGCATCCCGCTGAAGGATGTTCCCGAACCGAGGGGCGTCACCTTCGGGCCCTCCCCGCCCGGCGAACCGGGCCTCGAGATCGGAGGAACTGCCTACCGGGTGCAGCCGCCGGGGCTCGGGCTTGGACTGAGGACCGGCGAGGAGCCGAGCGTCATGCCGGGCCTCGACCCTCCGCCGTTTTGACCGGGCTCCGACTCGTTCCCCGACTCTCGTGAACGCCCGCAGCTCCCGCCGCCGCGCGGTGCGGCGACAAGGAGCAGCAGAGCGGAGGAGCTGCAGAGCGGAGGAGCTGCGGTGAGGAGCTGGGCTGCCCTGCCCCGGCCTGTGCCCTGGACTTACGCCGTCGTCGGCCCGTAGAACCCGTTGATCTCGGAGAGCTCGAGCTCTGCGGTCGCCTGGATGAGGGCGAGCAGGTCGGTGTCGAGGCCAGGCGCGAACTCCTCCAGGCGTTCGTGGGCGATGAACGACGGAGCTCCGACGGGGGCCTGCTCTGAAGCGTCCAGCGTCGTGCCGTCCTTCGAGGGTGAGTCGCCCTGGAAGATCTTCCCAGCTTCCGACTTGCCGTCGAGGTCGAACGAGTACTGCTTGCTCTGCAGGCCCAGGTCGAGCAGCTCCTTCACCTCGGGGAACGACTCGGCGTTCGTCTTCGGGATGGGCAGCAGCGACTTCCAGTTCACGCCGAGCGTCTCGAGGGCTTTCGCGTACGCGTTCTCGTGTGCCTGGTCGCGCACGATGAGGTAGGCGATCGTTCCGCGCGCCGTCGGGTTGTCGGTCATCTCGTAGATGCGGCACTTCTGGAGGCGCCCCGTCGACTCGAGCATGAGGTTGTAGAGCAGGTCGAGGGGCAGGTTGCCGGAGTTGTAGACGTAGCTGCCGCTCCACGGGTTGCCCGCCGCATCCACGGGCAGAGCGCCCTGCGCGCCGACCAGGTAGTGGTGGATGTTGTTCGTGTCGAGGGCGATCTTCAAGGGCGTCGCGCCGCCGGCACCCGGCTTGTCGAGCGGGTCGGTGAGCTTGCCCGTGTACTCGGGTGACCCGTCGAGGAGCCGCGAGATGGTCGTGCCGATCAGCTCGACGTGGCTGATCTCCTCGGTGCCGATGCCCTGGATGAGGTCGCGGTACGGCTTCGCCGTCGGGCCGCGGAAGTTCATCGCCTGGAAGAGGTACTGCATCATGGTGCGCATCTCACCGAACTGCCCGCCGAGCCCCTCCTGCAGGGCGTTCGCGGCTGCGGGGTCTGGCTCCCCGTCGGCGATGTCGTTGATCCAGGTCTGTGCGTGGAAGTACATGGGGGAGTCTCCTCGTCATCGTTCCGGTTCGACGCGGATGCGCCGGTACCGAGAGACCATCAACCGCGACTGTGTTTTCAAGAGGGGTACCGCGAACCGGGGCTGAAGGTGTAGAACGCGCGAAACCGCCTATTCTGCGGGCGTCACCTCGCGCGAGGACTTCGAGCGGCGGGTGACGCGCAGCACGAAGTACGTGGCGACGCCGACGGCGACGATGATGCCGCCGCGCAGCCACACCTCGCCGCTCTGCTGGGTGAGGAGCACGATGCAGGAGACGATCGCGAGCACGGGCAGCACGGTCCAGGCTTTGAAGTGGGCGTGCTCGACCTTGTCTCGGCGCAGCACGAGCACGGCGAGGTTCGTGCTGAGGAACACGATGAGCAGCAGGATCACGACGGTCTCCGCGAGCACGGCGATGCCGCCCGTCGCGGTGAGGACGATCGCGAACACCGTCGTGGCGATGATCGCGACCCACGGGGTGCGTCGCCCGGGGAGCACGCGCCCCAGCATGCGAGGCAGCAGCCCCTGGCCCGCCATGCCGTAGGTGAGGCGGCTGGCCATGATCATGGTCAGCAGCGCGCCGTTGGCGACCGCGATGAGGGCGATCGCGCTGAACAGCCAGGCCGGCACGGGCACCCCGGTCGCCTCGATGACGTTGAGGAGCGGACCGGTGGACTCGGCGAGCTCGTCGGAGGGGACGGCGATGGATGCTGCTGTGCCGACGAGCATGTACATGAAGCCCGCCGTGAGCAGCGAGAAGAACAGCGCCTTCGGGTAGACCTTCGACGGCTCGCGCACCTCCTCGATGAGGTTCGCGCTCGTCTCGAAGCCGACGTAGGAGTAGTAGGCGAGGAGGGCCGCGCCGAGCACGGCCGGGAACGGGTTGATGTCGTCGCCGAACGACACAGCCCGGCCGATGTCACCGCCGCCGTTCCCGACGAGCACCCCGACGAGCACCACCACGAGGACGAGGCCCGTCAGCTCGATGCAGGTCATGACGATGTTCGAGCGCAGGGACTCCTTGATGCCGCGCAAGTTGACGAGCGCGATGAGCACCAGCAGGAGGGACGCGCCAACGACCGGCGGCAGGTCGATGAACGTGGCGAGGTAGTCGCCGCTGAACGCGAGAGCAAGGCTGGCCGCGCTGACGACACCCGCCGCGAGCATGCAGAACCCCACCATGAACGACACGAACTCGGAGCGGTACGCGCGCTGCGCGAACACCGCCGAACCACCCGCCTTCGGGTACTTCGTGACGAGCTCGGCGTAGGACGCGGCCGTCAGCAGCGCCATGCCGAGCGCCACCAGCAGGGGCAACCAGGTGACGCCGCCCACTTCGCCGGAGATGGTGCCGACGAGAGCGTAGATGCCAGCCCCGAGCACGTCGCCGAGGATGAACACGAACAGGAGCAGCCCAGTGACGTCGCGCTTGAGGGCCGGGGTCGACGACGGGGAAGATGTGGGGGACATGCCCCGATTGTCGCGCGCATCCGGAGGGCAGTCCTCGCCCTTGTCAGGTGCGTCGCCGTATGCAACGGCGCCGCCCGTGCACCCGCGGTCCCGTGCAGCCGCGGCCCTGAGCACCCGAGGCCCTGTGCATCCGCACTGCACGCGACTCCGGCCTGGCCAATGGAGCGGCCCGTTGCTACCGTTGAACCTTGAAGCCCCGGAATCGGGCTTGCGGACGAGGGAGCAGTACCCGCACCACGACAAGACTGACTCAGAAGGAGCCGTCGTGGCTTGGTTCGTGTTGATTCTGTCTGGAATGCTGGAGGCCGTCTGGGCCTCAGCTCTGTCCGCCTCGAAGGGCTTCAAGAGGCCCGTCCCCGTCGTCGTCTTCCTGGTGTCGCTCACCATCAGCATGGCCGGCCTCGCGTGGGCGATGACGCAGCTGCCGACCGGCACCGCGTACGCGGTCTGGGTGGGCATCGGCGCGACGCTCACCGTCATCTGGGCGATGGTCACCAAGCAGGAGCGGGTTTCCGTCGCACGGGTCCTGTTGCTCGTGCTGCTCGTCGGCTCGGTCATCGGCCTCAAGGTGGTGAGCTGACCATGGCGTGGATCGCACTCGTCATCAGCGGCATCCTCGAAGCCGTCTGGGCCACCGCCCTCGGCCAGTCGGAGGGGTTCACGCAGCCCCTCCCCACGATCGTCTTCTTCGTCGGGGTCGTGCTCAGCATGCTCGGCCTCGGCTGGGCGGCGGCGCGCATCCCGATCGGCACCGCCTACGCCGTCTGGGTCGGCATCGGGGCGGCCCTCACCGTCATCTACGCGATGGCGACCGGCGACGAAGCGTTCTCCCCGTGGAAGGCCGTCTTCATCTCCGGCATCATCCTCGCCGTGATCGGGCTGAAGCTCGTGCCAGACAAGAAGAAGGAAGCGGTCGCTGAGCCCGTGGCGCCTCCGGCGCTCTGACCTGGGCCGCGCGCTGATCGCGGCCACCTCCTCCTGGCGGACAGCTGTGCGGCAGACTTCGGCGACAACTCGCGCCTGACGGACGCTCAACGGACGCGAACGCCCCCGTCGTCACCGAAGTTTGCTGGTCGTGTCGGCGACCGGAATTGCGAACCGCGATCGTGGCGGCCCTCGGCGCGCATCCAGTCGAGCGTCCGTGGCCGCACGTACGCTGTCCCTTTCGACGCCAGGCACCCCCACGTCCCGACCCCAGGAAGGGCCCGCATCATCGTCTCGTCCGCAAGCTCCCCCGCTCGCGCCCGTCTCCTCACGGCTCTCGGCGCCGGCGTCGCGTCGGCCTCGTTGCTGACGGGATGCGCCGGGTCGTTCTTCTCGCCCGCGTACGGCGAGGACGAGGTGGGGAGTGGGGCGCAGGAGCCGCAGGTGCAGACGGAGCCCTACCTCGACCCTGCCGCTGAGGGATACCCGGTGGCGCCGCCGCAGCAGCTGCCCGAGTCGGCCGGGTTCGGCATCTGGGATGTGCCAGTTGCGGAGCTCGCTTCGCCCGCCTGGGCGCAGGCGACGTCCGATGCGACGGGCATCCCGGTCCGCGCCCTCTCGGCATACGCGGGGGCCGCGATCCGGGTCGCGGAGACGCGGCCGGAGTGCGGCATCGGCTGGAACACGCTCGCCGGTATCGGCGCGGTCGAGTCCAAGCACGGCACCTACGGCGGGTCGCAAGTGCTGGACTCCGGCCAGGTCGAGCCGCCCATCATCGGGGTGCCCCTCGACGGCAGCGAGGGATTCCTCGCGATTCCGGACACCGACGGCGGCGCCCTCGACGGTGATACCGAATGGGACCGGGCAGTCGGCCCGATGCAGTTCATTCCGGAGACGTGGGCGAAGCACGGGCAGGACGCGAACTTCGACGGGGTCGCCGACCCCCACCACATCGACGACGCCGTGCAGACGGCGGCCGCCTACCTGTGCGAGCGGGGCGGCGACCTCACCACCGACGACGGGTGGAACACGGCGATCTCGGCGTACAACCTGCCGGCCGAGTACGCGCGCGAAGTCGCGGGGTACGCGGAGCTCTACGCGAGCTAGAGCTCCTCTGCGCTCGGCGCCACGACGCCGCCCGGGCTGTTGGCCATGCGAAGCAGGTGCGCGAGGACGCGCCGGTCGAGGTCGGTCGGCCGCTCGCCTCGGTAGTTGAACAGGACCGGGACGTTGGCGCTCATCCAGACGGCGTCGCGGCCGCCGCCGGTGAGCGCGTCGTTGCGCCAGCTCAACAGGAACGACTCGCCGCGCCTGAGTTTCGTTCCGACGACGGCTTCGAGGTGCGCGAGCACCCGGTCGTCGAACTCGGTTGGTGTGTTGTCATAGATGAAGGTGCCCATAGTGTTGTCTGGCGCGGATGCGGTGAGCATTTCCGCGCCAGACGACGCTATTGACCCTGGCAGTTAGCGCCGAATCTCTTGACAAATCATAGAGTTTCCTCTACTCATGGCCGACCTCGACGCAGGGAATCGCCATGGTCGCGACGAACGCCCCGTCCGAGTGCATCACCGGTGGGGCGGACTCGTCGAAGATCGCGGCCTCGCCCTCGGCGAGCTCGGTGCCGCCGAGGCTCAGGCGGCCGCTGATGAGGTAGATGGCGCGAACGTCGGGGTCGAACTCGATGGGGTCGCTCACGAAGGCCCGGCCGAGGATGATGGGCTGCATCTCCGACTTGCGGGTCACCCGCAGCAGCCTGGTGCTCTTCGCGCGCCCGATGGAGCTGCGCAGCAAGAGGAGCGGGGTCGTCGACTCGACGACGATCTGGTGGTCGGCCCGCACCTTCTCCTGCCGGGTGCCATCCACGAGTCGCAGCTGCGGGCCGCTGATGCCGAGCCAGTGGTCGACGGTTCCCTCGGGCCGGTGCAGCGACTTCACGTTGCGTTTCACGTCGACGAGCGACAGGCTCCACCTCGGATCGACCTCGTCGTCCGGGTCGCGCCAGATCTCGTGCACGCTCCCGGAGCGAAGGTCGGTGCCGAGCCGTTCCCGTGGCAGCGACTGCGGCGTGACGATCTTCATCGAACGGCATCCAATCTACGAAGCTCAGTTGCTGGGGAACCCCGTTGTCAGGGGGGGAGAGGCCAGAAGGTGGCGGCCAGTCTGCAGACTGTGCCGCCACCTTCATGGTCAGTGAGCGGATGCTCGTCGTGCGGGGCGGATGCTAGACGCGGGCATCCTCGAGCACGTAGCCGGCCTCACCGTGCGAGACGGTGTCGAGGCCTGCGATCTCGTCCTCGTCCTTCACGCGGAAGCCGATCGTCTTGTGGATGACGAACCCGATGATGAACGCGCCGACGAAGGAGTAGGCCATGACCGCGAAGGCTGCGATGGCCTGCACGAGGAGCTGCGTGCCGTCACCGCCGAGGAAGAGGCCGGTTCCGTTGGCGAAGAAGCCCAGGTAGAGGGTTCCGATGAGGCCGCCGACGAGGTGGATGCCGACCACGTCGAGCGAGTCGTCGAGGCCCAGCTTGAACTTGAAGTCGATCGCGAGGGCGCAGACCGCACCGGCGATGACGCCGAGGAGGATCGCCCAGACCGGGTCGAGGGATGCGCAGGCCGGGGTGATGGCGACGAGACCGGCGACGGCACCGGACGCGGCACCGACCGAGGTTGGCTTGCCGTCGCGGATCTTCTCGACGACGAGCCAGGCGAGGAGCGCCGCCGCGGGGGCCGCGATGGTGTTGACGACGGCGAGGGCGGCGACGCCGTCAGCGGCGAGCTCGGAGCCGGCGTTGAAGCCGAACCAGCCGAACCAGAGGAGGCCTGCGCCCAGGAGGACGAAGGGCGGGTTGTGTGGGACGTGCGCTCCCTTGCCGAAGCCGACGCGACGCCCGAGGACGAGGGCGAGGGCGAGGGCCGCCGCACCGGCGCAGATGTGCACTGCCGTGCCACCGGCGAAGTCGATGACGCCGACGCCGAACGTCTCCTGCAGCCCGTAGGTGATCCAGCCGCCGTAGGCGAAGGAGCCGTCGTCGGCGAGCCCGAAGTTGAAGACCCAGCTGGCGACGGGGAAGTAGACGACGGTCGCCCAGATGCCGGCGAAGATCATCCACGAACCGAACTTCGCGCGGTCGGCGATGGCGCCGGACACGAGGGCGACGGTGATGATCGCGAAGGTCGCCTGGAAGGCGGCGAACGCGAGCGGCGGGTAGGCGGCGTCTTCCGGGACCTCGAGGAGGCTGGAGAGCCCCATCGCGGACGGGTCGATCGCGAAGAGCGGGCTCAGGCCGTCAGCTGCCGGGAAGGCGATCGAGTAGCCGTAGAGCACCCACAGCACGCCTATCAGGCCGATCGCGCCGAAGCTCATCATCATCATGCTGATCACGCTCTTCGCCTTCACGAGGCCGCCGTAGAAGAAGGCGAGTCCAGGTGTCATCAGCAGCACGAGCGCCGCCGCGAAGAGGATGAATGCGGTATTTCCTTGATCCATCGTTGTAGACCTCTCTGCAAGGGGACGCCGTGGGCGTCGGGGTGCACTCAGCTTGCGCTCAGGCTGTTTCGCCTGTGAGGCCGTGGTGTTACGCGAACGAATGAAGTTCATGTCCGGCGTGTTTCCGCGGTGTCGCACGAACCGCGGTCTCGCCTTGCGCTATGTGACGCCCTGAGTAGTCCGGCGTAGTCGCCGTCTTACGGTTGCGGGCGGGGTCTGCCTACCATCCCCGCATGAGCACCTCGGCCTTCCTCGTCCAAGACGCATCCGTCGATCGCGCCCAGTTCAACCGAGACTGGGAGGCGTGGCACGTCGAGCACGAGCGGCGTCGCGCCGACGGCCACGGATTCCTCGCAGTGACGAGCCTCACGTTCCTCTCGGAGGAACCGCAGGCCATCGAGGGCATCCCAGGTGCCTGGTCGCTTGAGGATGGTCAGGCGGTTGTCGACCTCGCAGACGGCGAGACCCTCGAGGCCGACGGGCTGCTGCTGCAGGGTCCGCGCCTTCACCGCTTCCCGTGCATCGCCGAGCGCGACGGGGTCAGCGCCCGCGCTGGGAAGGTGCTCATCGAGATCGCCAAGCGCGGCGGGTTCACGATCGTGCGCCCCCGCGACCCCGACTACGACTATCTGGCCTCCTACTCGGGCACCCCCACGTACCTGCCCAACCTGCGCTGGCGCGCCGAGGGCAGCTTCGAGGCGTTCGACGAGCCCCGCGACGTCACGGTCGGCGCGGCCGTCGAGGGGCTCGAGCACGTGTACTCCTCACCTGGCAAGGTCACCTTCGAGCTGCGAGGCGAGCGGTTCTCGCTCACGGCCTTCAACGGCCACGAGGCCGGCTCGCTGCTCGTGCTGTTCACGGATGCGACGAGCGGGCTCACGACGTACGCCGCGAACCGCGCCCTCTCGGTCTCGGCTCCGGATGCGGACGGCCGCGTCACGGTCGACTTCAACCGCGCCGTGAACCTGCCGTGCGCGTACACGGTCTTCGCGACGTGCCCGCTGCCTCCCGCCGAGAACCGGCTGCCGGTGGGCATCGAAGCTGGCGAGAAGACGCCGCTGTCCAAGGCCGGCGACGACGCGGGGAGTGAGCCCGCGTGAAGTTCCAGGTCCTCGACATCGTCCCGTACGTCGCGAACCCGGTCACGGGGGAGCAGCTGACACCGTCGGAGCGCCTCCACGAGACGCTCGAGTTCGCGCGCAGGGCTGAGGAACTCGGCTTCGACGCCTTCTCGGTGGGGGAGCGCCACGCCGGCCGCTTCCTGTCGTCGTCGCCGAGTGTGCTCCTGGGGGCCATCGCCGCGCAGACGTCGACCATCCGCCTGCAGACGGGGGTGACGGTGCTGTCGATCCTCGACCCCGTTCGGGTGGCCGAGGACTTCGCCACCATCGACCAGCTCTCCCGCGGACGCCTGGAGATCACGATCGGCAAGGGCAACGAGGTCGCCCAGTTCCCGCTGTTCGGCCTCGAGATCGACGACCAGTGGGAGCTGCTCGCTGAGAAGTACGCGCTCCTACGGCAGCTGTGGCGCGAGACTGAGCTCGACTGGCCTGGCACCGAGTTCACGCGACCCCTCACGAAGGTCACGACCCTGCCGCGGCCCTACGCCGGACCGCCCCGCGTCTGGCACGGCTCGGCGACCACGCTCGCCTCTGCTGCCCTCGCCGCGAAGTGGGGCGACCCGCTCTTCTCGGCGAACGCCATCCAGCCGCTGCGCAACTACGAGGTGCTCGTGCGCCACTACCGCGACGAGTTCGAGCGACACGGGCACGACCCGAACACGGCGTACGTGGGCGCCGGGGCCGGATCTCTGTTCATCGCGGAGACCAGCCAGGCGGCGAAGGAGCAGTACGGCCCCGTCTACGAGGCGCTCGTCGCCGCGACGAACGTGCCTGGCAACAACTCCGTCTTCCGCGACATCGACCACGCCATCGCCGAGGGACCAGCGCTGGTCGGCAGCCCGCAGCAGGTGATCGACAAGATCGGACGCTTCCACGGAGCCTTCGGCCACGACCTGCAGTCGATCAGCCTGCCGACGACGCTCCCGCACGAGCAGCAGCTCGAGCAGCTCGAGTACTTCGCGACGGCCGTCATCCCCGCGCTCCGCGAGGAGTTCCCCACGACGCTCTGGGGCGACGGCGACGCGCAGCTCGGTCGGGCCTGCAGTGCAGAGCCCGTTGGAGCATCCGCCGCATGACGCGGACTGCACCCGTCGCGACCCAGGATGCACACGCGACGCCACCCGCCCCACTGCGGGTTCGCGAAGCGCAGCCAGCGGACTGGCCGGAGGTGGTCAGGGTCAGCGAGGCTGCCTTCGCCGCCGGCCCATACGGGCATCTGCCCGTCGGCGAGGAGCGGCGGCGCTTCGTGCAGGACGTCGAAGGCCGGGCCGCGGCGGGCAGCGTGCTCGTGGCGGAGCGTCTGGTCGAGCAGGCCAGCGAGATCGTCGGCACGCTCAGCATCGCCCGGGCGGGCACGGGCCCGTCGCGGCTGGCGGTCGCCGACGAGGCCGAGGTGCGGCTCCTGGCCGTCTCGCCCACCGCCCAGCGGCTCGGCGTCGCGAGGCGCCTCATGCTCGCGACGAGCGAGACCGCCCTCGGCTGGGGCGCATCCGCGCTTGTGCTCGACACGGGAGACCGCAACTTCGGGGCGCAGGCGCTCTACGAGGGCCTCGGGTACCGGCGCACCAACGAGCCGCGCCAGTCCGACGAAACCGAGGGACGCATCCCGCACGTCGACTACCGGCTGCAGCTGCAACCCGCCCCGGGCGTCGTCGTGCGGCTCGTGCGGCCCAGCGAGGTCGACGCCGTCGCCGAGCTGTCGCTGCGCGCCTACGAGCTCGAGTACACCATCTCCGGCAACTACCGCGACGACATCGTCTCCGTCGGCGAGCGAGCGGCGGCCCACCAGGTGTGGGTGGCGGTGGATGCGCAGAGCGGCGAGCTGCTCGGGTCCGTCGCGACGCCGAAGCCGGGGGAGCACCTCACGTCGCTGCCGCAGCGTGATGACGAGCTCGACTTCCGGCTGCTCGCGGTCGACCCGGGTGCCCGCGGGCGCGGTGTCGGGGCCGCGCTCACGACGCTCGTGATCGAGCTCGCACGGCTGCGCGGACTCCGTCGAGTCGTCATGAACAGCGGACCGCAGATGGTGCGCGCCCACCGGCTGTACGAGCGCCTCGGGTTCTCGATCCTCGAGTCGCGCGTGCGCACCGTCGATCCGGGTGACGGCCGCGCGCCGTTCCAGCTGCTCGCGTTCTCGATCGACGTGTGACCTAGCGAGCCGCCCCGCGCGAGTCTGGACGTTGCCCAGGAGCCACCGATCCGACGCGGAGGTCGGTTCCGAATGATGGTGGAAGCGTCGCAGAGCGCGGCGCGGGAAGGCAACCAATGACTGAGATCCTCGCTCACCACGGCCTGCTCACCGACACGAAGCTCCACGTCGACGACACGGGCGGGACTGGCCGCCCTGTTGTGCTCATCCACGGCTGGCCCCTCTCGGGCAAAGCCTGGAATCACCAGGTGCCGGCATTCGAGGCGGCCGGCCACCGCGTGGTGACCTACGACCGCCGCGGCTTCGGCCGCAGCGACAAACCGCTGACCGGATACAGCTACGACGACTTCGCGGACGACCTGCAGGCCGTCCTCGAGGCCCTCAACCTGCGCGACGTGACGCTCGTCGGGTTCTCCATGGGAGGCGGCGAGGTCGCACGCTACCTCGCCAAGTTCGGTGACGAGCGCGTGCACAGCGTCGTCTTCGCATCCGCCGTGCCGCCGTACCTGCTGAAGACGCCCGCCAACCCCGACGGCCCCCTCGAAGCGGGGGAAGCCGCGAAGATGACGGCGGCGCTCACCGCGAACCAGGAGTCGTTCTACGACGACTTCATCACCACGTTCTACTCGGTCGACGGCACCCTCGTCGTCTCCGAGGCCGAGCGGCGGGCAGCTGTCGAGCTCACGGAGCAGGCGTTCAAGCCAGCCGCACTGCAGGCCATGGCGGCGTTCGCGAACACCGACTTCCGCGACGACCTGCAGGCGGTGAAGGTGCCGACGCTCGTCATCCACGGCGATAGCGACGCGACCGTCCCGTTCGAGGGTTCGGGCCTGCGCACGCATGAGGCCATCGCCGATTCGGAGCTGCACGTCGTGGCGGATGCGCCCCACGGCGTCAACGTCAGTCACGCCGAAGAGTGGAACCGGGTCGTGCTGGAGTTCCTCAGCCGCTGACCGCGTGTCCCCTGACGACCGGCTCGCAGGGGTGACCGGACTTGTGCGGGAGCTCACAGCTGGCCAGCCTGCGCCCGACGCGGAAGCGCCCAGATCCCCGTCGTTCCGGGCGACGCAGAGTTCGCTGACAATCGCGGAGGCCACGGATTGCAGCCCGATGCCACCGGCCTCACGTTGACAGGATGACAACCGCCTTGATGATCTGGAGGCAGATCGACCCGCAGAACCGAAGCATCCCGAGACGACGAAGGCCAGGCAGGCGCCGGCCGGAGGAGGCGTGATGAAGACGAACAGCGTGATTGAAACCAGCGAACTCGACGCGACCGCGTCAACCGCAGTGGAAGGCGCCCGCCCTGCCGCGGCACCCAGCGGCGGCGGGAGCCCGAGCCGCGACGCCCACGGCCTGCCGACGGGTGCCGCCCTCCTGGAGTGGCGCCGCGCGCATCCCAGGGCCACGATCGCGGACGCCATCGCCGCGCACTGACGGGCGCGGCGGGCGATTAGGCTTGGCCTGTGACGACAGACCGCGACGCCCTCATCGAACTCATCCGCGACGAAGCCGTGTTCCACGGTGACTTCACCCTCACGAGCGGGAAGAAGGCGACGTACTACATCGACCTGCGCAAGCTGAGCCTCGACCACCGCGCGTCTCCCCTCATGGGCCGCGTGCTGCTCGACCTCATCGAGGAGTTCGGGCCCGTGGATGCTGTGGGTGGCCTCACGATGGGCGCCGACCCGCTCGCGAGCGCCGTCATGCACCAGGGGCTCGCGCAGGGCAAGGTCGTCGACGCGTTCGTCGTGCGCAAGGAGCCGAAGGACCACGGCCGCGGCCGCCAGGTCGAGGGACCCGATCTGAAGGGCAAGCGGGTCGTCGTGCTCGAGGACACCTCCACGACGGGCGGCTCGCCGCTGAAGGCCATCGAGGCCCTCGAGAAGGTCGGAGCGAACGTCGTCGGCGTCGCCGTCATCGTCGACCGCGCCACGGAAGCGCAGGGCATCATCGAGGCCGCGGGCTACCCGTACCGTGCCGCCATCGACCTCGAAGACCTGGGCCTCGCCTAGGCGCTCGCGGCGTGACCAACATCCGCGGAGCTGCTGGGCGCCGCAACCGCGGCGTGCTGGCGGCGCTGCTCGGCGCGCTCGTCCTCGGCGGGGTTGCGCTCGGAGTCTGGCTCCAGCCGTTCGGCGACGGGACCGTGCCGCCAGAAGAGACTGCCGGCCCGCCCACGACGACGGTGCCGCTCGCCGGCGTCGATGCCTCCCTGCTCGAGCCTGGCCAGTGCATCCAGGACTTCGTGTCGGCGTGGGAGCCACGCTTCGAGGTCGTCGACTGCGCCCTCGAGCACTCCGGACAGCTGCTCGCCGAAGTCGAGGCGACACCCCTCTCCGAGAGCGACGAGTACCCGGGCGAGGAAGCGCTGCGCGACCGCGCCCAGATCACCTGCCAGGCGACGGACGTCCTCGACACGACCGTCGCGGCGACCGTCCCCGGACTCGTCATCGAGGCCAGCTACCCGCTGAGCCAGGACGACTGGGACGCAGGGCACCGCAGCTACCGCTGCTTCGCCTCCACACCGGGAGCATCCACGACTGGCTCGCTCACTGCCAGCGAGTAGTCCGGCGGCAGCCCAGGGCGCGACGACTACCCTGATCGCATGACCTTCGTGAGTGAATCCATCGACATCGATGTGCCCGTCGACGTGCTGTTCAGCCTGTACGCGGAGCCGGAGTCGCTCCCCAGCGTGCTCAGCATCGTGAAGCACGTCGAGGTGCTCGGCCCCGACCTCATCCGGTGGGATGTGGAGCTCGTCGGCCAGCGTCGGTCCATCGACGCGAGGGTCGTCGTCAACGAGCCGGGTGAGCGCCTGCGCTGGGAGTCGGTCGAGGGGCGCGCGTCCTTCGCCGCCGAGGTGCGCACCGAGGCGATCACGCCAGCGAGCACCCGCGTGACCGTCGACGCCGAGTTCGACGCCGGCGGCATCGCCGAGCGCCTCGGCCTCGCGAAGCCCATCGCCGCTGCCGCCATCGCCAGCGAGCTCCGCAACGCGAAGAAGAGTGCGGAGGCGCAGGCCGCGCAATAGCGCGTGCGGGAAGCTGGGCGGGAGCGGATAGCCCGGTGAGCCTCCGCTGAAGACCCTTGAAGGGCCGAGCGCCATCTGCCCACGATGGACGCATGTCCATGGCAGAACCATTCATCCCCCGCCCCCACGAACAGCGCGAGGTGCCCGCCGCCTTCGAGCCCGGCCCAGGTGCGCCAGGTGCCGCCGGAGCCGAGTCCCCAGCCCAGCAGCCCGACGTCCTGCCGCCGCCCGACCCTGAGGAGCAGGCCATCGAAGACGCGGGCCTCGACGACGACATCAACCGCTGAACGACCGCAGCCGAGACGGAGGAATCATGAGCGACACCAACGAGTTCTCGAACCTGAGCACGATGCCCGACCGGAACGGCCTCGAGCCCGCAGAGCCGGACGCTGTCGACTCGGACACGGTCATCGACGACAAGCCGGACTCCGCTGAGGGCGTCGACGCGCCGGACAGCCCCGTCGACTACGCCATCAAGGTCGCGCGGGGCGACCACTCGACTGAGGCCTGACCCCGCTGTTCGCTTGACGCGGAGCGTCACGAGGTCGCGCTTCGCAGGGACCTGTCGTACGCTGACAGCAGAGTCCACGTGCTCCGGGGTCGGTGTAATTCCGAGCCGGCGGTTATAGTCCGCGACCTGCTCCCGCAAGGGAGTGGCTGATCTGGTGAAATTCCGGAACCGACGGTGAAAGTCCGGAAGGGAGGTGCACGTGACGGCACGCCTCGGCGTACCGTCAGCTCGTGGAATCCGCTGACCTGTACGGCGAACCCACGCGCCTCGTCATCCCCGGAGCTTTCCACGAAAGCCGGGTAGATGAACACGACGTCAGCACGCATCTCCGCACCGATCTCGGTGGCGGTCGCGGTGCTCGCTGTGTGGTGGGCCGTCACGGCCGCCGGTCTCATCTCGCCGCAGTTCCTCCCCGCGCCGGGACAGCTCGCCGAGCGCTTCTGGCTCGACGTGACGCAGGGCCCCATGCTCTCCCACGCCTGGGTGACGCTGTCCGCGGCCCTGCTCGGCAGCCTCCTCGCGATCCTCGTCGCTGTCCCGCTCGGCTACCTCATCGCGCGCCTGCCCTGGGTCGACGTCGCGATCACCCCGTACGTCGCCGCGTCGCAGGCCGTGCCGGCCATCGCGCTGGCCCCGCTGCTCGTGCTGTGGATCGGCTACGGCCTCGCGCCCACGGTCGTGCTGTGCGCCATCATGTCGTTCTTCCCGATGATCGTCACCACGGTGCTCGGGGTGCGGCAGCTCCCGCAGGACGTCATCGAGGCCGGCCGCATCGACGGCGCCAACTGGTACCAGCTGCTGTGGTGGGTCGAGGCCCCGCTGGCCCTGCCGAGCGTGCTCGCCGGAATCCGTGCCGGCGTGACGCTGTCGATCACGGGTGCCGTCGTCGGCGAGTTCACGATGGGCGGCCGGGGCCTCGGGATGCTCCTCACCCTCAACCGCGACGCCAACGACATCCCGGGCATCTTCTCCACGCTCCTCATGCTCGTCGTGCTGGCCGTCGCGCTGTACATCCTCATGCGCCTGTTCCAGAACGCCGTCACCTGGAACGACGACGAGCCCAAGACGAAGCGACGAGCCCGCGTGCTCGCCGACGAACCCCTCCCCGCCTGACCCTGCCCATCTCGACCAGGAGACGCTCATGAACCTTCACCTCACCACCGCAGGCCGCGCTGCTCGCGGCCCTCGGGTACTGCGCTCCCTGGTCGCTGCGGGTGCTGCGGCGGCCATGGCCGTGCTCGCCGGATGCTCGATCTCCCCCGATGGCAACGCCACAGACGTGACGGCCGAGCCTGCGGGAGCCGCCACCATCGGCCTCACGTACACCCCGAACATCCAGTTCGTGCCGTTCTACGTGGCCGAGGCGAAGGGCTTCTTCGAGGATGAGGGCGTCGATGTCGAGCTGCGCCACCATGGCGAGGGCGAGGACCTCTTCGGGGCCCTCGCGAACGGCACCGAGGACTTCGTGTACGCGGGCGGCGACGAGATCACGCAGGCCCGTGCCGCAGACATCCCGGTCACCTCGGTCGCGACGCTCTACAACACGTACCCGGCGACGCTCATTGTGCCGGAGGACTCCGACATCAAGACGGCAGCGGATGCGCGCGGCAAGACGATCGGCACGCCCGGCCCCTACGGGCAGACGTACTTCGCGCTGCTGTCGCTGCTGCAGAGCAACGGGCTCACGGCGGACGACGTGAAGATCGAGCACATCGGCTACACGCAACAGGCGGCGCTCACCACCGGCGCCGTCGACGGGGTCATGGGGTACGTCAACAACGACGCGGTGCAGTTCGAGAAGGCCGGCTTCCCGGTGCGCACCATCGAGATCGCGCCGGCGGACGCGCCGACCCTCGTCGGCCCGTCCCTCGGGGTCGCAGACTCGATCATCGAGGGCGATGACGCCACGATCACGCCCGTGCTCGAAGCGCTGGCCCTCGCGACGCAGTACGTGATCGACAACCCGGACGAGTCGATCGACATCGCCGCCGAGTACATCCCGACCCTCTACACCGACGAGGCGAAGAGCGACGCGCTCGCGACCCTCGAGGCGACCATCCCGTTCCTGTCCGCACAGGACGGGCAGCCGCTCTTCACGAACGACGCCGAGGTGTGGGCCACGATGGCGACGTTCATGAGCGAGCAGGACCTGCTCGAGAAGCCGCTCGAGGGTGACGCCTTCACGAACGCGTACGTGCCGCAGGGCTAGGAGGCACTTGGCGCGCAGCGGTTCGGCTCCCGGTCCTGCTCTCCCCGGCCGCATGAGTGAGCCAGATACATCGTCCTGCCGGTAGAAGGGTGCATCTAGCTCACGCTTACACCGCCGCCGCGCCGTCGGGCTGGGCCTCGTCGTCCAGCTCACCGTCACGTCCCGCCATCCGCTTCTGGATGGCGGACGTGACGGGCCCGGTCAGGAGCAGGACCAGCCAGCTGTAGCGGGCCGGATCCGGGCCGAACGCGAACGCGACCGGGATCGAGAGCGCGAACACGGCGGGAACGACGAACGTGAAGGCCGAGCGTCGGCGGGCGGCGGCCGAGTTCTCGGTGAGCCCGCGGCGCACGGCGACGACCCAGATCATGTGCTGCGCGAGAGACGCGCAGATGATCGTCACCGCGTACACGACCACAGGCAGCGGCTGCATGTCGAGCGTCGACTCGCTCATGGCAGCGGTCGAGAACGGCAGCACGACGATGAAGAACATCGCGATGATGTTGGCGTTCAGCAGCGCGCCGTCAAGCGCCGAGACCTGGCCCATGAGCCGGTGGTTGATTTTCCAGAAGTTCGCGATCACGAAGAAGCTGATCGTGAATGCCAGCAACTGGCCCAGCACACCCGAACCGGCGAGCGCATCCCAGCTCGCCCAGTGATCGGCCGTCGGGGGTTCGATGCCAACGATGAGGATCGTGATGGCCACCGCGTAGATGGCATCGAAGAACGTCAGCCCACGGTCGAACTCGATGGTGCCGCGTGCGTAGCTGCGTGAAGCCATGTGGGGGATGCTCCGTGCTAATCGAGGGTGCGGATGACCTTCGCCGGGTTGCCGACGGCGACGACGTTCGACGGCAGATCCTTCGTGACGACGGCTCCGGCACCCACGACCGTGTTCTCGCCGATCGTGACGCTGGGGCAGACGATGACGCCCCCGCCGAGCCAGACGTTGTCGCCGAGCGTGATCGGCTCGCCCGCCTCGTAGCCCGCGCGTCGAGGCTCCGGGTCGAGCGGATGCGTCGGCGTCAGCAGCTGCACGTTCGGCCCGATCTGGCAGTGCGCCCCGATCGTGATCGGCGTCACGTCGAGGGCGACGAGACCCACATTCACGAACGTGCCAGCGCCGATCGTGATGTTCGAGCCGTAGTCGACGTACAGGGGCGCCTTCACAGCTACCCCCTCGCCGAGGCTGCCGATGAGCTCCGCGAGGATCTCGGACGCGCGCTCCCCGTCAACCGGGAACGTCGCGTTGTACTCGGCCTGCAGCCGCACCGCGCGCTCCGCGCCGGCCGTCAACTCGGGATCGTCCGCGAGATACAGCTCACCGGCGAGCATCCGCTGCTTCATCGTGCGGCCGTCGTCGAAGTTCACCGTCATGCCACAAGACCCTAGCCTGCGCCCTCACACCGCAGAGGCACGTTAATCTCGACAGGTGACCTCGCTGTGGAACGCCGCCGGCCCCGACCTCGTGGTGCACGGCGACAACCTCGACGCCATGCGCCGCCTCCCCGACGGCGCCTTCCAGGTCATCTACCTCGACCCGCCCTTCAACACCGGCAAGCAGCAGAAGCGCCAGTCGATCAAGGTGAAGCGGCAGTCCCCGGCTGAGGAAGCCGTCGAGGCCGCCGAACTCGGCGAGGCGCTCGCATCCACCCCGCTGACCCGCACCGGCTTCCAGGGCCGCAGCTACGAGCACACCCTCGGCGAGCTGTCCGCGTTCAACGACGAGTTCGCCGACTACTGGGGCTTCCTCGAACCGCGCCTCGTGGAGGCATGGCGGCTGCTCGACGAGACCGGCACCCTCTACCTGCACCTCGACTTCCGGGAGTCGCACTACGCGAAGGTCGTGCTCGACGCGCTCGTCGGGCGCGACAAGTTCCTCAACGAGATCATCTGGGCCTACGACTACGGGGCGCGCACCTCGAAGCGCTGGCCAGCGAAGCACGACACGATCCTCGTCTACGTGAAGAACCCGAAGCGGTACCACTTCGACGCCGCCGAGGTCGACCGGGAACCCTACATGGCACCCGGCCTCGTGACCGAGGCGAAGCGCGAGCGCGGCAAGCTGCCGACCGACGTGTGGTGGCACACGATCGTGTCGCCGACCGGCAAGGAGCGCACCGGCTACGCGACGCAGAAACCCGCCGGGCTGCTGCGGCGCATGATCCGCGCATCCAGCCGCGAGGGCGACTGGGTGGCCGACTTCTTCGGCGGCTCCGGCACGACGGCAGCCGTCGCCCGGGAGTGCGGCCGCAGGGTCGTGACCGTCGACGCCTCAGTGGATGCGCTGCGCACGATGCGCGGGCGCCTCGGCCCGGAGGGCGTCGAGTACCGCAAGCTCACGAAAGACGGCTCGCGCCTGCTGTCGGCCGCACCGAAGCGCGCCAAGCGAAACCGCTGAGCCGCCGAGTTGTTGCGCCGTTGAGCCTGGCAGGTTGGCCCGGTGTGCGGGGCTAGCGTGTCTGGCCGGGGTCCGTTGAGTACGGGTCAGACTGCGGCGCTGGCGGGTACTGGTTCGGTGCGTTGTAGGCCGAACAGGCCGCCGCCGATCACAACCCAGGTGCGGGTCGAGCCGCTGCTGAAGTCCAAGCCCATGGCGATCGCGTTGAAGACGATCGTGACTCCCGCGAGGGCGAGCGCCACTCACCAGTACGCGCTGCGGCTCGCGCGGCCGCGGTACACGAATGTCTTCTTGACGAAGCGAGTGATGGCCTCAGGGAACGGAGCCCCGTAGTAGGGCTCGTCAAGAGCCGGCTGGCCGGCCGGGGCGTGTCCGTAGGTCATGCCGTTCCTCCGCGGTCGCGCGAGTGCTGCAACGCCACACCCTCGTGCAGCGTGGCCGAGCGGCTCAGGGCGGTGACCGTCTCGTGCACGGCAGCCAGGGTTTCGGCGACGCCGCCGAGGTCGTCCGAGGTGGTGGATGCTCCCCACGTGAACCGCAGGGCGGTGCGGGCGTCGTCCTCGGGGATCCCCAACGCGAGCAGCACGTGCGACGGCTCGTCGTGCCCCGCCGCGCAGGCCGCCCCCGCCGACGCGAGCACGCCTCGCCGCTCGAGCTCCAGCAGCACCGTCTCGCCGTTCACCCCCGGCAGCACAAACGACGCGTGGCGGGGGAGGCGATCCGATGCGTGGCCCGTGAGCCGTGCATCCGGGATGCGCGCGAGCACGTCGGCGACGAACGCGTCTCGTGGGCGCGCGGGCAGGTCACGGGTGCTCGCAGGCGGCCGCTGCTCGGCTTCCGCACGCCGGTCAGCATCGGCGAGCCGCAGCGCGACGGCGAACGCCACCGCGAACGCCACATTCTCCGTGCCGGAGCGGCGCCCTCGCTCCTGCCCGCCGCCGTGGATGAGGGGCTCGAGCGGCAGCCGCGAGCGCACCGCGAGCACGCCGACGCCCTTCGGGGCGCCGAGCTTGTGACCCGAGAGGCTCACCGCATCCACGCCCGTCGCGGTCAAGGACACGTCGAGCGAGCTGGCCGCCTGGATGGCGTCGGTGTGGAACGGCACGCCGCGGGCGTGGGAGACGGCGGCCAGCGCGGTGATGTCCTGCACCGTGCCGACCTCGTTGTTCGCCGTTGCGAGCGACACGAGGGTCGTGTCCTCGCGGAGGGCCGAGGCGAGCGATTCCTCGCTGACCAGGCCAGACGCATCCACGTCGACGAACGTCACCTCGAAACCGTGGAGACGCGCGAGGTAGTCGGCGGATGCGAGCACGGACTCGTGCTCGAGGCGGCTCGTCACGAGGTGCCGCCCGCGTGGAGCCCCCAGGGCGATGCCCTTGATCGCGAGGTTGTTCGCCTCGGTACCACCCGACGTGAAGACCACCTCGGCGGTCCGGCAGCCGAGGACACCGGCCACCGCCTTGTGAGCGTCGGCGAGGGCCGCAGAAGCCTGCTCGCCGAGCCCGTGCGTGCTCGACGGGTTGCCGAACGACGCTGTCAGGAACGGCCAGGCCGCGGCGAGCGCCTCCTCCAGGACCGGGGACGTCGCGGCCGCATCGAGGTAGAGCACGTCAGTGCCCGGCCTCAGGTGTGGGCGCGGCCGCGGCCTCGAGCGCCATGTCGAGGCCCAGGTCGATGGCCCGCGCGCTGTGGGTGAGGGCGCCGACCGAGATGACGTCGACGCCCGTCTCCGCGATCGCCGCGACCGTGTCGAGGTTCACTCCGCCACTCGCCTCGACGACCGCCCGCCCGTTGATGAGCGCGACGCCCTCGCGCAGCTCAGCCAGCGAGAAGTTGTCGAGCATGATCGTGTCCACCCCGGCCGCGAGCACCGGAGCGACCTGGTCGAGCCGGTCGACCTCCACCTCGAAGTGCGTCGTGTGGCCCAGCTTGTCCTTCGCCGCCCGCAGCGCTTGCGTCAACCCGAGGCCGGACTGCTGCAGGAGCACGGCGAGGTGATTGTCCTTCGCCATCACCGCGTCCGACAGCGAGAAGCGGTGGTTGCGGCCTCCACCGTTCGCGACGGCGTGCCGCTCGAAGGCGCGCAGTCCCGGCGTCGTCTTGCGCGTGTCCGTGATGCGCGCCGACGTGTGCGCGACCGCGTCGACGTAGCTGCGAGTGAGCGTCGCGATGCCGCTCATGCGCTGCGCGAAGTTCAACGCCACCCGTTCCGCCGTGAGCACCGAACGCGCGGGTCCCGCGACGGCCGCCAGCACATCCCCTGGGGCGAACTCGTCACCGTCGTCGGCGTGCAGATCGACCTGGATGCGCGCGTCCGTCAGCCGGAAGGCCGCCGCGAACACCTCCATCCCCGACAGCACACCCGCCTCGCGCGCGACGAGGGTGGCGCTCGCGGTGGCGTCGTGCGGGATGAGCGTCGAGGCCGTGATGTCACCCCAGGGGGCGTCCTCGAGCAGGGCGGCGCTCACGGTGGTCATCATGTGGGCAGGAGTGAGCATCAGTGCGCCATGGCCTTCGGCTTGAGAGGGAGTGGGCGTGGGTGTGGGTGTGGGAACAGGCTCGGGGACAAGGGCGGCGCCTGGGCGTGAGGCTCGAGGGCGCTGGGACGGTCAGCTCGGAAGTGCGCGCCCGCCGACTCGCCGCGGGCCCGGGCAGCCGCCACGGTGAGCTGGGCGAGCGTGAGCAGATTTGTGTCCTCGCGCGCGGCGACCGACGAGTCCGGTCCGGCCGCGTCTCGGTCAGCGGCCCAGGCCGCGAGGGTCCGCGCGGCGTCGTCGAGTGCGGGGCCGCTGCGATGCAGGCCCGCGGACGCCCACATCAGCGTCTGCAGTGCCGCCCGCGAGAATGCGGGAGCGCGTCCGCTCGCCGTTCGGTGTCCAACATCAGTGCGATTTCGGCCCGAAATCACCCGAAGCGCTCGAATCGAGGTGTTTTTGCACTGAAGTTGGTCAGGGATGGGGGAGACCGCGACGTCCGAGGCGCGGTCAAGTCGGGCCTGGTCGTGCGGCGCCTGCTCGCGGAGCGCCTCCGCGACGCGGTGCCCGAAGACGGCGCCCTCGAGGAGCGAGTTCGACGCGAGCCGGTTCGCGCCGTGCACGCCCGTGCGGGCGGTCTCGCCCGCGGCGTAGAGGCCGGGGATGCTCGTCCGCCCGAGCAGGTCGGTGACGACGCCGCCCATCAGGTAGTGCGCCGCGGGCGTGACGGGCACCGTCTCGCGCGACCAGTCGAGCCCGGCCTCGTCGAGGCGGGCCGTGATGCTCGGGAACCGGTGCTCGAGGAAGCCCCGGCCCAGGTGCCGCGCGTCGAGCCGCACTGGCCGCCCGCCCTGCTTCGCCATCTCGTCGGCGATGCCGCGCGCCACGACGTCTCGCGGGGCGAGCTCGGCGTCGGGGTGCACGCCGACCAGGAACCGCTCACCCGCGTCGTTGAGCAGCAGGGCGCCCTCGCCGCGCACCGCCTCGGAGATGAGCGCACCTCCGGATCCGGCGAGCACGGTCGGGTGGAATTGCACGAACTCCAGGTCGGCGATCTCAGCTCCGGCCCGCGCGGCGGCTGCGATGCCGTCGCCCGTCGCGACCTCGGGGTTGCTCGTGTGCGCGAAGAGCTGCCCGGCGCCGCCGGTCGCGAGCACAACCCCGTCGGCCTCGAAGAAGCCGGGCGTTCTGTCATCCGGGCCGAGCAGCCACGCGCCGACCACACGCGTGGCTGCTGGATCGACGTCGTCTGCTGCGGTGCTCACGGCGAGGTCCACGAGGAAGGTGTGCTCCAGCAACCGGAGCTCGCCGCGTTCGGCCGCCGCGCGGGCGGCGTCGTTCAGCGCTCGCTGGATCTCGAGACCGGTGCCGTCTCCGAAGGCGTGCAGGATGCGCGGATGCGAGTGCGCGGCCTCGAGCCCGCGCGCAAGGGCACCACTCGTGCCAGCGTCGAAGCGCGCGCCGAGGGCGACCAGGTCGCGGATGCGCGCATCCGCCGAGCCGCACAGCACCTCGATCGCGCGCCGGTCGCCGAGCCCCGCGCCAGCCGCGAGCGTGTCGCGCACGTGCGACTCGACGCTGTCACCAGCGCTCGCATCAGCACCAGCCGCGAGCACTGCCGCGATTCCGCCCTGAGCATGCGAGGTGGCCGTATTGCCGAGCGTCGCCTTCGTGGCGACCACCACGTCGTGCCCGTCGGCGACCGCCGCCAACGCTGTGGTCAGACCCGCGATGCCGCTGCCGATGACCAGCACCCGCAGCCGAGCGTCCGCGCGCCGAGCATCAGCGCCCGCATCCATCTCAGGACGCCATCGTCGTGTCCGGCCGGGCCGCGAGCATCCGCTCGACCGCGACCCTGGCAGGCTCGGCGACACTCGCCGGCACGCTGATCTGGTTGCGCACCTCGCCGGCCACGAGTCCCTCGAGCACCCAGGCGATGTAGCTGGGGTGGATGCGGTACATCGTCGAGCACGGGCACACGACCGGGTCGAGGCAGAAGATCGTGTGCTGGGGGTACTCGGCGGCGAGGCGCTGGACGAGGTTGATCTCGGTGCCGATCGCGAAGACCGAGCCGTCGGGGGCAGCTGCGATGGCCTTCGTGATGTAGTCGGTGGAGCCGTACTCGTCGGCGGCGTCGACGATCGCGATGGGGCACTCCGGGTGCACGATGACGCGCACCTCCGGGTACTCGGCGCGGGCCTTCTCGATCTGGGCGACGGTGAAGCGCTTGTGCACGGAGCAGAAGCCGTTCCAGAGGATCACCTTGGCGGCGTCGAGCGTCTCGGAGGTCTGGCCGCCGAGGGGGCGGCGCGAGTTCCAGAGCGGCATCTCCTCGATCGTCACGCCCATGGCCTTCGCGGTGTTGCGGCCGAGGTGCTGGTCGGGGAAGAACAGCACCCGCTGCCCACGCTCGAAGGCCCACTGCAGCACGGTCTCGGCGTTGGAGGAGGTGCAGACGATGCCCCCGTTGCGCCCGCAGAACGCCTTGAGCTCGGCGGAGGAGTTCATGTAGGTGACGGGGATGACGGGCACGCGCCCAGCGGCGTCCGGTTCCGTCCCGTAGAGGTCGGCGAGCTGCTCCCAGCACTCTTCGACTGAGTCGCTGTCGGCCATGTCTGCCATCGAGCATCCGGCGGCGAGGTTCGGGAGGATCACCGCCTGCTCGGGGCCGGACACGATGTCGGCCGTCTCGGCCATGAAGTGCACGCCGCAGAACACGATGGCCTCTGCCTCCGGCTTCGCTTTCGCGGCGTTGGCGAGCTGGAAGGAGTCGCCGATGAAGTCGGCGTACTGCACGACCTCGTCGCGCTGGTAGAAGTGGCCGAGGGTCACGACGCGGTCCCCGAGGGTCGCCTTGGCGGCGAGGATGCGGGCGTGGATCTCCGCGTCAGTCGCGGTCCGGTACTCCTCGGGCAGGAGCTCCTGCCTTGGCGCCGTCGGCGGGAGTCGGTCGGCCATTGACGCCCCAGGCCCGTAGGACGGCGCTTGCAGGTCGAACGCCCACGGCGACTTCACGAGCTCCGGCGAGCAGCTCTCGCCGGCCTGCTTCCCGGTCTGGATGCGCGTGATCGTGGTGTGCACTGAGGCGGTTGTGGTCATGGGGGCTGCCCTTCGCGGCGGGGGAGGTCGTGAGGAGGGGGCTCTGCTCGGACGGGGCTGGGGCCTCGATGTACCTGTAGAGCTTCGGGGGTCGGTGCCTGGTGCCGGCGAGGGTCTCGCCGGTCTCGGCGAGCGACTTCGAGGCGAGCATGTCGCGGCGGAAGTTGGCGACGTCGATGGGGCGGTCGAGGACGGCTTCGTAGACCTCGCGGAGCTGGGCGATGGTGAAGGATTCGCCGAGGAAGCTGTGCGCGATGGAGCTGTACTCGACCTTGTTCCGCAGCCGCCAGAGGGCGTAGTCGATGATGCGGCGGTGGTCGAAGGCGAGGGGTGGGAGGTCGTCGACGGGGTGCCAGCGGACGTTGTCGCCGAGGCGCGCCGAGCTCGCTTCCTCGTTGCCGACGAGCGCCCAGTAGACGACGGACACGACCCGCGGGTCGGCCCCGAAGACGCGGTCGGCATCGCCGAAGGCGTAGAGCTGCTCGAGGTATTTGGGGGCGAGTCGCATCGTCTCGAAGAGGGTGCGTGACGCGGCGGCGGCGAGGTCTTCGTCGCCGAGCGGCCCGCCTGGCAGGGCGAGGAGGTCGATGAACGGCTGCCGCTGCCGTCGTACCAGCGGCACCCAGATCGTGGGTGCGGGAGCGCGGTGCGACGTGGGAGGTGACGGGCGCAGCGCGAAGATCACCGTGGAGACGGCGAGGGTCGCGTTGTCGGATGGCATCCCCCACCTCCTCTCTGACTTAGAGTCAGTTCGACTCTAAGTGCAGTGTACGCCACGCACGCCTAGGCTGTGGCGGTGAGCGATCAGCAGCAGTTCGGCAGCGAAGACGACGCCCCGCACGGGGTCGGCCCCTGGCCTGGTGGTCGCGGCGCGTGGCCGGAGGGGCCCTGGTATGACGCGGAGCTGCTCGAGAACGGCGACCGGCGCAACGTCATCGACCGCTACCGGTACTGGTCGATGGATGCGATCGTCGCCGATCTCGACACGAAGCGCCACGCCTTCCACGTCGCCATCGAGAACTGGCAGCACGACATGAACATCGGCTCGATCGTGCGCAGTGCCAACGCCTTCGCGGCCGACACCGTTCACATCGTGGGCAAGCGTCGCTGGAACAAGCGCGGCGCGATGGTCACGGACCGCTACCAGCATGTCGTCCACCACGAGACCGTCGCAGCGTTCATCGACTGGGCGCGGAGCGAGGAGATGCCGGTCATCGCCATCGACAACGTGCCCGGCTGCGTGCCCATCGAGACCTACGAGCTGCCGGAACGGTGCGTGCTGCTCTTCGGGCAGGAGGGGCCAGGGGTCTCGGAGGAGGCGGTCGAGGTCTCGGATGCGGTGCTCGAGATCTCCCAGTTCGGCTCGACCCGCTCGATCAACGCCTCAGCTGCGGCGGCCGTCGCGATGCACACGTGGGTGCTGCAGCACGTCGACTTCGCCTAAGGGGCGGTGGTCGTCTCGTCCGTCGCCAGTCCCGCGGCGCCGGCGAGGATCAGATCCAGGCCTGCCGTGAAGCGATCCGTGGGGTCCTGCCGGCTGAGCGGATCAGGGGTGCGGGCTTGGACGGCGCCGACGGCGGCGGCGTGCGCCTGCTGCTGCTCGTGGAAGACCTGCCCGATCGTGTAGTGTACGACCGCGTCCGCACAGGTGCGGCTGCCTGCATCGCCGAGGGTGAAGTCGCTGTGCGCGGCGCTGGAGGTCATCCGCACGAGGTCGACCGTCAGCAGGTCGAGCGCGAATGAGCTCGAGACGAGTTCGGCGCCATCCCTGCGGGAGAGGAGCGCTGTGCGGAGCTGTATCGCGAGGGTGCGGGTCTGGCGGATGCCGGGCTCGACCCCGGCCCCTGGGGGCAGCCACGTCTCGGCGGTGAGGGGATGCAGGATGCGGTCGCTCACGGCCGCGAGCAGCGACTGCTTGTTGGGGAAGTGCCAGTAGAGCGCGCTCGGCTGCACCTCGAGGTAGTCGCTGATGCGTCGCATCGAGAGATTCGGCAGGCCGTGCTCGTCGAGCACCTCGAGGGCGGTCGTGACGATCTCTGTCCGGCTGAGCTTCTCGAGGCCGGAGCCTCCGGCTGGACCGCGGGGTGTCATGCCGCTAATCTACTGAACACTGTTCACTGAACACCGTTCAGGAAGTTCCAGAGAAAGGTCCCACCCCCTATGAGTGCCGATTCGATCACCGCCGCCGGGCGTCCCGCCGGCCGCGCCGTGCCCCGTGTTCTTGCTGACCTCGTGGCCGGGGCCGGCACCCATGCCCGCGCTCGAGGCGGGGCTCTCCGGAACGCCGCGCTCGTGCTGGGTGGCACCCTCTTCCTCATCGCCGCCGGCTTCATCGTCATCCCGCTGCCGTTCACGCCCGTGCCCGTCTCCCTCGCGACCTTCGCGGTGCTGCTGACCGGGGCTTCCCTCGGCCCCGTCCGTGCCGCCGCGAGTGCTGGCCTGTACCTCGCGCTCGGTGCGCTGGGGGCGCCGATCTTCGCCGACGGCGCATCCGGGGTCCTGTTCCCGTCGTTCGGCTACATCGTCGGCTACGTGCTCGCCGCGGTCGCCGTCGGGGCGCTCGCCCGTCGCCGAGCTGACCGCCACGTCCTCTCCACCGTCGGTGCCTCGGTGCTCGGGACGCTCCTCGTCTACGCGGCCGGCGTCCCCTGGCTCGCCGTCTCGCTCGGCGTGGACCTCGGCACCGCCCTCGCGCTCGGGGTCGTGCCGTTCCTCATCGGCGACGCCATCAAGATCGCGGCCGTGAGTGCCCTGCTGCCCTCCGCCTGGAAGCTGCTCAAGCGCTGAGCACCGGTGGATCGCTAGGCGTCTGAGTCCGCGGCGGCGTGCTCGCGGAGGAGTGCCGTCGCGATGCGCCGGGCTGATGCGGTTGTGTGTCCCGGGTCGCGGAGTCGCATCGCGAGGTCGCCGGAGACGACCAGCAGCAGCTCGTCGGCGAGCTCTCGATCGCGGCTGGTCGCGTTCAGCGCGTCGTCGGTAATGAATGCAGTGAGTCGCCGTCGCAGCGAATCGGTGTCGGTGTCGACGGCCGCGCGCACCTCCGCCGGTGCGTCTGCGTACTCGGCGGCAGAGCCGAGGAACGCGCACCACTGGGCGCGCACGGGATGTTCGCGGAACGTGTCGAGGGCGTCGAACACGGCGAGGACGCGTCCCTCCCACGAGTCCTGGCGGGCGATCGCCGCATCCCAGGCCACGAGCCACTCCGCGTGCCGACGAGCCAGCGTCGCCGCCAGGAGTGACTCCTTGCTCGCATACCCGCGGTACATGGTCGCCGCCGACACGCCCGCGCGCTCGATGACGGCATCCACCGGGGTCGCGTGGATGCCCCGCGTGAAGAACAGCTCCTCGGCGGCATCGAGGAGCTTCGTCGCGCTCGATGTGCGGATGCTCATGTACACACCCTAAGCTCAAAATATGAAACGTACGTTTTCGTTTGGGGATATCGTCCAGCAGAGCCGGGGGCAGGGCACCCGGCAGCGGCGCTCGCAGCGGCTCCTCGTGGTGGGCGGCGTCGGCCTGATCGCCGCCTGCTACGGCCTCGTGCGCCTCGCGTACGGGCTCTACCTGCCGGATGTGGAGGTCGAGCTCGGCCTCGACGCCTCGATGGCCGGCGTGGTCTCGGGCGGCGCGTCCGCGATGTACTGCGCTGCCGCGATCGTGGGGTTCTTCCTGGCAGGCCGCATTCCGCGCATCCTCGTGGCAGGCGCGGCGTCGACGGCCGGTGGCGGGGCCCTCGGCATGGCAGTCGCGTCACAGGTCGAGGGCTTCGCCGCTTTCGCCATCGTCAGCTCAGCCGGGGCCGGCCTCGCGTCCCCCGCCCTGGTCGAGCTCCTCAGGCGGGCCGTGAGCGGAGACCGCGGGCAACGCCTCCAGGTCGTCGTCAACGCGGGCACCGGACCGGGCCTCGTGCTGGCAGGAGCACTCGCGTTGCTCCTGCTGCCCGACTGGCGCCTGGCATGGGCGGCCGCGGCGGTCGTCACGTTCCTCTCCGCGTTCGCCGTGCTCACGTCGACCGCGCTGCCCTCGACGGTGCTGCCGTCGTCGGGTCGAGCGACGAACTGCTCGCGCGCATCCGAGCGTTGTCGCGCCGAGTCCCACAGGCTGGCGGTGAGCCGGTCGTCGTGTTCGGCGACGTGTCCGTCGATCTGGCGGCGAAGAGCGTCCTTCGCACGGTCGGCGGGGAGTCGACGCACGTGCGCCTCACTCCCACGGAGTGGCAGGTGCTGGAGCTGCTCGTGCGCAACGCCGGGCGTCTCGTGACCCGGCAGATGCTGCTCACCAGCATCTGGGGGTCGGAGCATGTCAACGACACCGGCTATCTGAGGCTGTACCTGTCGCAGCTGCGCAGGAAGCTCGAGCCGGTGCCGTCGTCGCCGCGGCACCTGCTGACGGAGGCGGGCATGGGGTACCGGCTCGTGCTCCAGCCGGACGGCGTCGCTTAGTTCGTCGCAGCGTCGTCCAAGGGGGCTGCCCGGCTCGCCTCCTCGGCGCTCGGGAAGTTGATGTCATCCACGTCGACATCGATGTCGCCCACGTCGTCCGGGCCGCCCGTGCCGGGGCGCACGTTCACCTGGTCGGCGTCGATGTCGTGGTCGACGTGGCCGTCGACCTCATCCACGCGCTCGGTGCTCGTCTCCTGCTTCTCCTGCGTCTCCGTCTCGCTGCCGGGGGAGTAGCTCGTGTCCTTCTCGAGCTGGTCGCTCTCGGGGAGGCTGTCTTCGCTGTCGTGCATCTGATGGCTCATCGTGCGAGCTTGCGGTCTCGTCCTGGGTGCGCGCGCAATTGTGCGTGTGCGGAGGCCGTGAGTCGCTGAGGGTCCCGGGGTAGGCGTGCCCGCGTCAGGCGCCCGCGCAGACAGAAGGGCCGGGACGTCGTGCGACGTGCCCGGCCCTCTCGCATCTGCGCTGCGTGGCTCGGAGGTCAGTCCTCTTCCGGCTCGAACGTGGAGGCGTCCGGGTCGTAGCCGACCGCGACCCCGTCATCGGAGTCGGGGATCGTGCCGTCTTCGCCGAGGCCGTTCGGCTTCTCGTCGCCGTCGCTGTCGTGGGAGATGTTCTGGTCGCTCATCGTGGGCCTTCCGTTCGGGGTCTGCTCTGACTTGAGGCGACGATAGCGTCCGACGCTGAAGGGTTTTCCGCATCCGCTCGGGCGAGGCGAACCAGACGTTCCTCACAGCCCAAGCAGCAGCGACGCCGCGATGCCGACCATGACGACGGCGATGATGGCGTCGAGGACACGCCAGGCGACGGGCTTCGCGAACACCGGCTGCAGGAGGCGCGCCCCGTAGCCGAGGGCGGCGAACCAGACGACGCTTCCGACAGCCGCGCCCGCACCGAACAGCCAGCGCGCCTCGCCGTGCGTGTTCGCGACCGACCCGAGCAGCACCACGGTGTCGAGGTACACGTGCGGGTTCAGCCAGGTGAGCGCGAGGCACGTGAGCACGGTCGGGAGCAGGGCAGAGGATGCCGCCGGGCTGTCCGCATCCATCGCCTTCGGCGTCATCGCCCGGCGGGCCGCGAGCAGCGCGTAGCCGAGCAGGAACGCTGCCCCAGCGATGCGCACGACGGTGGTCAGCCAGGGGAGCGCGGTGAAGACGATGCCGGCTCCGCCCACGCCGAGCAGGATCAGGAGCGCGTCGGAGAGCGCGCAGACGGCGACGACGGCGAGCACGTGCTTCCGGAGGAGCCCCTGCCGAAGCACGAACGCGTTCTGCGCGCCGATCGCGACGATGAGCGACAGGCCGAAGCCGAAGCCGGCGAGAGGGGTGAGCAGGTCCAGGGTCATGCCGCGACGATATGGCGCGTTGAATATCCGGGTCCAGCCCATTTTCCTTCGCAATCATTAGCATTGCTTCATGCCAATCGCTGCGTCCGCGTTCGACCCCCAACGTCTCGCCGCGCTCCGCGCCGCCGTCGAGACGGGCACCTTCGAAGCCGCCGCCCGCGAACTGCGCGTGACCCCGTCCGCGATCAGCCAGCGCATCAAGGCGCTCGAGAGCGAGACGGGCCGGGTGCTGCTGCAGCGCAGCAAACCCGTCGCGCCGACCGAGTCCGGTGAGGTGCTGCTGCGCCTCGCCAGGCAGCTCGAGGCGCTCGGACGGGAGGCATCGAGCATCCTCGGCCGCGTGGGGGCCGGTCCCGGAACCGGCACGGGAGCGGATCACGCGAGACCCGCCCTCGAGCGCCTCCCCATCGCCGTCAACGCTGACTCGCTCGCCACGTGGTTGCTGCCCGCGATCGCGCCGCTCGCCGACGAGATCGCGTTCGAGCTGCGACGGGCCGACGAGACGCAGACCACGGAACTGCTCCGGCGAGGAACGGTGACGGCGGCCATCACCGCCGACCCGGCGCCCGTCCAGGGCTGCACCTCGGTGCTGCTCGGCGCCATGCGCTACGTGCCCATGGCGTCTCCCGGCTTCGCCGCTCGCTGGTTCGAGGTTCCAGGGGAGACGCTTACGGATGCCCTGCATGGCGCCCCGGTCGTGGTCTTCGACCGAGCCGACACGCTGCAGGACCGCTACCTGCAGGCCGTGGGGGTCGACCCCGGAAGCCCGCCCTGCCATTACGTGCCGTCGTCCGCCGACTTCGTCACGGCCATCCGCCTCGGCTTCGGCTGGGGGCTCGTCCCGGAGCAACAACTCGAGGACGAACCTTCGTTGGTGCGGATCGACCCGCGGGGCTGGGTCGACGTGCCCCTGTTCTGGCAGCAGTGGCAGCTGCACACGCAAGCGCTCGGGCGGACGGCGGCAACCGTGTCCGCCGCCGCACGCGTGGCCCTACGGGCATCCATCTGACGCCACACGGGCAGCCCACGTCAGCGGCCCGCTGCGACCGCCGCGAGCACCACCGGGTCCGCGCATCCTCGGGCGAATCCGCGGATGCGACGGCCGATGTCGCGTTGCAGGATCGCCCCGCCGATGCGCTCGGCGAGCGGGGCAAGCCATTTCGGCCTGCAGGCGAAGTTGTACCGCCAGGTGGCGAGTGTCGCGGGTCTGCCGCCGCCGGACTCGTCCTCGGCGGGGCTGAACCGCCAACCCCCGCCGAGTCGCTCGAAGAACCAGGATCCTCGTGTCATCTTCATGCCGACGTTCGACGGCGGCTTGTAGGAGACGTACTCGCTGATCATGCGGAACCCGAGACGGTGCACGGTGAAGGTGCGCACCCCTTTCGCCGGCCGCTCGGCTCCGTCGAGGAAGCGCTGGCGGCGGATGAACGGGTCCCATCGCAGTCGCACGTCGCCGGTCGTCTGGGACACGGCGAAGGCTGTCGCTGGGTCGACGGGGACAACGCAGCGGGACTCGACGACGGGCATGCCCCATCGTCACACGGGGCTATCCCGCAACGTGCGGAGGCGCTCACGGATGCGCCGTCTTGTCAGGTTCGCGGAGGATGACGTGCTTGCCTGGTGGCTGACGGACGCAAACGGCGGGAGCAACCATGAAGGACAACCAGCACAGCGACGAGCGACTCGGGGACTCGATCCCGGGCGATCCGATCGGAGACCCCGCGGACCTGACTGCCAGCGAGGAGAAGTCGGGCGCGGAGCCGGCCGGTGAGAAGGGCGACGTGCTCGCGGCTGTGGGCAAGCTCGCGAACGTGTTCGCGTTCGGGAAGCTCTCCGACGCCTCGTCGGCGACCGCGACGGCCGATGGCACGTTGCCGCCGGACCCTGACGACGACGGCACCGGTGGCATGGGCGGCGCGCGCCGCGCCGGGGCTTGACGAGTCGCACGGGTCAGGCCCGGTCGTCTTCGATCAGTCGACGATGAACAACCGCGCGCCGGCCTCCGTGCGCGAGCGGTGGGCCTCCATGTCGGTCCCGACCTGGTAGCTCTGGCCAGCGCTCAGCGTCACCAGGCGGCCATCGTCGAGCTCGGTCTCCAGCGTGCCGTCGAGCACGAACAGCACGTGTCCGCGTGAGCACCAGTGGTCGGCGAGGTAGCCGGGCGAGTAGTCGACCATCCGGATGCGAGTGTCACCGATCTGCTGGGTCCGCCACCGCGCCTCGCCCGTGGTGCCCGTGTGGACGGTCGGCTCCAGTGAGGCCCAGTCGGTGGTGGTGAAGGCGTGCCCGAGAAGATCCATGGCTCGACGCTACCGCCGTGCGCAGCCGCCCTTCACCGCCGGTCGGGCTACCTGTCGGCGTTCTCGAGCGGCTGGGATGCGCGCATCGCCTCGGCGGTGATCTCGAGCGACCGGATGCGGTCGGCGCTCTGCAGCGCGCCGTGTCCGATGATCAGCTCGTCAGCCCCGGTCGTCTCGGCGAACTCCGTGAGATAGTCCCGCACCTCCGGCCCGGTGCCGACGGCCGTATAACGCATCATGTTCGCGATCTGCTGCCCCTGGGGGCTCGCCAGGATCTGGTCCATCTGCTCGTCCGTGAAGTCGGAGTTGGGTCCTCGGAGGAGAACGCTGCGGAGGCGGGACCTCCTGGATCGAGTGAACTGCTCCTGCGCTTCAGCCGCGTCGAGTGCCGCGACGACGTTGACGCCCACGATCAGGTGGGGTGCCTCGAGTTGCTCCGACGGCTGGAAGCGCTCGCGGTACAGGGCCACGGCCTGGAAGAGCTGGTCTGGCGCGAAGTGCGACGCGAACGCGTACGGCAGTCCGAGCTGCGCCGCGAGCTGCGCGCCGAAGAGGCTGGATCCGAGGATGTAGAGGGGCACGTTCGTGCCCCCACCTGGCACTGCCTGCACGCCCGGGATGGTCGACTCACCGCGGAGGAAGGCCTGCAGCTCGAGAACGTCCTGCGGGAACTCGTTCGCGGACGCGGGGGAGCGGCGCAGGGCCCGGAACGTCGCCTGGTCGCTGCCGGGGGCGCGTCCGAGGCCGAGGTCGATGCGGTCCGGATACAGGGTCGCGAGGGTGCCGAACTGCTCGGCGATGACCAGCGGGGAATGGTTGGGCAGCATGACGCCGCCGGCCCCGAGTCGGATCGTGGAGGTCTGCGATGCGATGTGCCCGATGAGGACGCTCGTCGCGCTCGACGCGATCGTGGGCATGTTGTGGTGCTCGGCGTACCAGACGCGGCGGTACCCGGATCGCTCGGCGGCCTGGGCGAGCTCGACGCTCGCCTGGAAGCTCTCCCTGACGGTCTGGTCAGGGGCGATGGGGGCGAGGTCAAGGAGGGAGAGAGGAACAGTCACCTTGAATGCAACCCACGAGCCCCGTCAGGTGTTCCCACCGGCGTGCGGTCGCGTGTCGTGCGCAGCCCGTGTGGCTATTCGTCGCCCAGGTAGAAGGAGGCGGTGCGGGCAGCGGAGTCGTGTGCGTCGTCGGGGTCAGCACCAGCGCTGAGGTGGGCGGTGCACCAGCGGTCGGCCGCGCACTCGACGAAGCGCTTGCCCTCCGCAGTGTCGTTGAAGGTGGAGAGAGCCGCCTGCACGTCGGTGCCGTCGTCGCCGAGAGCGAGTGCGAGGGTGAGGGCGAGGAGGGCGCCGTCCCAGCCGATGCCGGTGGCGGCCGGGCCGAACTGAGCCCAGTGCTCGTTGTCCGGCACCGTGTGGTGCAGTGTCAGGCGGGTGCCCGGTCCGGCGGGGTCGAGTGTCAGGCGGACGCGGCTGACGTCGCCGTCGTACTCCCACGTCACGCGGAATTCCGTGTGCGGCTGGCAGCGCTCGATGGTGCTGGATGTGCCGCTGGCGGTCAGCCGGTACCTCCCGCCCTCTGCGAGCTCGCCGTCGACGGGTTCGAACCAGCGCGAGAGGCCCTCTGGTGTTGTGCACGACGTCCACACGGCTTCAGGCGAGTTCGGGAAGGTGCGCTCGAGCGTGACGACGTAGCTCGTGCCGTCTCGCGCGACGCTGCGCGTGACGTTCTCCAGGCTCTCGGTCGACGCTCCGGCGGGGGACACCGGTTTCGTTTCCATGTGGTCAGCGTGCCTGGCGTTGTTGTGGAATGGCGCAGACCCGGGGAATTGTGCAAGGGCGCGGCTTCGAGGCGGATCTTGTCCGTGGTCTGCCCCACAATGAACGGATGCACATCCTGGTCACGTCGCTCGAGCGCGGCTTCGCGCTCGAAGATCGACGCGACGCCGCACCCACCGCCGACGCTGCTTCCTCGCACGCCCCTCGCGTGCGGATCGTCCCGGACGCCATCGGGCTCGCGCAGCTGGTGTCCGAGTGCGAGCGGTCGGCCCCAGCAGGCGACCCGATTCGCTGGGTGTGGAACAGCCAGGACATCGTGCCCCGGCTGCTCGCCCACGGGGTGCGGGTGGGCCGGTGCCACGACCTTCGGCTCGCGGGCCGCATCCTCATCACAGCCGGCTATCTCGATGCGAGCCTCGATGTGGCGGACGCGCGAGGCGGGTCTCAGCCCGGTGAGGGCCTCTTCGACCTCGACGCCGAGAACCCGGGCACGCCCGCCGCGACCCGCGAGCTCTTCGAAGCGCAGCTCGCGGCCCTGGAGGCCGCGAACCACGGGGGATCCCGGAAGGGTGCGCTCGCGTTCCTCGTCGGGGTCGAGAGCGCGGGAGCCCTGGTCGCGGCGGAGCTCCGGGCTGCTGGCATGCCGTTCAGCATCGAGCGCCACGAGCGTGTCCTCGTGGAGGCGCTGGGGTCGCGGGGCGCTGGCGGCAGGCCCGCGAAGCTCGAGGCCGCGGCATCGGTGGTGCGTTCCGCGCTGGACGAGCCGACCCTCAACGTCGATTCTCCCAAGGACCTGCTCGCTGCACTGCGCCGCGCCGGGCTCGACGTGGCAAGCACCAGCAAGTGGGAGCTGTGGGGCAAGGACCATCCGGTTGTCGAGGCGCTCCTGCACTACAAGCGTCTGCACCGCTTGTTCACGGCGAACGGATGGACCTGGCGCGACGAGTGGATCCATGGCGGACGCTTCCGGCCCGACTACGTTCCGGGCGGCGTCGTGACGGGACGCTGGGCGACCAGCGGCGGCGGGGCCATGCAGCTCCCCAAGGAGATCCGCAGCGCGGTCGTGGCCGACCCGGGTTGGAAGCTCATCGTGGCCGATGCGGCGCAGCTCGAGCCGCGCATCCTTGCTGCCATGTCCGGCGATGAGGCCATGGCAAGAGCGGGCGCGCAGCGCGACATGTACACCGCGTTCGTAGATCGGGGCGTCGTACCCGACCGCGACAGTGCGAAGGTGGCGATGCTCGGCGCGATGTACGGCGCGACGAGCGGGCAGAGCGCGATCCTGTTGCCGGGCCTCGAGCGCGCCTACCCGCACGCGATGGCGCTCGTCGCTTCGGCCGCCCGCTCTGGGGAACGGGGACAGCAGGTGCACACCTGGCTCGGACGAACGTCTCCGTGGCCGCCCGCCGAGTTCTCGCCGCGCGACTTCGGACGCTTCACCCGCAACTTCATCGTGCAGGGCACGGCCGCCGAGTGGGCGCTCACCTGGATGGCCGGCATCCGGCAGCGGCTGGCCCGACTCGGAGTTGGATCGGTTGTGGATGCGCCGCTCGAGCGCAGCCCGCACCTGGCGTACTTCCTGCACGACGAGGTGGTGGTGCACGCGCCCGCCGAGCTGGCAGACCGTGCAGCGGCTGAGGTCGTCGCGGCAGCCGCCGAGGCCGGACGACTCCTCTTCTCGGGCAGCCAGGTCACCTTCCCCGTGGTGGCGCACGTCGTCGACAGCTACGGCGAGGCGAAGTAGCTGAGCGAAGGAGCGCGCTCAGCGCTTCGGCCACACCCACTGCGGACCCTCGAACTGGAGTTGGCCGCGGATGCTCGTCGAGCCCGCCTCCTTCTCGAGCTCGATGACGTTCGCGTCGTCGCGGAGGCCCTCGACGAGCGGCTGCGAGTGCGTGACGACGATGACCTGCGTCTGCTCGGATGCGCTGCGGATGAGGCCCGCGAGCGTCGGGAGGAGGCTCGGGTGGAGGCTCGCCTCTGGCTCGTTGAGCACCAGCAGCTCGGGCATGCGGGGCGAGAGCAGGGCGGTGGCGAGGAGGATCATCCGCAGCGTGCCGTCGGACAGCTCGCGGGCGTCGAGCGGCCTTGCGAGGCCGGGCTGCGACATGACGAGCCGCGCCATGCCGGACGCGTCTTCCTCGATGCCCACCCGGGAACCGGGGAAGGCGGCATCGATAGCGGCGTGGAACGCTCTCGCGTTGCCGACCCGCTGCACCGTCGCGAGGGCCGCGGGCAGGCGCGAGCCGTCATCCGGCAGCACTGGGGTGAAGGTCGCGGGGCTCGGCAGCCTCGCCGGGGCTGCTGCGTCGGTGCGGAGGTAGTCCAGGAAGCGCCAGCCGCGGGCCGACTCGCGGAGTGCGTAGAGCTCGGGCGCCGTCGACGGGTCGGCGAGGGTGGCGAGCATCGACTCGGCCTCGCGCACGCTCCACTCGGCATGCACCAGCTTGAAGTTTGCGTCGCGCACCTTGACGAGGTTGCCTCGCCGTTCGACGAGGGTCGTGGAGGGTCGCAGCAGCTCACTCGACCAGACGAGCTCGCTCTTCACGACCGGGTCGAACGGGAAGTCTGAGATGACGGGGATGCCCAGATCGATCGCGAAGTTCTGCAAGGGCCTCGAGCCGGGTCGCTCGTGAGGAGGCATGCCGAGGTCGGTCGCGTACGAGGCGGTCGAGGTGCGGAGGCCGAGCTTGAGGGTGACGGGCGTGCCAGGGGAGCGCTTGCCCGCGTGCAGTGCAGCTCGCAGCCCGCCTTCCATGGCGAGCGACGACAGGGCGCCCTCGCGGATGATGTCGTGCAGCAGGCGCAGGGCCCGGTACAGGTTCGACTTGCCGCTGCCGTTCGCGCCGGTGATGACGTTGAGGCGTTCGAGTGCCACCGTGACGCTCTTGATGGACCGATAGTTCTCGATGGCGAGGAGTTCAAGCATGCTCACACGCTAGGAGGTGCCACCGACAATGTCGCTTGAGGGAGCGGAAGAGCCCCTCGGGCGGAGGTGAGCTCCGGCCCGAGGGGCTCCCGATCGACCAGGACTACTTGACCTGGCGGATGAGCTTCTTGTTGACGAACTCCTCGATGCCGAGCGAGCCGAGCTCGCGGCCGAAGCCCGAGCGCTTCACGCCGCCGAACGGCAGCTCCGGGCTGTCGAGGCCGACGCCGTTGATGTAGACCATGCCGGCTTCGATGGCGTCGGCAACGCGCTGTGCCTGCTCCTGGTCGGTCGTGAAGAGGTACGAGCCGAGGCCGAACGGGGTCGCGTTGGCGAGCTCGATGGCCTCCTCTTCGCTGCTGACCTTGTAGAGCGCCGCGACGGGGCCGAAGAACTCTTCCGTGTAGGCGTCGTTGTCGGGCGTGACGCCGGCGAGCACCGTCGACTCGAAGAAGTTGCCGTCGTGACCGCCGCCTCCGAGCAGCTGCGCGCCCTGAGCGACCGCGCGTTCGACCTGCTCTGCGAGGTTCTTCGTGGCTGGCGCCGAGGAGAGCGGGCCGAGCTCGGCGTCGTCCTTCGTCGGGTCGACGGGGGCCACCGAGGTCATCGCGGCCGTGAACTTCTCGGCGAACTCGTCGTAGAGCGAGTCGATGACGATCATGCGCTTCGCGCCGTTGCAGGCCTGGCCGGAGTTGTCGAGGCGGGCGGCGACCGCGGCCTCGACAGCCTCGTCGACGCTGTCGGTGCTGAGCAGGATGAACGGGTCGGACCCTCCGAGCTCGAGCACGACCTTCTTGAGGTTGCGCCCTGCGATCTCGGCGACGGCCGCCCCGGCACGCTCGGAACCGGTCAGCGAGACGCCGTGGATGCGGTCGTCGGCGATGATGTCGGCGATCTGCTCGTTGGTGGCGAAGATGTTGACGTACGCGCCCGTCGGGAAGCCCGCGTCCGCGAAGATCTGCTCGAGCGCGGTTGCCGACTCGGGGCACTGCCCGGCGTGCTTCAACAGGATCGGGTTGCCGAGCACGAGGTTCGGGCCGGCGAAGCGGGCGACCTGGTAGTAGGGGAAGTTCCAGGGCATGATGCCGAGGAGGGGCCCGATGGCCGAGCGCCGGATGAGGGCGGTTCCCTCGCCGCCGAGCAGCTCGATCGGAGCGTCCTTCAGGAAGTTCTCTGCGTTGTCGGCGTAGTACTGCAGGATGTCGGCGCTGAAGTCGACCTCGCCGTAGGACTGCTCCATGGGCTTGCCCATCTCGCGGGTGATGATCTGGGCGAGCTCCTCGCGGCGCTCGCGGTGCAGCTCGGCGGCACGGCGCATGAGGGCGGCGCGCTCTGCGACGGAGCTGGGCTTCGACCACGTGCGGTACGCGGTATCGAGGCTCTGCAGCGCAGTCTCGATGCCGTCCTCGGTGACGAGCGGGAATTCCTCTCCCTGCTCGCCGGTCGCTGGGTTCACAACTACGTAGGTGCTCAAACTCACTCCAGACATTGGATGCGTGCGCGCAGCATCGCGCGATTGGGTGAAGCCTAGGAGATGTGGCCTTGGAAACCCAGGGTTCGCGCCGAATTAACTGAATCTCGTTCATTTACGAGATGTGGGATGGTCAGCGCCGAGGAGCGGCGCCGAGCGTGCCTTTTCCAGCGGCGTCGTCCTAGGCTCGCGATCGGCGGGACGCGCCCGCCGGCGAGGGGATGACATGAGCGAGACGCAGGTCGCCGATGAGCAGTTCTACCGCTCCTTCAAGCGGTTCCTCGAGCGGGTCAACGAGACGCCGCCAGACGCGAGGGTGCCGCGAACGCCGTTCGGCGAGGAGCTGAGCGACTTCCTCGGTGCGGATGCCGAGGCGCTCCCTGTGGTCGTCGAGGAGTTCGCGAGCTACCGAATCGTCGACGCCGACATCGCACTCGAGGAGATCGCCGGCCGCGGGGAGGCTCGCCTCGTCGGTGTCGCGGGCGGTTCGGCCCATGCGCACGCCGGACTCGCCGAGCTCATCTCGAGCCCTCACCTCCCCTTCAAGCCGGGCCCGGCCGAGTTCGCCGAGAAGGCGACCGGGCCGAAGACCACCAGGCAGGTCGTGAGCTTCGGTGCCCGACTCCTCTCCTACCGCGGGGCGCGGGTCGTCATCATGCAGCGCGCATCCCGTCCCGACATGGGGCGGCCGCAGAGCCAGCTCGAGGTGCTCACCACCGCCGAGCCGGCGCTCGTCTCCGAGCTGCTCGGTGAGGTGCGCTCGCTCATGGTCGAGCGCAGCGTCCTTCGCGGCAAGGTGCTGGCGTTCGAGAGCAGCGACTTCCGGATGGATGCCGGTGCGACGTTCTTGGAGCGGCCGGACGTCGCCGAGGGCGATGTCATCCTGCCGTTCGGCGTGCTCGAGTCCGTGGTCGCGCACGTCATCGAGATCGGACGCCAGCGCGAGGTCCTGCTCGCCGCGGGCCAGCACCTCAAGCGCGGCGTGCTGCTCTACGGTCCGCCCGGGACCGGCAAGACGCTCACCGTCAGGCACCTCCTCAGCCGCACGGAGGGGGTGACCGCCGTGCTGTTGACCGGGTCGAGCATCCAGCACATCAGCGCGGCCGCGGAACTGGCCCGCACCCTGCAACCATCGATCGTCGGGCTCGAGGACATCGACCTCGTCGCCATGGAACGGCACGCCTCGCCGCAGCCGCTGCTGTTCGAAGTGCTTGACGCGCTTGACGGGCTGGACGGCGACGCCGACGTCGCGTTCATCATGACGACGAACCGCGTGCAGGTGCTCGAGCGTGCTCTCGTCTCCCGGCCGGGTCGCGTCGACCTCGCCGTGGAGATCGCGCTGCCCGGCAGGCCGGAGCGCTTCCGCCTGCTCGAGAAGTACGCGGCGGGGCTGCCGTTCAGCGAGGCGGCGCTGGCTGAGGCGGCGCAACGCGCCGAGCAGACCACCGGCTCGTTCTCGAAGGAGCTGGTCCGGCGGGCAGTGCTCACGGCGGCGAGGAAGGGCGTCGAGGTCGACGACGACATCCTGCTCCACGAACTCGACGAGCTCATGTCGGCGCAGTCCGCCCTCACGCGTCGGCTCCTCGGCGACGGCGGCGAGCCTGACGAAATCGGCGACGGCAGTGACGACGAAGGTGGGATGTCAGCCGCAGCGGCTCAGGCGCGGGCTGCGCTGTTCGAGGGGACGGGGCCGGCACGGTACTCGACGACGTACGTTCCGCTCGGCGTCCAGTCCGACTTCGGCTGGACCGCGGATGTCCCCGCCTCGGGCGACAGCTCCCAGCCCGGAGCGACGAGCGTGCCATCGGGGCCGGAGTATCCGGACACGCAGCGGCCGGACGGAGCGTGAACGCGGTGTCCGTCTGGGGCAGATCTGTCGGGGCCGTGTGCGTCGGCGTCGGCGCGCTGCTCGCCATGAGCGGATGCTCGATCCTCATCCCGCAGTACGGGCTCACGATCAGGCAAGCGGTGATCGACGCGGAGTACACGGGCCCGGACTACGCCAGCAACCCCGCGGAGATCACGGAGTCGGCCTGCGGCGACGAGGTCGACTGCGTCGAAGCATGGTCGACGGACCAGGCCGACTACTACCGCTTCGCGACGCGAGACGCGGCGACCGAGTTCACCGAGGGGCTCGCCGACGGCGCGCAGTCGCACTTCATCGTGATGGACTTCGCCGGCAAGACGGGCATCGACCGTGTCGACCAGGAGGCGGCGTCGTGCCAGTTGCGCGGGGTCCACTTCGATCATGAGGGCCCCTGCATCGACTGATGCTGCTGCTCCGCGACGTCGTCGCGCGGCCGCTCCGGCCGGCCGGTGTCCTGCGAGAACACCGATGTGCGGGCCGGCCGCTGTTTAGCTTCCGGTCGCGCGTCGGTCTTTGCTAGTTTGATGAACTAGCTTCCTGGCGTTCGGTGCGCCAGCACGAGGAGGATCATGGCGCAGAAGCCAGCCGAGCACTCGTCCGGGTACTGGTACCCGACGGGAGGGCAGCACGCGACGTCGGTCGACGTGCTGAACCTGCTCCGTGAATACCGTGAGGCTGAGGCGAAGATGCGTGCGCGGACGCGGTCGTCGATGCGCATGAACGAGAACGACCTCCTGGCTCTCCGCTTCCTCCTCCAGCAGCAGCGCCACGGCAAGGTCGTGGTGCAGAAGGACCTGGGGCAGCGCCTCAACATCTCCTCTGCGTCGGTGACCGGCCTTGTGGACCGACTCGTGAAGAGCGGGCATGTCGAGCGCCGCCCGCACCCCACGGACCGTCGGGCCTCGATCATCGCCCCGACAGTCGAATCTGACCGCGAAGTCCGAGAGACGTTGGGGGTCATGCACCAGCGGATGATCGCGGTGGTCGACTCCCTCAGCACCGAGGAACTCGATGGCGTCGCCAAGTTCCTCTCTGGCATGGTCGGCTCGGTCGAAGCGCCCGCCGCTCACGATGCCCCGACGGCCGACGGCGTGGCGGATGCAGCTCCCGTCATGGTCGCGCATCCCTCCTAGGCGGCTCGCGGGATACCCGTCGCATGAGCGGGCGTCAACCCTTGAGCAGATCTTATTTAGTTAAATAAGCTACATATATGCTCAGACAACGACGAAGGCTCACCCGCACTGCAGTAGCCGACGCTCGACGACGTGCCGAAGACCGCTACTGGGATGCCTACCAGCGGACCGTCATGCCAGGTGAGCTCCTCGCCCTGTGCTTCGTCGGCGCCACGATCTCGATCGGCGTCGCCGTGTCCTTTTTCGCCTTCATGCCCTGGTAGCCAGGCGCAGGACCGTCGTGAGCGTGCTCCCGGCCGCTTGGATGTTCGGCACAATCGGCTGGTTCGACTGACGGATCGGTGCGAGGCTCCCTGTGTGCATCCGCCTGGGTGCGATGGTGCAGAGGAGCGACATGACCGACCCGAGAACGTTGACCGGACTCGAGCAGCTGCAGGCGCACCTCGCCAGCGGTGCGGAGATCGCTCCCATCGCCCAGCACTTCGGCATGACCGTCGTGAGCTTCGCCGCGGGCGAGGTCGTCTTCGAGGGGGTGCCCGACCGAACGCACTACAACCCGATCGGGACCGTGCACGGCGGCTTCGCCGCCACCTTGCTCGACTCCGCCTGCGGCACCGCTGTCCACACGACCCTCCGCCCAGGCCAGGCCTACACGTCGTTGGAGATCAAGGTCAGCTTCCTGCGGCCCATGACGGCGGATACCGGGCCCGTGCGCGTTCGCGGTCGGGTCGTGAAGTCCGGAGCGCGCGCGGCGTTCGTCGAGGCGGAGCTTCGAGACTCGACAGACGTGCTCCTCGCCACCGCGACCAGCACCTGCGCGATCTTCCCGGTGAGCTGAGACGCGGCGATCCGCTGGGCAAACGGAGCGCGCTCTCCACAGCAATCCGCCCCGACCGCGCCCCGAAACATCCACAGGATAGAATCGGGCCCGTGACCGGAACGAATCTCCTCGGCATCCCCGAGACACGCCTCGCTGCTGAGCCAGAGGTCGTCGACGACCTCTCGAACCTGCCTCATGACCAGGCCGCGCTCGCGGCCATCGTCGAGAAGCACCCGGCGTCCTCGCTGGCCTGGGCGGCCCTCGCGGATGCGGCACACGCCGACGGCAACACCATCGCCTCCTACGCGTATGCGCGGGTCGGCTACCACCGCGGCCTCGACGCCCTCCGCAAGGCGGGCTGGCGCGGGCAGGGCCCGGTGCCGTGGTCGCACGAGCCCAACCGGGGAGTCCTCCGTGCGTTCTACGCGCTTCGGCGAAGCGCGGCGGAGATCGGGGAGGAAGGTGAGCCAGAGCGGCTCGCCGACCTGCTGCACGACGCCGACCCTCAGGCGATCACCGAGATCGAGCGGATGCACGCGGCCAGCTAGGCGCCCACCAGCGCGACAGCTCGAGTCACGGCAACACCAGCAGGGAACAGGGCGGGGCCGTCGAGCCGGTCATACCGACCGCGTGGCTGACGCCACGCACACGACAGGCGCGAGCTGCGCCGATCCGACAGAGAACAGGGGCACACATGCCAGGCGTAGCGATTATCGGCGGCCAATGGGGCGACGAGGGCAAGGGCAAGGCGACCGACCTCCTCGGCGACCGCATCGACTACGTCGTGAAGTTCAACGGCGGCAACAACGCCGGCCACACGGTCGTGATCGGCAACGAGAAGTACGCGCTGCACCTGCTGCCCTCTGGCATCCTCACGCCAGGCGTGACCCCGGTCATCGGCAACGGCGTCGTCATCGACCTCGACGTGCTGTTCCACGAGATCGACCACCTCGAGGCACGAGGCGTCGACACCTCGAAGCTGCGTGTGTCCGCGAACGCCCACCTCATCACGGGGTACCACACGACCCTCGACAAGGTCACCGAGCGGTTCCTCGGCAAGCGCCAGATCGGCACGACGGGCCGCGGTATCGGCCCGGCCTACGCCGACAAGATCAACCGCATCGGCATCCGCGTGCAGGACCTCTTCGACGAGAACATCCTCCGCCAGAAGGCCGAAGCCGCGCTCTTCGGCAAGAACCACCTCCTCGTCAAGGTCTACAACCGCCGCGCGATCACGGTCGACGAGATCGTGGATGCGCTCCTCGTCCACGCCGAGCGACTCCGCCCCATGGTCGGCGACACGTCGCTCGAGCTGTACGACGCCCTCAACGCGGGCCGCAACGTCGTCTTCGAGGGCGGCCAGGCGACGATGCTCGACGTCGACCACGGCACGTACCCGTACGTGACGTCGTCCTCGTCGACCGCGGGAGGCGCGTCCACGGGTGCAGGCGTCGGCCCGACCCAGATCAACCGCATCATCGGCATCGTCAAGGCGTACATCACGCGCGTCGGCGCTGGCCCCTTCCCGACCGAGCTGTTCGACGAGTGGGGCGAGCTGCTCCGCACGCGCGGCGGCGAGTTCGGCACCACCACGGGCCGCCCGCGTCGCACCGGCTGGTACGACGTGCCCGTCGCCCGCTACACGGCACGCATCAACGGCGTCACCGACCTCGTGATGACGAAGCTCGACGTGCTCAGCGGCATCGAGCGCATCCCCGTCTGCGTCGCCTACGACGTCGACGGCGTCCGCTTCGACGAGATGCCCGTCTCGCAGTCGGACATCCACCACGCGAAGCCCATCTACGAGTACTTCGACGGATGGACCGAAGACCTCTCCGGCTGCCGCACCTTCGACGAGCTGCCCCAGAACGCTCAGTTGTACGTGCAGGCGCTCGAGCGTCTCTCCGGCGCCCGCATCTCCGCCATCGGCGTCGGCCCGAAGCGCGACGAGATCATCCAGATCCACGACCTCATCGACTGACGTCAGCCGGCGGCGAGTCGCCACGTTGCGGGCGTGCGCGGCGGGGCTCTCGCGGCCTGAGACAATCGACGACGTGACTAGCGTTCCCGCCGCCCTGACCGTGCTACCCGACCCCCAGTTCGTGATGGTCGGCGACGGCCACCGCATCGCCACCTACACGTGGGGTGACACGGACGCGCCGACCGTGATCGTCGTGCACGGCTTCGCATCCAGCACGAAGGACAACTGGGTCGCGACGGGCTGGGTGCGGGACCTGCTGCGCGCCGGCTACCGGGTGCTCGGCCTCGACCAGCGCGGGCACGGGCAGAGCGACAAGCCCCACGAGGGCCGCGACTACGACATCCGCACGCTCGCCTCGGACGTCGAAGCAGTGCTCGACGCCTACCTCGTCGACACCGCCCTGTACGTCGGCTACTCGCTCGGTGCGCGCGTCGGCTGGGAGGTCGCGCAGGACTTCGCCGACCGCATCCCGCGGGTCGTCCTCGGTGGGGTTCCCGACGGCGTTCCACTGGGTCGCCTCGACATCGGCCAGGTACGCGAGCTCATCGACAACGGCACCCCCGTGCAGGACCCGGTGACGCAGAACTACCTCGCCCTGACGGAGCGGGTCGGCGGCAACGACCTCCGTGCGCTCCTCGCGATCGCTGAGGGGATGCGCGCTTCCGGCAAGGCCGACCCGGACCTCGGCCGCGTCCCGCAGCAGCCGGTCCTGTTCGCGACAGGATCGCTCGACGGCATCATCGAGGGGTCGAAGGCGCTCTCGGCCGCGACGCCACAGGCTCGCTTCTTCGAGATCCCCGAGCGTCACCACTTCAACGCACCCGGCTCGCGTGACTTCCGGGCGGCGGCCCTCGCCTTCCTGGCAGAGGAGAGCTGACCGCCCTCAGCGGCACGTAGCCGACGGCGCCGCACGGCGTCTGGGATGCCTCTCGGCCGCGGCGGGCAGGATGCGGGCATGTCGCCCACGTCACTCACGCGTCGCACCACCAGGCCTGACGGGTCGATCCCGTGGATCGTGGTCCTGCCGTTCGCCATCTCCGGTGTCATCCACCTCGTGAAGCCTGCGGTCTTCGAGCCGATCATCCCGGAGCCGCTGCGAGCGCGCGGACGCGAGCTGGTCGTCGCATCAGGGGTTGCCGAGCTCGCCTGCGCGGCCGGGCTCCTGCATCCTTCGACGCGACCCCTCGCCGGTCTCGCGAGCGCGGCCGTGCTGCTGGCGGTCTGGCCCGCGAACATGCAGATGAGCGTCGACCTCGGGCGTCGCGTGCTCCGCAAGAGGAACGCATCCTCGTTCGCCGCGTTCGCGATCTCCGTCGCGCGCCTGCCACTGCAGATCCCGCTGATCAAGGCCGCGCTGCGCTGACGCGCTCGAGTCCGACTCCTCGCAAGTTGAGCGCGCTAGCCTTTTCGAATGAGCATCGAAGCGCAGAGCGAGCGGGTCAGGACGCCCTCCGAGCAGCGGGAGATCGAGCGGAAGTACGACATCCCCGAGGGGGCTGGTGAACCTGAGCTGTCGAAGCTCGGCGCTGGACTGCGCGCGGGTGGAGCCAGCACCGAGACGCTCGTCGCTGAGTACGTCGACACCCCAGAGCTCGCCATCCTCGGCGCCCGCTGCGTGCTGCGGCGCCGGACCGGCGGGGACGACGAGGGCTGGCATCTGAAGCGACCGCGAAGCGGAGACGAGCGCATCGAGGTCCACGCGCCCGTCGGCGCCCCGCGACGCATCCCGCCTGAGCTCCGCGCCGAGTTCGCCGAGCTCATCGGCGAGCGACCCGTGCTCCCGCTCGTCGAGCTGATGACGATTCGCACGACCACCGAGGTCCGCGGCGGCGGCGCATGGTCCGCCGGAGGCACCAGAGATGACGACGACGCGCTTGCCGCCCTCATCTGCGACGACGTCGTGCGTGCCAGAGTCCTTCGCATCGGCGATGAGCGGACGTTGGAGTGGCGGGAGTTCGAGGTCGAGCTGGCTGAGGGCGCCTCGACTCGGGTCTTCGACGAGATCGAGGCGGTGCTCTTCGACGCCGGCCTGACGCCGTCCGTGCACACGTCGAAGCTCGTGCGCACGCTCGACGGAGTCGAGGCCGCGCAGGCGCCCACGGGACAGGCGACAGCGGGGGAGGCCGTGGTCTTCGCGATCGCGGGCCGCTTCGGGGAGTTCCAGGCCCACGAGGACGGGGCTCGGCGAGATGCCCCGGATGCGGTCCACCAGGCGCGGGTCGCGCTGCGTCGATTGCGCAGCCTGCTGAAGGTCTTCGGCTCTCTCTTCGAAGCTGACGCGGTCAAGCAGCTTGCCACCGAGCTGAAATGGGCTGGCGGAGTGCTCGGAGCGCCCCGCGATGCCGAGGTGCTTCGTGAGCTGGTCCTGGCGGAGCTCGACGCGGGGCCCGAGGCCGTGGAGCGAGCTCGAACTCGCATCGAGCAGGTGCTCGCGGAGCGCCACGACGCCGCCCTCGCGTCGTTCAGGGCCGAGGTCGACTCGGACCGCTGGGATTCGCTCCACGATCGACTCGTCTCCTTCATCACGGCGCCGCCGTTCACGGATGACGCCGATCGGCGTGCCCTCGGCGCGATGCGGCGGTTGACCCGCGCGGCGATCGTCACGGTCGAGCAGCGTGCGGAGCGGGCGCGGAAGAAGCCGAGGAAGCTCGAGCGGTGGCATGACGTCCGCAAGGCGGCGAAGTCGGTTCGCTACGGGTACGAGGCCATCGACGAGCTGCCGGATGCGAAGGCGAAGAAGCAGCGCAAGGAGTGGAAGCACCTCGCGCAGGCGTTCGGCGAGCTCCAGGACGCCGCGATGCTCGACGCGGAGCTCGCCGTCATCATCCAGAACCTCGACGCCGATCACGAACGCGAGCAGGGCGACGCCGTCGCGGAAACGGTCGCCGTCTTCGAGGAGGTGCGCGAGCGCGTCCGGCGTCGCCGGGGCGAGGGGCTCGACACCGCTCGCGACGCGCTCGACAACGTGACCTGAGCTGCATGACGCGGTCAGGCGGTGGTGCCAGGATCGCTGCCATGAACATCGATCTGTCGAATCGCGCCGCCCTCGTGACCGGTTCAACGCAGGGCATCGGACTGGCGATAGCCGCGGACCTCGCCGCCGCCGGAGCCACCGTCGTCGTGAACGGGCGCGGTGCGGACGGGGTGGCCGACGCGGTCGCCGAGCTTCGGGGTCGCCTGCCGGACGCGACCATCGAGGGGGTGGTCGCGGACCTCGCGACTGCGGAAGGCGCGTCCACCGTCATGGCGGCGTTTCCGGATATCGACATCCTCGTCAACAACCTGGGCATCTTCGGCAGCACGCCGGCCCTGGAGATCAGCGACGACGAATGGCGTCGCTACTTCGAGGTGAACGTGCTGTCGGCGGCGCGCCTCATGCGCGAGTACCTGCCGGGCATGACGGGCCGCGGCTGGGGTCGGGTCATCTCCATCGCGAGCGATTCAGCGGTGGTGATTCCCGGGGAGATGATCCACTACGGCATGAGCAAGACGGCGCTCCTCGCAGTGTCTCGCGGGTACGCGAAGGCGGTGAAGGGCACCGGCGTGACGGTCAACGCCGTCATCGCCGGCCCCACGCACACGGGGGGAGTCGAGGGGTTCGTCGCCGAGATGGTCGGGGATGAGCTCCCCTGGGATGAGGCGCAGCGTGAGTTCATGCGTCGTCACCGACCGCAGTCGCTGCTTGAGCGCCTCATCGAGCCCGAGGAGATCGCGCACCTGGTCACCTACCTGGCGTCGCCGTTCGCCTCGGCGACGACGGGTGGGGCGTTGCGCGCCGATGGCGGCTACGTGGATTCGATCCTGCCGTGAGCCTCGATATCGGAACGGTCGAAGACCTGTGGGGCGTGCTCGAAGCGGCGACTGAGACGCGTACCCCGTTCACGCTCGGCTACCTCGGGACGGTCGGGGCGGCGGGGGAGCCTCGTGTCCGTGCGGTGATCCTGCGCGAGGTCGATGTGCGGGCGGGCACGGTGGCCTTCGCGACGGATGCTCGCACCGCGAAGGTGCAGGAGCTGGGGCGGGATCCTCGGGTCGCCGTCACCTTCTACGACCCCGATCGCGACGTGCAGCTTCGTCTCGAGGGCACTGGGGAGGTCGTCCGAGATGCGGACGCGCGGCGTGCGGCCTGGGACGGGCTCGGGGAGGGGTCGAAGCGGCTGTACGACAAGCCACTGGTGCCGGCCACGTCTCTCGCCGATGTCGTCTCCGACGGCCTGGGTGGGGGTGACGGGGCGGCGTTCGAGCGCTTCGCGTGGGTCCGCGTCGTGGTTGACGCGGTCGACGCCATCGACCTGTCCGGGGTCGAGCACGCACGCGTTTTGCACTCGCGGCGCTCGGACCGCTGGGTCAGCACACGGCTTGTTCCCTAGCAGGCGCGACGGGCAGGGGCGCTAGGCGAGCGCGGCGTCGATGGCCTCCGCCGAGAGCACGTGGTCGATGGCGAGGGCACTGGCCCCCAGGATGGCGGCCTCGCCTCTGGCACGCGAGGCCACGACTCGCAGGTGCTGCGTGGCGAGCGGAAGGGAGCGCGAGTAGACGACCTCGCGGATGCCAGCCATGAGCTGCTCACCGGCTTCGGCGATGCTGCCGCCGATGACGATCATGGACGGGTTGAGCATGCTGACGCACGCCGCGAGGACCGTGCCGACGTCGCGACCGGCCTGACGCAGCGCGCGCGCAGCATCGAGGTCGCCCGAGCGCACGAGCGCCACGATCTGGGCGCTGCCGGACACCTCGACGCCCTCCCTGCGAAGCCGGCGGGCGATGGCGTCGCTGCCGGCGACGGCCTCGAGGCAGCCGAGGTTGCCGCACCGGCAGGGGGTGTCCTCTGCTCCTGGCACCGCGATGTGGCCGATGTCACCCGCGGCTCCTCTCGCTCCGCGTCGCAGGGAGCCGTCGGCGATGATGCCGGATCCGATGCCGGTGGCGACCTTCACGAAGAGCAGGTCGGAGACGTCCGGCCACTCGCTGCGGTGCTCGCCGAGGGCCATGATGTTGACGTCGTTGTCGACGAGCACGGGCGCGTCGAAGTGGGCGCCGAGGCGTCCCGCGACATCGGCGTCGTCCCACCCGGGCATGATGGGCGGGTTGATGGGGCGGCCCGAGCTGAACTCCACTGGCCCGGGGAGGCCGACGCCGACGCTCACGAGCTCGCGTCGCCCACGCCCGGAGGCGGCGAGCATCTCGTCGCCCTTCTCGCAGACCCACGCGAGCACCGTGTCCGGACCGAGGTCGATGGGCAGCTTGTCCTCCGAGTCGGCGATGATGTTCGAGGCCAGATCGGTGAGGGCCATGCGCGCGTGGGTGGCACCCAGATCGATGGCGAGGACGACCCGGCTCTCGGGGGAGAACGCGAAGACCGCAGGCGGCCTGCCGCCTGTCGAGTGGGCCTCGCCGACCGTCACGATGAGGCCTGCCGTCATGAGCATGTCGATGCGAGTGGCAACCGTGGAACGGGCTTGTCCGGTGACGGATGCGAGCTCAGCACGTGTGCGCGGCGCCCCGTCTCGCAGCATCTGGAAGAGCTCCCCAGGTCCTGGTTGGCGCGACACCGGCTTCGGCAGCTGCTCGATGACCATCGGCGTCTCCCTTCTCGAATCGGCGGCCGGTGGGAACCGAACCGACTTCGCCACGTTACCCCGCGGCGAGTCGACGTCGACTGCGACGCTTCTGTGTGGCGGCGTATCTCAATTGTGCAACAGACGTGAGACTTTTGCTTGACCGTCGACAAAAGTGCGCGTAGCTTTCGACACATGGTCAACGAAGACCCCATCTCGGGTCCATCCCCCCTGCTGCAGATGCGCGGCATCGTCAAGCAGTTTCCCGGTGCCCGGGCGCTCGACGGTGTCGACCTCGACGTGCTCCCCGGCGAAGTCCACTGCCTGCTCGGCCAGAACGGCGCGGGCAAGTCGACCCTCATCAAGGTGCTCGCCGGCGCCCACCAGCCGACCGAGGGGCAGCTGCTTCTCGACGGCGAGCCCATCACCATCCCGAACCCCGTCGCGGCCCTCGGCCTCGGCATCGCGACGATGTACCAGGAGCTCGACGTCGTCGACGGCCTGACGGTCGCGGAGAACGTCTACCTCGGGCACGAGCTCGACACGGCCGGCGTCTCGAGGCGGGCCGAGGCGAAGCAGCGCACCAGGGAGATCCTGGCGCGCCTCGGCCACTCGGAGATCTCGCCGTCGACCGAGGTCGGCGAGCTGTCCGCCGCCGGCAAGCAGATCGTCTCCATGGCCCGGGCGCTCTCGCACGACGCGCGCATCATCGTCATGGACGAGCCCTCCGCGGTGCTCGACTCCGAGGAGGTCGCGAATCTCTTCCGGGTCGTCGAGGAGCTCACGAGGGCGGGCGTCGCGATCATCTACATATCGCACCGTCTGGAGGAGATCCGCACGATCGGCGACCGCATCACGGTGCTCAAGGACGGCCGCACGGTCGCGCAGAACCTGCCGGTCAGCGAGACGCCGACCTCCGAGCTCATCACCCTCATGACCGGCCGCAAGGTCGAGTACCTGTTCCCGGAGTCGCCCGAGCTGCCGGCGGATGCACCCGTGTTGCTCGACGTGCGGGACCTTGCACTCGCAGACACCTTCTCGGACGTCTCCTTCACGGTCTCGGCCGGCGAGATCGTGGGCTTCGCGGGGCTCGTCGGGGCCGGGCGCAGCGAGATCATGGAGACCATCTACGGGGCTCGCAAAGCGACGGGCGGCACGGTCGCAGTGGAGGGAAAGACGCTCAAGCCGGGCTCCGTCACCGCCGCGGTGAACGCGGGCATCGGCCTCGCCCCCGAGGAGCGCAAGAGCCAGGGGCTCCTGCTCGACGAGCCCGTCTACCGCAACATCACCCTCTCGACCTTCCAGCGCTTCGCCTCGTTCTCCTGGCTGAAGGAGAGCGACGAGCGCCGCGCGGCGAAAGAGCAGGCCGAGTACCTCGACCTGCGGCCCGCCGGCGTCGAGCGCGATATCCGCACGCTGTCCGGCGGCAACCAGCAGAAGGCGATGCTCGCCCGCTGGCTCGTGCACGGCTGCCGCGTGCTGCTGCTCGACGAGCCGACGCGAGGTGTCGATGTGGGGGCCAGGGCTGAGATCTACGCCCTCATCCGCAAGCTCGCCGACGAAGGGGCGGCGGTTGTCGTCGTCTCCAGCGAGATCCCGGAAGTCCTCGGCCTCGCCGACCGGGTGCTCGTCGTCTCCGAAGGACAGGTCGTCCACCAGGGCCCAGCATCCGCTCTCGATGAGCACGCAGTACTCGACATGGTTATGGAAAGCAGCGCAGCATGAGCACTCAGACTCCCCAGTCCCCTGCCCCGAATGGCGGCTCCCCGTACGATGACGGAGCGATCGCTGCCCCGGCGGTCGACGAGAGCCTCCGGGTCGAGCACGAGGTGGCGAGCGACAACGCCAAGCGCGGCGGCTTCTTCCGAGGCAGCTCTGCCCGCAACTTCGGCCTCATCCTGGCACTCGTCGTGCTCTGCATCGCGGGCACCGTCTCGGCGGGAGAGCGCTTCGCGAGCGTCGACAACCTCATGGTCGTGCTGAGCCAGGCCTCCATCATCGGCGTCCTCTCCATCGGCATGACCTTCGTCATCACGGCGGGCGGCATCGACCTGTCGGTGGGCTCGGTGCTCGGGCTCGCGTCGGTCTGGGCGACGACGCTCTCCACGCAGGCCTACGCCGAAGCCTGGGGATGGTGGGTCATCGTGCTCACCTCGCTGCTCGTCGGCCTCGGCGCCGGCGTCGTCAACGGCGTCCTCATCGCCTACGGCAAGGTCGTCGCGTTCATCGCCACGCTCGCCATGATGGTCGCCGCCCGAGGGTTCGCCGAGCTCATCGCGGGCCGCCGCACGCAGATCGTCAACGTCGACTCGTTCCTCGAGACGTTCCGTGGCGACCTCCTCGGCATCCCCGTCATCGTGTGGATCTTCGTGCTCGTCGCCATCGGCGGCTGGTTCCTCCTGAACCGCACCACCTTCGGCCGCCGCACGGTCGCCGTGGGCGGCAACCCCGAGGCTGCGCGCCTCGCCGGCATCAAGGTGAAGCGCCACACGATGTACCTCTACGCGCTGGTGGGTCTCACCGCTGGCATCGCGTCCATCATGATGCTCGCCCGCACGACGGCGGGCTCCTCCACCAACGGCATGCTCTACGAGCTGGACGCGATCGCGGCGGTCGTCGTCGGCGGCACCCTCCTCGTCGGCGGCCGTGGCACGATCGTCGGCACCGTCCTCGGCGTCCTCATCTTCGCCACCCTCACGAACATCTTCATCCAGGCGAACCTCGACAGCTCCGTCCAGGCCATCGCCAAGGGCGCGATCATCGTGATCGCCGTCCTGCTCCAGCAGCGCTTCTCGTCGCGGGCCAAGACGTCCTAGCCTCCGCGACGGGCGCGAGCCCTGCATCCCGAATCTGACCAACCTCACCAAACCTCAGCAGACCCAATCCCCATCACCAGGGCAGCATCAAAGGAGATCCCCATGTCCACGAGTTCCTTCAGGAAGACAGCTTCCCGAAAGCGCCGGATCCTCGCAGCAGGCGCAACGGCCGCTTCGGCGCTGCTGCTGCTCACCGGCTGCCTCTCGAACACCCCGCCGGCGGCGGAGGGCGAGGCCCCAGCTGGTGGCAACGCCACGGCATCGGACAACGACGCGGCGGGCGAGCCGCTGGTCATCGGCTTCTCGGCCCCCGCGGCCGACCACGGCTGGATGGGCGCCATCACCTCGGCCGCTGAGGCGGAGGCGGCGAAGTACGAAGACGTCGAGCTGCGCGTCGCAGAGGGCACGAACGACGTGAACCTGCAGATCAGCCAGATCGAGGGCTTCATCAACGACGGCGTCGACGCCATCGTGCTGCTGCCCTTCGACGGCGCCGCCCTCACCGAGGTCGCGACGAAGGCGATGGAGGCCGGCATCCCGGTCATCAACGTCGACCGCGAGTTCACGAGCCCGTTCGCCGCCCGCACCACGGTGCTCGGCGACAACTACGGCATGGGCGTCAGCGCCGGCACGTACATGTGCGAGCAGCTCGCCGACAAGCCGGATGCCGTGGTCGCTGAGATCGCCGGCATCGACTCGCTGCCGCTCACCCAGGAGCGCAGCCAGGGCTTCGCGGATGCACTCGGCGACTGCGGTCTCGAGGTCTCGAACCGTGTCGCGGCTGACTTCACCGTGCAGGGCGGCGAGCAGGCGGCCACGAACCTCCTCCAGGCCGCTCCGAAGATCGACGCGATGTGGAACCACGACGACGACCAGGGTGTCGGTGTCCTCTCGGCCATCGAGAACGCCAATCGCGACGAGTTCTTCCTCGTCGGAGGCGCGGGCTCGGCGAACGTGATGCGCGAGATCCAGGAGGGTGACAGTGTCGTCCAGGCGACCGTCGTCTACCCGTCGACGCAGGCGGCCGACGGCATCAAGCTGGCCCGCCTCATCGCGCACGATCGCTCGCTCGGCGACCTCACGTCGCAGAGCGTTCCGCGCCTCGTGCAGCTCTACGCGCCCGTCGTGACGAGCGAGAACGTCGACGAGTACATCGACGCGGCGTTCGAGTCGTAACCAGACGCCCACACTGTCCACGCGGGGTGGAGTTCTCCTCCTCTCTGACTCCACCCCGCGTCGGCCTCCTGAACGAAAGAGTGAACAATGAGTCAAGACGCACAGCCGGAACTGGGCATCGGGATGGTCGGCTACGCCTTCATGGGTGCCGCACACTCGCAGGCCTGGCGCAACGCGCCCCGGTTCTTCGACCTGCCGCTCGCACCTCGGATGCGTGTCGTCGCGGGTCGCAACGCCGAGAAAGCGGCCAAGGCAGCCGACAAGCTCGGCTGGGCGTCGAGCACCACCGACTGGCGTGAGCTGCTGACACGCGACGACGTGCAGCTCGTCGACATCTGCTCGCCCGGCGACACGCACGCGGAGATCGCGATCGCAGCCCTCGAGGCTGGCAAGCACGTGCTGTGCGAGAAGCCGCTCGCCAACACGGTCGAAGAGGCTGAGCGGATGAACGCGGCGGCCATCGCCGCGGAGGCACGCGGCGTGCGTGCCATGGTCGGCTTCACGTACCGCCGAGTGCCGGCGATCCGCCTCGCGCAGCAGCTCGTCGCGGACGGCCGCATCGGTGACATCCGGCAGGTGCGGGCGCAGTACCTGCAGGACTGGCTCGCCGACGAGAACGCGCCGCTGTCGTGGCGCCTCGACAAGGAGAAGGCCGGCTCCGGAGCCCTCGGCGATATCGGCGCGCACATCGTCGACCTCACCCACTTCATCACGGGACAGCAGCTCAGCGGCGTCTCCGGGCTCGTGGAGACGTTCGTGAAGGAGCGACCCATCGCCGACGAGTTCGCGGGACTCTCCGGAACCGGCGGCAGCGAGTGGGGGCCGGTCACCGTCGACGACGCCGCGGTCTTCTTCGGACGCCTGCAGCGCGGAGCGATCGCCGTGTTCGAGGCGACGCGCTTCGCGTACGGACGGAAGAACGCCATCCGCCTCGAGATCAACGGCACCAAGGGCTCGCTCGCCTTCGACTTCGAGGACATGAACGTGCTCGAGTACTTCGACGCGACCGGCGACCAGACGACCGCCGGCTACACGCGCATCATCGTCACCGAACCCGACCACCATCCCTTCATCAAGGCCTGGTGGCCCGCCGGCCACGGCCTCGGCTATGAGCACGCCTTCACGCACCAGGCTGTCGAGCTCGTCGAGGACATCGCTGCCGACCGGGCCCCAGCGCCTTCATTCGCGGACGGCCTCGCCGTGCAGCGAGTGCTCGCGGCCGTCGAGGAGAGCTCGGCGAACGGCAGCTCGTGGGTCGCGATCCCCGTGTCTGCCACCTCAGCACCGACACCCGTCGAACCAGAACTCCAGAGGAGCTAGCGCATGTCTCGTCCTGTCACGTTGTTCACCGGTCAGTGGGCCGATCTGCCGTTCGAGGAGGTTGCGCGGCTTGCGGGGGAGTGGGGGTATGACGGTCTGGAGATCGCCTGCTGGGGTGATCACCTGGATCCGTGGCGGTGGGATGACGCCGAGTATGTCCAGGGGCGGCTCGACATTCTCGAGCGCAATGGTCTGCAGG
>NZ_JBEWYX010000021.1:0-61100 GCF_041366455.1 Pseudoclavibacter sp. JSM 162008
GACTCGTACAGATCCACCGCCCGCTGCCGGAACTCGTCCGTGTAGTTCTTCCTAGCCATCCCTTGGATTCTCGCTTCCCCAGCGCCGTGCTGGAATCAGCGTGTCCAAGATCAGGGGTCAAGCGCCCTCCCCCCGGGGCGCACGATCACGACGTCACCGACCGCCAAATCGGCGGGCGCGACCTTCGACACAACGTCCCCCTGCACTCGTTCCGCCTCATCGGGCAGCAGCGCGGCGAGCGAATCCAACGCCGAGGTCGTCTGCGCCAGGGAGCGCATCTCGATCCAGTGCCCGAGCAGCATGATCACGATCAGCAGCGCCAGTTCCCACCAGAACTCGAGCTCGTGGTGGAGCAGCCCCAGGCTCGCACCCCACGACGCAACGAACGCGACCGTGATCGCCAGAGCGATCAGGAGCATCATTCCGGGCTTGCGGGAACGGAGTTCGGCAACAGCACCCGAGAGGAACGGAGCTCCACCCCACACGTACATGACCGTGCCGAGGATCGGTGACACCCACATCGCCCACGCCGCATCAGGGAGTTGATAGCCGAGGAGCATCGCGAACATCCCCGAGAAGACGATCACTGGGACCGCGAGGATCAGGTTCGCCCAGAACAACTTCCTGAACTGCGCGACATGGTCTCCGTGTCCAGAGTGCCCGCCGTGCCCCGCGTGCTCGCTCTCCGGCTGATGGTCGTGGTGTGCGTGCTCGTCGTGATGTGCGTGCATCTGGACCATGAGGTCCTCCTCGGTGCGCTGATCGGTCACTACTACCAAAATACCCCCATGGGGTACCGGTAAAACAGCGAGGACCTTCGACGTATTCCCGCGCGAATGCGGACGACATCTCCGCGAGCAAGGCAATGAATGCGGAGAAGCCTCAATAACCATTAGCTTTCCAAGACACCCCCATTCGTCGGACATCCCGTGTGGCGTATCGCCTACGTGCAGGTTCGTCAGCGTCTCGGAAACTCGTCTCGCCGCGGAACGTTTCGGCCTGCGTTCGTGTCGGTCTTTTTGAAGCACTCAGATCGAGCGAGGGACACCAATGCACTCGAGTCGACACCGCTGTCCCCGACGTGCAGGGTCAACTCGAGCGCTTGCCGCGCCACGAGCTCCGGCTCGGTGTTCGGTACGAGGTGGCCCGATTTCTCCGCCCGAACGTGCACGGCCCCCGGATGCGCGGCGACCGTCTCGTGGTGCGCCGCGATGAGCGGCCCGGGCGTGCGATCCGCTGACGTCTCCTTCATGCCCGAGATCACCCGCATCGGCAGGTCGCCAAGCCTCGGTGGGCGCGATCGCAACCCGGCGAGCTCGCTCGCAACGAGGCGCTGCTCGGCGGCCGCCGCCCGCGCCGCACCCGGGTTCGTGGATGCATCCAGGGTTTGCGCCGCCGCGACTGGGTCCATCCCCTCGACGAGGCTCCGCAGCTGCACGCGCAGCAGACCAAGCCTGGCGGCCGGCTCGAGCACCGCCGCCGAGAATCCGAAGAGGCGCCGAGTCGACGGCCGGAAGTACAGCGCCGCGTGCTCGTCGCTCTGGTCGACGAGCACAAGCCCATCCATCGGCGCACCCGCCGCCATGCGACGAGCTGCCAGGCGCCGAACGATCGGCCCGCCCCAGCTGTGGCCGACGAGCACCAGCCGCGACGGCTCCTGCGCATCCACGACCACGTCGAGGTCGTCGGCGAGGCGATCCAGCGTTCGAGGGGCTAGATCCGGCGTGCTCTCCCCGTACCCCGCTCGCTCGTAAGCGACGACCCGCACGCGCTCCGCGAGCATCCCGTGCACGAGCCCCCAGTACAGGCCGCTCGCACCCAGGCCCGCCTCGAGCACGACCACGGCGCCCGAGTCGCGCGGCCCGCTCACGAACGTGCGCAGGCAGCGACCGTCAGGGGTGGTCACGAAGACGGCGGAGTCGATCATCCCGGCATGCTCTCACGCCCCGACAACCATCCGCCAGGCAACGGTTGCGGCCTCCGGTGCAAGGATGGCCCCAATGGATATCGAATTCTCGGCCATCGACGGCGGCACCGTCGAACTGCACGACGCGCGACGCAAGATCCGCCGCCGCGTGGAGCTCGAGCCGTTCGAGATCGGCGTCTACGCGGTCACCCAGTCGCAACTCGGCGAGCTCCTCGGCGAGGCGACCGACGACGGGATGAGCCACCCCGACCGGCCCGCGACCGATGTCAGCTGGCTGCGCGCCATCCGCTTCTGCAACGCCGCCTCCGAATGGGAGGGCCTCGACCCCGCCTACTCGTACGACGGCGAGCAGGTCACCTGGCACGTCGACTCCGACGGCATCCGCCTCCCCACCGAATCCGAGTGGGAGTTCGCGTGCCGGGCCGGATCGACGGCCGCGCAGTACGGGCCGCTCGCTGACGTCGCCTGGACCAGCCTCGACGGCGTCACCAGCCCGCAGCCCGTCGGTGGCAAGCACCCCAACCTCAACGGCCTCTTCGACACCCTCGGCAACACGTGGGAATGGTGCTGGGACTTCCTCGACCCGGCCCGCTACGACGACTACCGCGTGTTCCGCGGTGGCGGCTACGCCGACGACACGTGGAGCGTGCGCGCGTCCGTCCGCCGTGGTGGTGCGCCACGCATGCACCACGAGGACGTCGGGTTCCGTGTCGCCCGCGGTGGATTCGACGCCGAGGATGCGGCCCAGGGGTGGTCTGCGCGCGCCGACCGCGAGCGCGCAACACTCGAGGGGCCCACCCCGTTCGGGTGGACCCCGCTGCGCTGACGCATCCGCTGGCCTGATCTGCGGCCGGCTGACCGGCCGGGCATGCGCCGGATCAGACGGCGAAGGCGATGACCCCGGTGATGAAGAGGGTCAGCAGCGTCGTCCACAGCACGATCGCGACCGCCTGCCAGACGAGCACGCGCCCCTTCGAGATGCCGCTGCCCGCGAGCGCCGCGGCCGTGAAGTGCGTCGGGAGTAGCAGCGGGCCGAGGAGGCTCACACCGGCGACGCCGTACCGGTTGAAGGCGCGCTGGAACTTCTCGCGTCGGGCCGTCTTCGGCGTCGCGTCCTCGGGCGACTTCGCGAAGCGGGCCCGGATGGCAGCGCCAAGGTAGACGACAAGCGCAACGGCGATGAAGTTGCCGAGGGCACCCGCGGTGGCGGCGATGACCGGGTTGATGCCGCCGATGATACCGATCGTCGCGGCCCCCTCACCCTCGATGAAGGGAACGGCGCCGGCAAGCGCGACGATCAGCGGCTGCAGCCACTCTGGCAACTGCGCCATCAGGTCCTGGAAACCGAGGATGAGCTCTGCGATGGGGTTCATGGTGTGGCCTTTCGGAGCTGAAGTGGGCTGCCGCGTCGGGTGCCGCGGCGATGTCTCCATTCCACCCGGGATGCGCGGCGTGCGGCAGTGCCGCCGCGTCACCACTCCTCGTGAGGATGCGCGTGCGGGTTCATGACAAATGTCACGGGCCGCTCGCCCACGCCTGGCCTACCGTGGAGGGATGAGCACTCCACGCATCGGCGAGACGGCGCTGGCCCGCGGCGTCACCGCCACCTGGTGGTACACGGCGGTGGGGGTCGCCTTCTTCGTCGCTCTCACGGCCCTGTTCTGGATCCTCTGGGCCTGGGCGGCGCCGGCACTCGACGCGCCCTGGCGGTTCCCCCTCTCGATCGCCGGCAGTGTGGCCTGGATCGCCGCCAGCATCCTGCTGCTCCTCGACTACCGGCCGAGCGTGCTCGCGGCGCGCGACGGCGAACGGCACCCACCCTCGACGCTCACCATGGCGGGGTTCGTGCTCGCGGCGCTCGGCGCGCTCCTCCTCGGGCTCGGCACATCGTCGCTGCTGGCCGCCGCGGCGGTCGTCGCGTTTGTCCTCTCCGTCCGCCCCTGGACACCCGGGGTGCGGTGGCGGGTCGTCGTCGGCGCGACGCTGCTCGTGCTCGTGCTCGTGTTCGTGGAGGCGTCGGCCTTCGCGACGCAGGGCATCCCGGTGAGCGCGTTCTCGGCGCCCGCCTTCTTCGTCCTGATGGTGCCCTCGATGACCGCGTTCTCCCTCTGGTGGTGGGAGATCGTGCTGGAACTCGACTGGGCCCGCACCGCCGAGAGCCAGCTCGCCGCGACCCGCGAGCGCCTCCGCCTCGCCAACGACGTGCACGACCTGCAAGGGCACCACCTGCAGGTCATCGCCCTGCAGCTCGAGCTCGCGGAGCGCCTCATCACGAAGGATCCAGCCGCGGCGGCCGAGCAGATCCGGGCCGCGCAGGGAGCCGTCAACGAGGCGCGCGCTGGCACGCGCGCCCTCGCGACGAGCTTCCGCGGCGTACCCCTCCCAGATGAACTCGAGAACGCGGCCGACCTGCTCCGCGCCGCAGGCCACGACGTGCGGATGCACGTGGGAGCCGGCGCCGCATCCGCCCCCGCCGACGTGCTCGGGCCGATCGTGCGCGAAAGCGTCACCAACGTGCTCAAGCACGGTGACGGTGCCCGCGCCCGCATCGAGCTCGCCCGCGACGGCGACACGTGGGTGTACCGCATGATGAACGACGCGGCGGGCCACGACGGCGGCGCCGGAGGCGTGGCCGGAGCTGAGGGCGGGGCCGGGACCGACGTTGCGTGGGGCAGTGGCTTGACCGGCATGGGCGAGCGACTCGAGGTCAGCGGCGGCAAAGTCGAGGCGTGGAACGACGGCACGAGCTTCACCGTGCAAGTGCGCCTGCCCGTCGGACACGCCCCGGTCGCCGGCGACTCCGGCCTCCCCGCGACGACAGGAGACCACGCATGATCCGGGTGCTGCTCGCCGACGACGAGGACATGATCCGCACGGCCCTCGCCTCACTGCTCCGCCTCGAAGACGACCTCGAGGTGATCGCCGAGTGCAGCACCGGCACCTCCGCCGTCGAAGAGGCGCTGCGCCTCAAGCCCGACATCTGCCTCCTCGACCTCGAGATGCCGGGCCTCGACGGCGTCGAAGTCGCCGAGCGCCTGCAAGACCTGCCCGAGGTGCGATGCATCGTCGTCACCCGGCACGCCCGGCCCGGGGTGCTGCGCCGCGCGCTCGCCGCGGGAGTCCAGGGGTTCATCCCGAAGTCCCGCCGCGCCGAAGAAGTCGCCGACATCATCCGCCGAGTCGCCGCCGGTCGACGCTACGTCGACCCCGAGATCGCCGCGGACGCACTGGCCGACGAACGCAGCCCCCTCACCGACCGCGAGCTCGACGTGCTGCGTGCCGGACAGCGCGGCGAGACAATCGCCGAGATCGCCCGCAGCCTGCACCTCTCCCCCGGCACCGTGCGCAACTACGTGTCGTCGGTGCTCGGAAAGCTCGCCGTCTCGACGAGGCAGCAGGCGACCGTCGTCGCCCGCGAGCGCGGCTGGATCTAGCGCGGCGGCGCATCCGCCCACACCGTAGCCTGGCGAACGTCTCGGGCTGGCGCTCGTCTCGGGACGGGATTCGTCTCGGGATGGCAACGTCACCTCGTTGAGGAAAACTTCCCTGAACGAAGCGAGGTTCTCATCCCGAAACCGCCGCCGGCGACCGTCCCGCGACCCCGGTGGTGACCGTCACCCGGACCACATTTCGAGATGTCTTCCACGCACGCAGGTGGCTTGCAACCCATCCCGAAGCGAGGAACCCATCCCGAAAACCCCGCGCAGCCGCGCGTCAGCGCGTCAGCGCGCGGCCACGCCAATGGCCGGCTGCACGCGGCTCGCGGCTTGCATGGGCGCGACCGCGGCGAGCACGGAGGTGGCGATCACGCCCACCCCGAGCACCGCGAGCGTGCCGAACGGTGGTATGCCGCCTGCCATTCCGAGGATGTGCAGGGCGAGCACCCCGTATCCGCAGCCCACGGTGACGCCGATCGCCGAGCCGACCGTGGCGGCGAGCGCGGCCTCGGCTGCGACGGAGCGGCGAGTCCCCGACCGGCTGACGCCCAGGGCGCGCAGCAGCGCGATCTCCTGGCGCCGCTCGGCGACCGAGAGCGCCAGCGTCACGGTCACCCCGATCATCGCGACGAGCAGCGTCACGCCGATCATGGCCGCCCCGATGAGCTGCCCGACCAGGATGGTCTGCTCGATCCCGGCCTGGACGTCGGCGGCCCAGTAGACGGGGACGCCCGGCACCAGGCGGTCGAGCACGGCTGATCGCAGCGCCTCGGGCGTCACCCCTGGTGCCGGGTCGATGAGGATGTCGGACTCGCCGAGGCGTGCCTCCACGGACGGGTCCGCCGATAGGCGTTCGACGACCGCGTCGGGGTCGTCGACGAGGTCGACGGGGATGATGGCCGCGGTCGGGAAGTTGCGGGCGACGCTCTCCTCGGCGTCGGCGGTCGCCCCTGCGACGCCGACGGTGAGCGCGGCCGTGAGGCCGACGCCCAGCGTCAGCACGGTGGTCATGGCGGCGGTGCGGCGCGATGCGCGACTCGCGTTGGACATCGTCAGTCGGAGCGCGACCGACCGGGATGCGAGCGGTCGCAGCAGGAGCGCCGAGCAGCGGATGAGGAAGGGCCCGGCGGCGACGAGCCCCGCGAAGACGAGCGTGCCGCTCAGCGCGGCGAGCGCGAGGCCGAGGAACTCGTCGGTGGATGCGACGGCCACCCCCGCGAGCGCGGCCAGGGCCGCGACGACGAGCGCTGCGCCAGCGAAGAGCAGGCGGGGCGCACCTCGCAGCGAGCGGGCATCCGAGGAGCGAGCCTCGCCGAGCGCGGCGACCGGTGAGGTCCTGCCCGCCGCCCGCGCAGCTGGCAGTGCGGCGACGATGGAGCAACACACGGCGAGGACGAGGCACGCGATGAGTCCCGCCGGCGCGGCATCGAAGGGCGCATCGAGCAGCCCGGCGCCTCTGGCCGCCGCGACGAGCACCGCCGCGGCCGCGAGCCCGACCGCGACGCCCACGGCACCGCCGACGAGGCCGATGAACGCCGCCTCGACGAGCACCGAGCGGCGCACCTGAGCGCGGGATGCTCCGACGCAGCGCAGCAGCGCGAGCTCGGCGGCCCGGCGGGCGAGCAGGACGCGGAAGGTCGAGCTGACGATCACGACGGCCGACAGCACGGCGAGGCCGACGAACACGGTGAGGGCACCGAAGACACCTACGAGCGTGTCGATCACCGAGCGGGCCTCCTCCGCGCGGCGCTCCTCGCCGCCCATGACGGTGCTCTCCCCCGCGACCGCGTTCAGCACGTCGAGGTCGGGGTCGCCCGTGACGAAGATCTGCACCGGGGCCAGCGACCCGCCGAGCGCCACCGCATCCTCTTCCCGGATGAGGGCGACGTCCTGCCCGAACTCGTGCACCTGCCCGATCCCCGCGACCATGAGCTCACGTCCGCCCGCGACGAAGACGTCACCGACGGCCGCGCCGGAGCGCTCGGCCGTGCTCGTGCCGATGACCACCTCGCCGACCTCCGGTGCGGAGCCGGCCGACAGCTCGCCGATGCCACTCAGGGGGCCGGAGCCGGGGTCGCTCGTCAGCTTCCAGACGGCGGTGGTGCCGCCGAGCTGCACCTCGACGTCGCCGAGGTACTCGACGGCGACCTCGTCCACGCCGGGGAGCGTGCGCACCCGCTCGGCGATCTCCGCGGCCGCCTCCGACGTCAGATCGCTCGGCGGGATGACCACGGCATCCGCCGTCGTGGGCGTGCTCATGCCGAACGCGACGAGCGCGGTCCTCGCGGTGAGGGCGATGAGCAGCGACGCCGCCGCGAAGGCCGTCGCCGCGACGATCGCGATGCCGATAAGCACCGCCTGGCCTGGCCGCCGGAGCACGCTTCTCGCGGCCGCGCGGATGACGATCATGCGGGCACCCCTGCACCGGCCGCGAGCGCCGCGACGTGCTCGAGCACCCGACCGCGGGTGGGCGCGCTCAGGCTGCCGGCCGCCCTGCCGTCCTTGAGCAGCACGACCTCGTCGGTGACGGCCGCAGCCACCGGGTCGTGGGTGACCATCACCACGGTCTGCCCGTACTCGTCGACGCACGCGCGCAGAAGTGCGAGCAGCGAGCTCCCCGACTCGCTGTCGAGGGCGCCCGTCGGCTCGTCGGCGACGATCAGGTCGGGGCGCCCGAGCAGGGCCCTCGCGACGGCGACCCGCTGGCGCTGGCCGCCGGAGAGCTGCGCCGGCAGGTGCCGGAGCCGGTCGGAGATGCCGAGGCGTTCGACGAGCTCAGCCCGCCAGCCGCGCTCGGGGCGACGCCTCGCAAGCGACGCACCCAGGTCGATGTTCTCGCCCGCGGTGAGATGCGGGAGCAGGTTGCCGTCTTGAAACACGAACCCGATCCGGTCGCGCCGCGCAGCCGTCAGGGCCGCGTCGTCGAGCGGCCCGAGGTCGGTATCACCGAGCAGGATGCGGCCGGTGGTCGGCTGGTCGAGCCCCGCGAGGCAGTGCAGCAGGGTCGACTTGCCAGAACCGGATGCGCCCATGATGGCCGTGAACCGCCTCGCGGGCAGATCGAGGCTCAGCCCGTCGAGGGCGCGGACGCGGTTGCCGGTGTCGCCGTACTCGCGCACGACGTCGATGGCCCGGGCGGCCAGCGGAACCGGCGGAGCGGAGGGCGGGGAACGGAGGTCGCCGAGGTCTGAAGTCATGCATCCACCCTCTGAGGTGGGCACGGCTGCCCGCGTCGACCGAGGGGACGGTCATGGCCGGCGCGCTCGTTCCTTCGAACGATTTGCCCACAAAACGGAGTGTTGCTTGAGGCGCGTCCGCGAGGATGGAGACGTGACGACAAGCAGCGATGGCGGACGGCGGCGGCTCGGGTCGCTTGCAGCCCGCCTCAAGGCCGCGCCGAAGATCGCCGAGTTCGCGGCGCTCGCGCTGCTGTTCGTGGTGGACTTCGAGCTCGCCGCCCGGGTTGCGGTCGTCCCGGAGACCGGTCCCGCCGACGGTCTCATCGCCGGGGCCCTGGCGACCGCGTTCGTCGCCATCGTCGTGGCTGCACTCGCGCTCGCCCGCGGCCGGCTGCCCGTCGTCGTGACCGTGGGATCCGCCTTCGCGGTCTCGCTCCTCGGGTCCGGGGTCGCCGCATCCGCCGGCGCCCCTGGCCTTCGCTGACCGAGTCGGCAGCCCTCGTCGTGCTCACGGTGTTCGGCGTGCGCGCGGCTTCCCTCCGGGGCGCGATCGCCGCCGGCGCCGGCGCTCTGGTCGTCGCGCTCGCCATGACCCTGCTGCGCATCGGCGTCGACGAAACCGCGATCCTCCGTGCCGTCCTGGTGTGGGGGTGCGCCGTCATCGGCGGCGTCGCCGGGCGGTTCGTGCGCCTGCGCCGCGAATCCGCGCTCGAGGCCGCCCGGCGAGCGGAGCGGCTGGAGCTGGCGCGGGAACTCCACGACGTGGTCGCGCACCAGGTCACCGGGATCGTCGTGCAGGCGCAGGCGGCGCTCGCGGTGGCCCGCGCCGACCCCGAACGCACCACCGAGGCCCTAACCGCTATCGAGGCGGCCGGCACCGAGGCGCTCGCCGGCATGCGTCGCATGGTCGGCGCGATCCGCGACGAGCACAGCGATGGGGAGCCTGCTCCCCTGACCGTGCCATACGGCCTCGACGACATCCCGACGCTCGTCGACCGGTTCGACCCAGGCCACGAGCGCACGACCCTGCACCTCGAGGACGCGGACGCTCCCCTGCCGCCCGGCGTCGGCGAGTCCGCGTACCGCGTGGTCAGGGAGGCGCTCACGAACGCGCGCAAGCACGCGCCCGACGGGACAACCGCCGTGTCGGTGCGCGTGGTCGACGCCGAGCTGCTGCTCGAGATCGAGAACGACGGAGTGCGCGCCGGCAGCCGCGAGGAAGGCGCCGCCGGGTTCGGACTCACGGGCCTGTCCGAGCGGGTCACGGCGCTCGGCGGGGCCATGCGCGCGGGCGCCGACACCCCCGACACGTGGACGGTCTCGGTCACCCTGCCCCTGGAGCCGCAGCGATGATCACCGTCGTCCTCGCCGACGACCAGGAGATGGTGCGCGCGGGCTTCCGCATGATCCTCGAGGCGGAGGGCGACATCCGCGTGGTCGGCATCGCCGGTTCGGGTGACGAGGCGGTCGCCGCAGCCACGCGGCTGCTGCCCGACGTCGTGCTCATGGACATCCGCATGCCCGGGATGAACGGGCTCGACGCCACACGGATCATCACCGCCCGGCAGGACGCGCCGCGAGTGGTCATCGTCACGACCTTCGACACCGACGAGTACCTGCGCTCGGCGCTGCAGGCCGGCGCATCCGGGTTCATGCTCAAGGATGCGGGGCCCCGGCTGCTCGTCGAAGCGGTTCGCGCCGCGGCAGACGGCGACGCGCTCGTCTCGCCCTCGATCACGGTGCGGCTGCTCGACGAACTCGCCGGGAGTGCCACCAGACGGCTTGCATCCGATGTTGAGCACGAGCTGTCCGACCGCGAAGTGGAGATCGCGGCCGCGATCGCGCGCGGCGGCACCAACGAGGAGATCGCGGCCGACCTCTTCGTGTCCGTCTCGACCGTGAAGACCCACGCGCGCAACATCAGCGTGAAGCTCGGCGCCCGCAACCGCGTCGAGATCGCGGCCTGGGCGTGGCGGATAGGCCTCGTCAGGTGACCGAGCGATGACGGAGGCGGGAGCCGCTGCGCGCGACCCCCGCCTCCGTTGTCAGACCTGCGACCGAGCTCAGCTCTGGCGGCGGCGCGTCAGGCCGTAGGCTCCAAGTCCCAGCAGCAGGGCGCCGATGCCGGCGATCCAACCGAAGGTCGCGGCGCCGTCGAAGCCCGTGTTGGCGAGCGCGTCAGGGGTATCGGCTCCGCCCGTTCCACCCGCTCCGCCCGCTGGCGGGGTCGTGCTCGTCGAGCCAGGGCCGGCAGTCGCGGACGGCGGCGCGGAGGCCGTTGGGGTCTCGCCGCTCGTGGAGGTCGGGGAGGTGGTCGGGGCCGTGGTCGGCGTTACGGTCGGGGTCGGAATAGCCGTCGGTGCTGGCGTGGATGCGACCGGCACGATCTCGATGGCGTCCCAGCCGATTAGTGCGTCGGTGGCGTCGGAGACCGCGATGGTCCGGGCTCCGGGCTCCAGCTCGGCCGGCAGGGTCACGGTGATGCTTCCGGCGTCGTCGACAAGCACCGAGCCGAGCAGGAGCGGCTCCGGGGTCTGCAGCCAGACATTGACCGTCGCGCCCGCGTAGTCGGCGCCCACGCCGAGGGCGATCGTTCCGCCGACCTCGGCGGATGCCGGCGCGGAGATGCCGCCGCGGCGTTCATCCGTCAGATCCTCCGCACCGATGGGTGCCGGGGCGGGAGTCGGGGTGGCTGTGGGGGTCGGGGTGCCCGTCGGCGTCGGGGTCGCGGTCGGCGTTGGCGTCGCGGTCGGCGTTGGCGTCGCGGTCGGCGTTGGCGTCGCGGTTGGCGTTGCCGTCGCGGTTGGCGTTGCCGTGGGCGTCGCAGTCGCGGTGGCAGTCGGCGCGGGGGTTGCGGTCGCGGTCCCAGTCGGCGTGGGCGTCGCAGTCGCCGTGGGCGTCGGCGTCGCAGTCGCCGTCGGCGTCGGCTGCGGAGTCACGCCGCCGATCGCGGCGGTCCACTCGAAGGGCGAGGCGACGCAGGGTAGGACGGGCAGGTCCATCTGCGCCAGTCCTTCCCCGGTGAAGGTGCCATCCGCATCCAGTACCCCGGAGAGCTCGTAGGTGGTGGTGCCGCTGCCGCCGCTCAGCTCCCATTCGACCTCGAAGGGCACGCCGACCTCGACGTCGACGGCCGGGTTGTCACCGGGCCACACGATGAAGATCGTCTGCGGGAACATGCCGAAGATCGTGCAGGTGCTGGTGGTCGAGAAGCCGGTGAGCGAGCCGGTGCCGTCGATGTCGAACTCGACGTCGCGACCGCTGTCGGTGGTGCCCGAGTAGCTGCCGGCGGTCGCCGGTGCCGCCGAGGCTGGGAGTGCCGCTGCCGCAGCGAGGAACCCGCCGAGCGCGAGCGAGGCTCCAGTGAGCAGGGCCGCGCGCCGCCGCGTCCGTCGTCGTGTGGTCATAGGGGAGGTCACCTTTCATCGAGCACCGGCACTGGCCGCGCCACCTCGTTGCAGGGCGCAGCCACACCAGCCTCGCGGCGTGCATCCGAGCACGGCAAGGCCGCACCCCGAGCCCGTACGAACCCGTACGGGGTCGACGCCTGACGGCCCGCCGACCCCTGTGCCGGCCAGCGGAGGCGACAATCCGCTCTCTGCTACCTTCGTCGGCATGAGCGCGCCGGCCTCGACCCTCGACGATCCCGACCTCCCTCCCGAGACGTTCGACGAGCTCGTCGGGCGCCTCCGGGAGCTGCGGCAGCGCGCCGGTTCGCCGTCGTTCTCGGAGCTCACGGAGCGAGTGCGCGTCGTTCGAGTCGGCCGCGGGGCTCACGCGCGGGAGTCCACGGTCGGCCGCATGACCGTCTACGACTGCTTCAGGCTTGGTCGCCGTCGCCTCGACGTGCCCCTGGTGCTGGACATCGTTCGGGCTCTCGGCGTCGACGATCTCGTCGTGCAGCTGTGGTCTGACTGGTGCGGACACGTGCTGAGCGGCGGCACGGCGCTGCGGGTCGCGCGGCTCGGGCTCGGTGACGCCGCCAGCTCCGAGACTTCCCTGGTCGGTCGGGCGGACGAGTTGCGCCTGCTGACGGCGGGCGAAGGCCCGGCCGTGATCACGGGGATGCCCGGGGTCGGCAAGACGGAGCTCGCGATCCAGGCGCTGCGCACCCTGCTGGGCACCGGCGCGATGAACGACGTGGTCGTCGTCGACCTGCGCGAGCAGCTGAGCCAGGGCGGGGCAGCGGATGCGCGCTCGCTCGCGGATGCGCTGGCTCGCGCCCTCGACGTGCCCGCGGAGGCTCGCGACGCCGAGGCGTCGGTGATCGCCGCGGTCGCCGACGCCACCGCCGAGCGCCGGATCGGGGTCTTCGTCGACGACGTCAGCGAGCTCGCTCCCCTCGAGTCGCTCCTCCGTGCGCTGCGCACCCCCACCATCGTCGTGTCGCGGAACGAGGCCGAGCAAGCGCGGTGGCTGCGGCTCGTCGAGCTCGCGCCCTGGCGCGAAGAGGAGACCAGCGACTACCTGCGGGCCAGCATCGGGGCGGATCGCGCCGTCTCGGAGCCGGAAGCGCTGCAGGGGCTCGCTGCCGCGACCGGCGGACTGCCGCTTGCCGCGCACCTGCTGGCAACGCGCATCCTGCAGCGACCGCAGTGGCGGCTCGCCGACCACCTCGACGAGCTCGATGAGCGCGACACCGCGCCGGATGGGCCGCTGCGGGCGTCGATCGAGCTGAGCTACGCGGCGCTCGACGCGCAGGCCCAGCGCTTGCTGCGGCTTCTCGCGACGGTTCCCAGCGACGGCCTCGACACGGCGGCCGTCGGGGTCGTGGCGGATGCACGCGCCGAGGTGCGCGGATCCGCGGATCCCTCGGCGCTCTCGCAGGCGTCGATCCTCGACGCCCTGCAGGAGGCGCAGCTCGTGCGGCGCTCGACCGGGGCGACGCTGCACCCGGTTGTCCGATCGTTCGCGGTGTCGCGCAGCCTCGAGGAGGACGCCCCGGCTGAGCGCCGGGCCGCGCTCGACCGAGTGCTCGACCTCTACCTCCGACGCGGCTGGGCGGCGCTCGAGACCAGCTACCCCGACGCGTTCGAGCGCGCACGTTCGGGTGCACGACCGGTCGCCGGGGCGGTGGGCTCGGCGGGGCCGGCGACGGCGGAGGACTCCGACGCCTTGGCCGACTCGGCGGGGAACCGCGGGCTCGAGCCACCGCTCGGCGACGGCAGAGCGGCGGAGTTCTGGCGGACCCAGCTGCCAGTGCTCATCGAGCTCTCCGCGGCGGTCGGGGGCAGGCGACCCGAGGTGCCCGTCGAGGTCAGCGAGCTCGTCGCGCACCACCTCGACGTCGACGGCCGGCACCGCACCGCCGAGCAGGTGCACCGCGAGGCCCTCCGCCACGCGGAAGCGCTCGGAAGCGCCGATGCCATCGCGGTGGCGGCGCACCGCGTCGGCCAGTCGCTCGTGCGGATGGGCAGCCCGTATGCACGTGCCGAGCTGCTGCGAGCTCAGCAGCTCGCGGAGCACGCTGGCAACGCTGAGCTTGTGCTCAAGGCGTCGAACACCCTCGCCATCCTCGCGGCGCAGGGCGGCGACCTCGACGAGGCCGCCCTCCGGTTCGAGCAGGCCGTCGCGGCCGCCGAGCACGGCGGACTCGACCACTTCGCGGCGTCGCTCAACGACAACCTGGGCATCGTGCTGCGACGCCTGGGCGACGTCGAGGGCGCCCGGAGTCGGCACGGTGCAGCCCATCGGATCGCGCGCGACCGGGGCGACGAGGTCGCCGCGGGTGTTGCGCTGGTCAACCTGAGCGACGTCGAGGTGGAGCTCGGCGACTTCTCGAGCGCCGCGGACACCGCGCGCGAAGCGGTTCGCCTGACCGAGCACCAGGCCGGGCTGCCGCACGCCTACGCGCTCACGAATCTCGCCCTCGCGTTCGCCGGCCTCGGTGACCCGGACGCCGCGGCGGAACAGCACGGCGCCGCGCTCAAGCTGGCCGAGTCCATGGGGAACTCGTCGCTCGTCGCGTCGGTGAGGAACAACTTGGGGGAACTGCACGGACAGGCGGGCCGGGTCGCGGATGCGGCCGGGCACCACACCGTCGCTCTCGAGGTTGCCGAGGGCTCCGCGAACGCGCACGAACGCGCCAGGGCACTGCTCGGACTCGCGGAAGCCGAGATCCAAGGCGGACAGCGGCACCTGGCCCGACAGCACCTCGAGGCTCTGGTGACCGGCAGCAGTTCGGCCGCGCCCGAGGCGGCGACGGTAACGCCGACGCCGCAGCTCGAGCGCGCCCGCGCGCTGCTCGCCGAGCTCGACGCCGTCTGAGACTGCCCCGACCTCGCCGCCCATCCGCTCTCGGGATGGAAAACTCACCTCGTTGCGGGAAAATTCCCCGAACGAAGCGAACTTGCCATCCCAAGACCGCCGTCGGCGACCGCGGGCTCCGGTCAGGTCACCACCCCCGACTCCGGATGACGTTCACGCACGCAGATGGCTTGCACCCCATCCCGACGCGGAACCCTTCTCAAAGTTCCTCTGGAGTCGGTCGGCGGCGAACGGCGGGACTCAGCCGCCGGTGAGGCGGTCGAGCACGTGGCGCAGCAGCGGCCACTCCGCGGTGCCGCGGAGGTAGGCGGCGGATGCGCGCAGCATGGGCGGCTGCTGCATCCGCACGATCTGCACGTTGTCGCGCGGCGCTCGCGTGAGGGGGAGCATCCCGACCCCGAACTCGGCCGCGATGAGGTCTTCGACCAGCGCGAGGTCGTCGGACTGGTGGGTGACGTTCGGCTCGTAGTCGGCGAGCGACGCGAGCACGCCGATGGCGATCTCGTCGGCGTCGTTCCTGGAGTTGCCGATCCACTCCTGGTGGCGCAACGCGAGCATGAGGTCGCGGTTGGGCAGAGGCTCGAGGCCGCCGCCGGGGAGGGCCGCCGCGACGCTGTCCGGAACGCCGATCCCCCACTCCCCTTCCCACAGGCGCACGCTCTCGTAGCCTGGCGGGATGCGCAGGGGTGCGAGCGTGTAGTCGTAGACCAGCGCGAGGTCGATGCGGCCGGCGTCGACCAGCGCGAACGCCTCGTCGGGTTCCTGCTCCTCGAGCACGAGCCGCACGCCGGGGTGTGACGCGGCGAGTTCGCGCATGATCGGGAACAGGGCTCGCGCGGCGGTCGCGAAGCCCGCCACGCGCAGCGTGCCCTGCGGTTCCGCGTCTGGATCGAAGTCGCGTCTCGCCTCATCGAGGCTGGCGAGGATCCCGGATGCGCGTGCGGCGAGCCGCGAGCCGGCGGCGGTCAGCCGCACCCCACGCCCCACCCGCTCGAGGAGGTGCGCGCCCAGTTCCTGCTGGAGGAGCGCGAGCTGCTGCGAGACGACGGAGGTCGTCGTGAGGTGCTGGTCCGCGACGGCCCGCATCGAGCCGAGGCGCTCGAGGTCGACGAGGTACTCGAGCCGTCGCGTCTCCATGTGGACTCCCGCCGATCATCCGGACCGCGGGCCAGGCGCCCACGGAACCATTGTGCGCGAATCGCGAACGATGCGTTCGTATTTCTCGCGTGGACACGGATGCACGGGCGCGCCATCCTGAATCCATGACCGCGTCCACACCTCAGGCAGCTCCACGGGGCAGTGCCCGCTCTGGCACCCTCATGACGATCAGCGCCATGCTGTTCGTGCAGCTCGGCCTGGCGCTCAGCACCGGTCTCTTCGAGCAGCTCGGGCCGCTCGGCACCGGCTGGATCCGCCTGGTGTTCGCGGCAGCACTCGTATTGGTGATCGTGCGGCCGCGACACGCGTGGTTCACGCGCAGCAGCTTCCTCGCGTGCGTCGTGCTCGGCGCGGCGACCTCGGGGATGACGCTGCTCTTCACGCTCGCGATCGACCGCATCCCGCTCGGCACTGCCGCTGCCCTCGAATTCCTGGGCCCCCTCGCGGTCGCCGTGCTGCGCAGTCGGGGCCGGGCGCTCCTGTGGCCACTGATCGCGGCCGTCGGTGTCGTGCTGTTGACGGAGCCGTGGACCGGGAACATCGACCCGATCGGCGTGCTGTACGCGCTCGCCGCGGCGGCCTGCTGGGCCGTCTACATCCTGTGCACGCAGCGCGTGGGCGACGAGCTGAGCGGGGTGCGCGGCCTGGCCGTTTCGATTCCCGTGGCGGCCGTCATCGCGAGCATCATCGCGGCGCCGAGCACCATTCCGCTGCTCACGTGGGAGGCGGCCCTCGCCGGCCTCGGCTTGGCCGCGCTCCTGCCGACCGTGCCGTTCATGCTCGAGATTCAGGCGCTGCGCCGCATCACGGCCGCCGCCTACGGAACTCTCACGAGTCTCGAGCCCGCGGTCGCGCTCGTCATTGGCTTGCTGCTGCTGCATCAGGTGCCCGGGTTGCTGCCGGTCGTCGGCCTCGTGCTGGTCATCGTCGCTGGCATCGGCGTCGAGCGCTCGGCCGGACGCGCACCCACGGCCGCTGCGCCTCCAGATGCAGCTCCAGCTGCCACCGCGACACCGAGTACTGATGCGGCGGCGGCACCCTCAGGCTCCGGTGAGGCGCCCCTTGAGCGCGGCGAGCTCCGCACCGGTGAGCCCGCCTGACTGCAGGTACGCGGCTGAACCGCCCTGCGCATCAACCCACTCGAGCGCGTGCTCGATAGCGGATGGGGGCGTCGCGGCGACCAGGTCTTTGATCTGGTCGGTGAGCGGCAGCCCGTACTGCGCGACCATGCCGTACATGCGCTCGGCCCACTCACCTGAGAGGTTCGCGCCGGACGACGCGTAGTCGGCGATGGTCGCGGAGCGCTCGACCCCGACCGCGTCGAGTACCAGCGCCGAGCCGATGCCGGTGCGGTCCTTGCCAGCCGTGCAGTGGACGACCACGGCGTTCGGCGGGGTGACGGTCGCGGATGCGACGAGTCGGGCGAGCTCGGCGAACGTGGTCGCGCTGTGCTCGAGCATTTCCACGTAGAGGGCGCCCAGGGTCGGGATCTGCGCGAGCACCGCATCCATCGCCTTCGCCTGCTCGGCGGGGTCGCCGCCGCGCGCAGCCGACTGCAGGCCCTGCTGCACCAGTCCGGTCACGGCCCCTTCAAGCAGCGGCAGCTCGACGACGTGGAAGGGCCGACTCACGGGCAGGCGATCGGGCGCCATCTGCCGCTCGGCGGGTGTGCGGAAGTCGACGATCGTGCCGATGTCGCTCGCCGCGAGCTGCTCCAGCCCCTTCGGAGTCAGCGAGCTCAGCGCGTCTGATCTGTAGAAGATGCCAGGCGCGGTCACACCGCCGGATGTGACCGGCATGCCGCCGGTGTCACGGAAGTTGAAGGTGCCGTCGAGGGAAGTCGCCGTCGTCATGCGATCACCTTAGACGCGGGCACCGACATTCGGGCGAGGCGGGTCTCACCAACCCCCTGGCTTCGCAGGCCACCTCGGACGCCTCAACCGGGTGCATCGGCACGAGAGAACCACCGTCATCGGACCGGGAGACTGCGTCTCTCGTGTGGATCCACCGGGCTCGCGACCACCCCGACCCGGTGCGACCGGCGTCGCGCGGGCGTAAGACCGTGTCGGGAGCGGACGCGGGTTTGTGGGGCGCATCGTAGCGCGTGGCACCGACCTCGTCCATCGTCCGGTCGAGCGCTTGACACGGTCGCCGACTGGTGTCAGTCTCTACGAAAGGAAACCGGTTTTCTAACCGCTTTCGAGGACAACCGAGAGGGCCCCAATGGCGAGGATCCAATCAGTGGTTGCTGACCACTACCGAGTACCCCTGCCCGTGAAGCTGACCGACAGCATGCACGGCGATATGGACGACTTCGAGCTCATCACCGTGCGCATCCGCGATGAGGATGGAGGCGAGGGCCTCGGCTACACGTACACGGTCAATGCCGGCGGGCGGGCGGTCGCCGTCATGATCAATGACTACATGGCCGGCGCACTCATCGGCGAAGAGGCGAACCGCATCGAACAGCTCTGGGAAAAACTCTGGTGGCAGCTCCACTACGCGGGGCGCGGCGGTCACCAGACATCGGCGATCTCGGCGATCGACATCGCGCTCTGGGACCTTCTCGGCCGACGCGTCGAGGAACCGCTCTGGAAGATCTTCGGTGGCTATGACCCGAAGGTTCCCGTCTACGCCGGTGGCATCGACCTGCAGTTCAGCCTCGACCAGCTGCTCAGGCAGGCCGACGGCTTCCAGGAGGCTGGTTTCCGCGCAATCAAGATGAAGGTCGGCCGCGACAGCATGCGCGAAGACATCGAACGAGTCGCAGCGATGAGGACGCACCTCGGCGACAGCTTCCCGCTCATGGTCGACGCCAACATGCGATGGAGCGCGGACCAGGCCATCGCAGCGGCGCGTGAACTCCGCGAGTACAACCTCGTCTGGCTCGAAGAGCCCACGATCCCGGATGACCTTCCCGGCCATCAGCGGATCCTCCGCGAAGGAGGCATCCCAATCGCCGGAGGGGAAAACCTCCACACGCTCCACGAGTTCCGAGCTGCGATCACCTCGGAGGCGCTCAGCTATCCCGAACCGGATGTGACGAACTGCGGCGGATACACGGTCTTCCGCAAGATCGCCTCGCTCGCGGAGGCGCACAACCTGCCCGTGACAAGCCACGGCGTGCATGACCTCACCGTGCACGCCCTCGCCGCCGCCCCCAACCGCACCTATATGGAAGCGCACGGCTTCAGCCTCGAGGCCTACATGACGGACCCCATGCCCATCGTCGACGGGCATGTCACAGCCCCCAGCACTCCCGGCCACGGAATCGACCTCGACTTCGCGGCCCTCGAACCCCACCGCGCCTGATCGCGCGCCCCAGAACCCAACAAGGAGCATCATGAAACAACGACGTTTTATCTTCCTCGCCGCGGCTGCCGCCACAGCCCTCGGCCTCACGGCCTGCACGGCACCGTTGGAGAACGGCGCGGGCGCGAGCGGCGCACCGGCGGCGACCGGAGCTACGCAGGTCGTTGAGTCCGAGTCAGCGGAGACCTGCGTGAACGACGCCCCGAGCGATATCGAGATGTCCGAGATGGTCATCGGATTCTCCCAATCGGAGAACGAGCAGAACCCGTTCCGAGCCGTCGAGACGGAGTCGGTCCGGCAGTCCGTGGAGGGTGCGGGCGCGGAGTTCGTCTACACCAACGCCAACAGCGACCAGGCGAAGCAGCTGACCGACATCCAGTCGATGATCAACCAGGGTGTGGATGCGCTCATCGTGGCCCCCATCAGCTCGACCGGCCTGCAGGGTGCGTTCGCGGACGCTCAGGCGCAGGGCATCCCCGTTGTCACCATCGACCGGCAGTCGGAGGGCACGCCGTGCGATGACTACCTGACGTTCCTTGGCTCGGACTTCTACGAGCAGGGGGTGCGAGCCGCACAGGCCGTCGTCGAGGCGACCGGCGGGGAGGGCAAGATCGCGGAGATCCAGGGTGCCCCCGGGAGCGACGTCGCGACGCTGCGCACGGAGGGTTTCGCCGAAGAGATCGCGAAGCACGAGGGCCTTGAGATCGTCGCGCAGCAGACCGGCAACTGGTCGACGAGCGAGGCCCAAGAGGTGCTGAGCCAGATCGTCTCCGCCAACTCGGACATCACCGCCGTCTACACGCACAGCGACACGATGGCCCTTGGTGCGGTGACCGCGCTCACGAACTTCGGCAAGGATCCGGGCGCTGATGTCTCGATCGTGTCCATCGACGGCACGGCCGACGCTGTCACCGAGATTGCGAACGGCAACATCTACGCCGTCGTCGAGACCAATCCCCGTTTCGGCCCGGCCGCCGTCGATGCCCTCACCTCGTGGTTCGCGGGCGAGCCCGTGTCGCAGGAGATCATCATGAAGGACGCCCTGTACACGAGCGAGAACGCGCAGGAGGCGCTCGACTCCGGCGCGGCCTACTGAGCCGGCTGCGGCCGACGAACCTCGATTGGCAGTCATGGCTGACACATCACTCGTGCTGCAGGCACGCGGAATCACCAAGACCTTCGGCGCCGTTCGCGCGCTCACGGACGTCTCTCTGAACCTCTACGCAGGGGAAGTGCATGGGCTCAACGGCGAGAACGGCGCCGGGAAGTCGACGCTCATCAAGATCATCACGGGCTTCCACAAGCCGGACGAGGGGGAGCTCCTGCTGCAGGGCGAGAACGTGAGCTTCGCCCGACCCCTCGACTCGCAGAACGCCGGTATCGCAACGGTCTACCAGGAGGTCAATCTCATCCCGGAGCGAACGGTCGCGGAGAACATCCTCCTCGGCAGGGAGCCACGGGTGGCCGGGATCCTGAACAAGCGGGCGGCCCTCACGCAGGTGCAAGAGATCCTCGACCGATACGCATTGCGTCTCGACCCGAAGTCGAAGGTCTCCGAGCTCGGACTCGGGATGCAGCAGATGGTTGCGATCGTCCGCTCGGTGGCGTTCGAGGCGAAGGTCGTGATTCTCGACGAGCCGACCTCCGCGCTCAACGGCTACGAGATCGAAACGCTGTTCTCCGTCATCCGGCAGCTGCGCGACGAGGGCACCGCCATCCTCTTCGTCAGTCACCGGATGTCAGAGCTGTATGAATTGTGTGACCGCTTCACGGTGCTGCGAGACGGTGCGTTCGTGACCGAGAGCACCCCGTCGAAGCTGCCGCGGCCAGCACTCGTGAAGGCGATGCTCGGCGGCGTCGACCTCGAAGAGGGGGTGCTCGACCGCGAGGCCGCCCAGCAGCGCGTCGACGCGATCTCAACCCATGACGTCGGGCTGTCGGTGCGGAACCTCAGCTGGAGCACTCGCGTCCGCGACGTGTCGTTCGACGTCCGCAAGGGCGAGATCGTCGGCCTCCTCGGTCTGCTCGGCGCGGGTCGCACGGAGACGTGCAAGGCCATCTTCGGTGCCGTCAAGCCCGACTCCGGAACCGTGATCGTGGACGGCACTCCCCTCAGGAAGGTCACCCCGTCTGGTTCGCTCGCCGCTGGCATCGCCTACCTGTCCGAGGACCGCCGCACCGAGGGGATCTTCCCGGGCCTCAGCATCAGGGAGAACATGACCGCCGCCATCCTGACCCGTATCTCGAAGCTCGGCTTCGTGAGTCGAGCCGCGCAGAACGATGTCTTCCGGGAGTTCTCCGATGAGCTCCGGATCAAGGCGGCCGCACCCGATCAGGCGATCAACGAGCTCTCCGGAGGCAACCAGCAGAAGGTGCTGCTCGGACGCTGGCTCTCCCTCGGTCCGAAGGTCATCCTGCTGGACGATCCGACCCGCGGCATCGATATCGGAGCGAAAGCCGAAGTGCACCGGGTCATCCGGGAGCTCGCGAAGAAGGACATCGCCGTCGTCGTCACCTCGAGCGAGACCGAGGAGCTCCTCGCGCTCTGCGACCGCCTGGTCGTCCTCAGCGAGGGTGCCGTGACGGGCGAGGTCTTTCCACACGAGGTCGACTACGACTCCGTCATCTCGCTGCTGTCAGGTCAGAGCGCAGCGACTCACACGATGGAGGAAACAGCATGAGCACGCAAACTTCTGCAGCTGGCACCACCGGCCTCGTCCGTGGACCGACACCGGGCAAGACCCTTGCGACGTGGGCGAGCAAGTACTCCGTCTACGCGGCGCTCGTGCTCCTGTTCGTGTTCAACCTGGTCGCGACCGAGGGTTTCGCGAGCGCCTTCACCTTCCAGAACCTACTCTTCTCGGCGGCACCGATCATCATGATCGCGGTCGGCCAGACCCTCGCCATCGGGACGGGCGGCATCGACCTCTCCGTGGGATCGGTGATGGCGCTCGCCTCCGCGACCGTCGCGCTCTACCTGGGCTACGGCGAGGTCGCGGCGATCCTCATCACGATCGCCGCTGCGGCACTCATCGGGCTCTTCAACGGCTCGCTCATCGCCTTCGCCCGCATCAACCCGCTCATCACAGGTCTCGGTCTCCTCGTGGCGGTCCGAGGATTTGCTCAGGCGGTTTCGGGAGGTTCGCGGAGCACGATTCCCGCCGGCGGTGTCTTCACTTGGATCGGCAATGCCACATTCCTCGGGATCCCCGTCGTCGCCCTCTTCGCGCTCGCCGTCGCGGGAGCGATCGCGATCGTCGTCCGCTCGACAGCATTCGGTCGGTACGCACTGTTCACCGGGTCGAACCGCAGCGCCGCCTACCTCGCCGGGACGCCGCGCAACGCGACGCTGCTCACCATCTACACGATCAGCGCCGCACTGGCCGGAATCGCCGGCCTCATGGTCTCGGCTCGCATCGGCGCCTCCGACCCGAGCTTCATCGGCCTCAACTTCGAGCTGACGGCTATCGCGGCAGTCGTCATCGGCGGCACCCCGCTCGTCGGAGGCCGGATCTCCGTGCCGGGCACCGTCGCAGCGGCCATCTTCCTCCAGCTGATCGACACCACGTTCGTGATGCGGGGAATCGACTTCGCATTCGCACAGGTCCTCAAAGCGGTCCTCATCATCGCAGCGCTCTACCTGCAGCAGTCGAGAAAGGACACCAGGTGACCACCCCAGCCACACCGACGGCCGCCATCCCGCGCCCAACCGCCCAGCGCCGCAACCGGGTGCTCGAGCTCACCCAATCCCACGGCGTGATCGGGGCGGTGCTGCTCCTCTGCATCGTCGCAGCCATCGCGTTCCCCTCGTTCGCAACTCCCGCCAATCTGTCGGCCATCGCCACAGCGGCTTGCTTCATCGGACTCATCACCATCGGGCAGAGCCTCGTGCTCATCTCCGGCGGGATCGACCTCTCGGTCGGATCCACGGTGGGGCTCGCGACCGTCGTCGCCGCCCTCGCGGCACCGTACGGGTGGGCGGCGGCGCTCCTGGCTCCCGTCCTGGTCGGTGCGGTCGGCGGCCTGCTCAACGGCCTGCTCATCGGCAAGGCGAGGATGGCACCCTTCATCGTCACGCTCTCTGCCCTGCTCGCTTTCAAGGGCATCGCGGTCGCACTTGCATCGTCGAGCATCGTGATCGACGCCAGCAGCGGCTTCAGCGCCATCGGCAACGGCTCCTTCCTCGGCATCAGCAACCTGATCTGGGTACTGCTCGCTGCCTTCGCGATCGCCGGCCTCGTGCTCAACCGGACCGCGTTCGGCTCCGACCTCTTCGCGCTCGGCGGCAACGAGGACGCGGCGCGCATGATGGGCAGCAACACGAGCCGCGTGAAGGTCGCTGTCTATGTCATCAGCGGTTCGCTCGCGGGTCTCGCCGGAGCGCTCCTGGCTTCGCGCCTCTCCTCCGGCGTCTCGACGCTCGGGACCGGGTACGAGCTGACCTCCATTGCCGCGGCCGTCATCGGTGGCGTGCTCCTCACCGGCGGCGTCGGGACGATGCTCGGCGCGCTCTTCGGAGTGCTGCTCATCGGCATCATCCAGAACATCATCAACCAGGTCGGCACACTCAACGCCTACTACCAGGACCTCGTCACGGGCCTCTTCCTCGTCCTCGCCGTCGTCGTTCAGGGCGTCCTGTCCAACCGTCAACGACAGTGACCACCCACCCCAGATCCGCACCAGCATCACCCCCACCTACCCCACAACGAAGGAGAACTCCCTTGGGAACCCTCGACAGCAAGATCGCACTCATCACCGGAGCAGCCTCAGGCATGGGCCGCGCCATGGCACTCGGATACGCGCAGGAAGGCGCCCACGTGGTCATCGCCGACCTCAATCTCGACGGCGCCAACACCGTCGTCGACGAGATCCGAGCGGCGGGCGACTCCGCGTCCGCGAAGTCGCTCAACGTGAGCAGCACGGAAGAATCGAAGCGGGTCGTCGACGAGATCGTCGCCGAGCACGGGAGCCTCGACATCCTCGTCAACAACGCGGGGGTCGGCCTCATCAAGCCCCTCGACGAGATGACCCCGGATGAGTGGGACCGCATCTTCAACGTCAACGTCAAGGGGCTCATGTTCCTGACGCAGGCCGCCTGCGTGCCGATGCGCGAGCAGAACAGCGGCAAGATCATCAACATGGCCTCCATCGCGGGACGCCGCGGCGAAGCCCTGGTCTCCGCGTACTGCGCCTCGAAAGCGGCCGTCATCTCCATCACCCAGTCGGTCGCCCTCGCCATGGCCCCGTACGGCGTGAACGTCAACGCCATGGCCCCTGGCATCGTCGACACGCCCTACTGGAAGCAGGTCGACAAGCAGTTCGGCGACCTCACCGGCAAGGCCGAGGGTGAGACGTTCAAGGAGAAGTCCGCGGACGTCCCTCTGGGGCGCACCTCCGTGCCCGAGGACATCGTGCCCCTCGCCGTCTTCCTGGCCGGCCCGGGATCCAACTACATCACCGCCCAGACGTACAACGTCGAGGGCGGGATGGTGATGAGCTGAAAGGCACTCAATGACCTACGACATCTTCACAACCGGCTCGCTCCTCGGAGCGCAGCCCGCCATGCGCATCGGCGGGGACTGGGTGCACACCGACAGCACCAGCACGGTCGACAATCCATCGACTGGCGACGTCATCGCTCGCGTCCCCATCGGCGAGACCGCGCATATCGATGCCGCCCTCGAACAGGCCAGCGACGCGCAGCGCGTCTGGGCCAAGCGCTCGTACGCGGACCGCGCATCCGTGCTCGAGGAAGTGGTGAGGCAGGTGGAAGCGCACGCCGAGGAACTCGCGCAGATCGTCGTCGCCGAACAGGGCAAGACCATCGTCGAGGCCCGTGGCGAGATCGAGGGCGTGAAGGGGTTCCTCGGCTACGCGATCAGCCAGAAGTACCGCAACATCGGCGAGCTCGCGGCCCCGTCGAATCGCGATCAGCAGCTTGCAATCCGGGAGGAGCCCGTCGGTGTGGTCGCTGCGATCATCCCGTGGAACTTCCCCGCCGCGATCTTCTCCAGGAAGGTGGCGCCCGCCCTCATGGCAGGCAACGCCATCGTCGTGAAGCCGAGCGGCGTCACCCCGTTGTCGTCGATCGCACTCGCACGCGTCTTCGAACGCGCCGGGGTGCCCGACGGACTCGTCAACGTCATCACGGGGCCAGGCCGCACGCTCGGCTCGGCGCTCGTCGAGCATCCGCTCGTCAGCATGGTGACCGTCACCGGGTCGACGAGGGCGGGGCAGGAGATCCTGGCCGCCGCGGCGAAGAAGGTCATCCCCGTCTCCCTCGAGCTCGGGGGCAAGGCTCCCGTGATCGTCTTCGACGACGCAGATCTCGACCTCGCCGTCGACCACGCTTTCGAGGCGCGCTTCATGAACTGCGGCCAGGTGTGCACCTGCAACGAGCGCACGTACGTGCAGCGCGGCGTCTACGACGAGTTCGTCGCTCGGTTCCTCGAGCGGACGCGCAATCTCATCGTCGGCGATCCGATGGATGAGGCGACCCAGATGGGGCCGAAGGTCTCTCAGGAGGAGTGGCAGAAGGTGAAAGAGCACGTCGACCGCGCTGTCGCGGCGGGTGCGACGCTCGAGTTCGGCGGTGGCACACCCGCCGGTATGGAGGACAGCCCCGGCTACTGGTTCGCCCCCACGGTGCTCACCAACGTCACGAACGACATGGACATCGTGCAACAGGAGGTGTTCGGTCCGGTCCTGCCGATCATCGTCTTCGACGAGTACGAGGAGGTCATCGAGTGGGCGAATTCAACCGTCTATGGGCTCACCTCACACGTCTACACGACTGACATCCGCACGGCGATGTCCGCAACCGACGACCTGGAGTTCGGCGAGGTCTACATCAACCGAATCGGCCCGGAAGAAGTCCAGGGGTTCCACGCGGGCTGGAAGATGTCCGGTCTCGGCGGAGACGACGGCATCCACGGGTTCGAGCGGTACACCCGTCGCAAGACGATCTACACGGAGTACGCCAGAAGGGCCGGATAGCCTGGGGGCGAGGGCCGGCGCCGCGCGCGTCGGGCCTCGCACCGCTCAGCACGCACGAGTACCGACACACCGCGAAAGCCGGCCGCACCATGAACGCCACCCCTCAGCCGATGCGCGCTCGCCTCATCGACGTCGCCAACGCGGCCGGCGTCACGAAGTCGGTGGTCTCCCGGGCGCTCAACGGTGACACGACGCTGAGCATCAGGGACGAGACGCGAGCGCGGATCCTCGAGACCGCGCTCGCGTTGAACTACGAGCCGCACGCGGGCGCGCGGGCGCTCGCAGGTGCCCGTACACGCTCCATCGCACTGCTTGTTCCCGACCTCACCAACGCCGTCTATGCGCGGATCGCGCGTGGAACGTACCTCCGCGCCAGGGAGCGTGGCTTCGTCGTGCTGCTGGCCGAAGACGCGGAATGGTCCGAGACGCAGTCCGACTACACCGACCTCGTCAGCGCCGGGCGAGTGGAGGGCCTCCTCATCGCGTCGGTAAGGGAGAAGCACCCTCTTCTCGAGGATGGGCGGCTCGACAACGTGCCGCACGTCTTCGTGAACCGGACCGTGGCAGGGTCCAACAGGAACGTCGGGGTCGACATGGCGAATGCCAGCAAGACGGCGCTCGACTACTTGTACGGTCTCGGCCACCGGACCCTCGGCCACATCTCGGGGCCCGGGGATGTCTCTCCGGCGAGGGAACGGGAACGCGGTTTCATTCTCGAAGCCGTCGCGCTCGGGATCGCCCGGCCATGCGTCGTGCGCGAGCCGTATACGGAGGCCGGAGGGTACGTCGCGACGCAGCGCATCCTCGACACGGATCCGGCAGTGACCGCCATCTACGCCGGAACGCTGCCGCAGTCGATCGGAGCGCTCAAAGCCCTCCACGATCTGGGAAAGCGGGTTCCGGAGGATGTCTCGCTACTCTCCTACGATGACATGCCGGTTGCCGCCTACCTGCAACCATCGCTGACGACCATGGCCCTTCCCCTGCAAGAGCTTGGTACCGCGGCGACGGACGCACTCCTCGATCAGCTCAGCGGCATTCCCCCGAGCGATGTGATCTTGACGAGGCAACCGGAGGTCATCGAGCGCGACTCGACGGCACCGCCTCGCCAGTGATCGTCGGTGTGGGCGTATCAACACCAGCCACGCACCTTCATCGCGCCGAGAAGCTGCATCTCACGTGTGGATGCATCGGGCGCGAGCTGAGAGGGGTCAGCCGCGGCGGCGGCGCATGCCGAACAGGGCCGCGATGACGGAGACGAGAAGTCCTGCCGCCCCGGTGACGAGGCCGACGATGATGAGGAAGCCCGCGCCGATGTTGGCGTCGAGGGCTGTCGGGTCGGTGATGAGGTGCGCTCCCGCGAGCGCGAGGAATCCGACGGCGAGCAGGACGGTGCCGAGGCTCTGCAATTGGGTTCTCGCTTTCGTCGCGGCGTTCGGGGGTCACTCCACCCAACAGCACCGGGATGCGCCGAAAACCGGGAGCGGGCGCGGCTCGCGCTTTGACAGCACGCCTCGTCTCTTCGGGCAGGTTGCGAATCGTGGATGTAGCCATGTGACCCCCTCGAGTGCGAGCACTGCCAGCACTCGAGAAGGTCGACTTCAGTCAGCTGATCCTGCGCTGGTAGACCACGTTCGCAACCACGAAGGCTGCGAGGAGGATCCCGACGCACCAGCCCAGCGCGACCCAGATGTCCCCGCTCACCGGCTGCCCCTCGAGGAGCTGCCGGATGCTGTTGACGATGGACGTCACGGGCTGGTTCTCCGCGAACCACCGCACTGGGCCCGGCATCGTCTCGGTCGGCACGAACGCGGAGCTCACGAACGGCAGGAAGATGAGCGGGTAGGAGAAGGCGCTCGCGCCCTCGACGGTCTTCGCGGAGAGACCCGCGAGCACCGCCATCCAGGTGAGGGCGAGCGTGAAGAGCACGAGGATGCCCGCGACCGCGAGCCACTCGAGCAGTCCGGCACCCGACCGGAAGCCCATGATCAGGGCAGCGCCGACGACGACGGCCACCGAGACGAGGTTCGCGACCAGGGAGGTGATCACGTGCGCCCACAGGGCCGACGATCTGGCGATCGGCATCGACTGGAACCGCTCGAAGATACCGCCCTTCAGGTCGAGGAACAACCGGTACGCCGTGTAGGCGACGCCGGATGCGACGGTGATGAGCAGGATCCCTGGCAGCAGGTAGTCGACGTAGGCGCCCGCGCCGATGTCGATCGCCCCGCCGAACACGTAGACGAACATGAGCATGAACGCGATCGGCATGACGGCTGTCGTCACGATCGTGTCTGGGCTGCGGAGCACGTGGCGCAGCGAGCGACCCGTCAGGACGGCGGTGTCGCCGACGAAGTGCGCGGTCATGAGGCCAGCCCCATTTCTCCGCCGGAATCCCCGACGACAGCCAGGAAGAACTCCTCGAGCGTCGGCTGCTTCTCCACGTATTCGACGTTGGCAGGCGGCAGCAGCCGCTTGAGCTCGGCGAGCGTGCCGTTCGCGATGATGCGTCCCTCGTTCAGGATCGCGATCCGATCGGCGAGCTGCTCCGCCTCGTCGAGGTACTGCGTCGTGAGCAGCACAGTCGTGCCGGTGGCGGCGAGCTCGCGCACCGCGCCCCACACCTCGAGCCTGGCCTGCGAGTCGAGTCCCGTCGTGGGTTCGTCGAGGAACACGACGGGTGGGTTGCCGATGAGACTCATCGCGATGTCGAGCCGACGCCGCATGCCGCCGGAGTATGTCGCGGCGCGACGCCTGCCCGCGTCGGCCAACGAGAAGCGCTCGAGCAAGGCGTCCGCGACCTCGTTGGGCCGCGGAACGTGCCGCAAACGCGCGACGAGGGCGAGGTTCTCGCGACCCGTGAGCACCTCATCCACCGCCGCGAACTGGCCGGTGAGGCTGATGGATCCACGAACCTCGGACGCCTGCGACGCCACGTCGAAGCCGGTGACGGCTGCCGACCCGTCGTCGGCGCGGAGGAGCGTCGAGAGGATGCGCACCAGTGTGGTCTTGCCGGCCCCGTTCGAGCCGAGGAGCGCGAAGATGCTGCCGCGCTCGACGGCGAAGTCGACGCCGGTCAGTACGGCGAGGTCGCCGTACGACTTCGTGATGCCATCGACGACGATGGCCGGAGGAGCGCTCATGGCTACTGCCCTCGCTCCGCTTCCTCGACGGCCTTCACCAGTCGCGCACGTTCCTTGTCGATCCACTGCTTGCCGGAGTACGACTGGCCGAAGGTCTCGGCGAAGTCGACCGGGTCGGAGCCCACGATGTCGTGGACGGGAGTGCCGTCGGCGGCCGCGCGCTCCCACAGGTCGGCGAGGTCCGCATTCATGCGCACCATCGACTCCCCATCGGTGACGCCGCCGTAGTACATGAGGTAGCGCTGGATGGCCTGCGCCACCTTCGCGTAGGGAGCCGGCAGCGCATCCAATCGCGCCTGTGCCTCCTTGTACAGCTTCTTCTCCTCGAGTGAGCCCGTGAGCGCTTCGATCCACTTGGCGGCCATGTCAGTTGCCTCTTCCTTCATCTGTGCTGGTTGCAGTTGGTTCTGCGGTGGTGGTGCGGAGCTGCTCGAGGCGCTCCGCGAGGAACCCCCAGGTGCGCCAGAACTCCGCGAGGTACTCGGTGCCTTCTGCGTTGATCGTGTAGACCTTCCGCGGCGGACCCTTCTCCGAGGGGACCTTCTCGACGTCGACCAGCCCCTTCTGCTCGATGCGCACAAGGAGCGCGTACACCGTGCCCTCGGCGATGTCCGCGAAGCCCTGTTCGCGAAGCCAGGTCGTGATCTCGTACCCGTAGGCGGAACGCGTGGCGAGAATCGCGAGCACGATGCCCTCGAGCGTGCCCTTGAGCATTTCGGTTGCTTGCTTGCCCACGATCACCCTCTCTACTCAGTAATGATGACTACCAGTACAAAGTAACACTGAGTACCAGTACCTAGCAACACTTGGTTCCTTCAGTTCAACCCGCATTCAGGAACCCCGGAATGCACAGCTTCACCGACATTCACCGATGTATCGTCGGGTGTCGTCAGGTATCGGCACCCCTTCGAAAGGAATGCTCATGGTCGCTCAGCACACCCCAGGCGGACTCGGCTTCGGCCTCCGCGAAGCCGTCGACGAGATCCGCGAGAGCTTCGCATCCCGTCCCACCACGTCCCGCGCTGGCCGCGGGGACGTCCGCACCGCACTGCTCGTCGCGCTGCTCGAAGGCCCCCAGCACGGCTACCAGCTCATCCAGGCCATCGAGGAGCGCACCAGCGGCGCGTGGAAGCCGAGCCCCGGCTCCGTCTATCCGACGCTGCAGCTCCTCTCCGACGAGGGCCTCGTCGTGCCGGAGGTCACCGGCGAGCGCAAGGTCTACGCGCTCACCGAAGAAGGCCGCGCCGTCGCCGTCGACGCTTCGACTGGCGACCTGCCGTGGGAGTCCCCCGCCGCACGCCGCGCCGAGCGCGCCGCGACCCTCCCGAAGGCCGGCGCCCGACTCGCGCAAGCCGTCGTTCAGGTGCAGAGCAGCGCAACCCCGGACCAGGCCGAGCGCGCCGCGGCCCTCCTCGACGAGACACGGCGCAAGCTGTACTCGATCCTCGCCGAGGACTGAACGTGACAGATGGCCCCGGCCTGACCGAAGAGCGAGCGGCGGCGGCGAGCAGGCTGACCGCCGCCGCCGCACAGGCGCAAGCAGTCACTCGAGCCCGGGCCGCCCGGGACGGCGACACGAAGCTCTCGGCCGAGGGCCGCGCCAGGTACCGCAGGATCGTCCGCTTCGCGCAGCGCGCGATGCTGCAGATCTGGTGGTTCGAGATCTTCCTGCCGCGCATCCGCCTCGGCAAGCTCTCGGAGCGAGGACGTACCGCGCGTATGCAGCGGCTCGCCCGCCGCTTCCATGCACTCGCGGTCGACCTCGGCGGGCTCATGATCAAGGTGGGGCAGTTCATGTCGTCGCGCCTCGACGTGCTGCCTCCCGAGATCACAGCCGAACTCGAGGGCCTGCAGGATGAGGTTCCGGCCGTCGCCTTCCCCGCCATCCGGGCGCAGGCCGAAGCTGAACTGGGCATGTCGCTCAGCCAGGCGTACGCGCGCTTCGACGAAGCCCCCATCGCGGCAGCCTCGTTCGGGCAGGCCCACCGCGCGACGCTCACGCCCGCCCTCGCGGAGGAGACGGGTTACACCAGCGTCGTCGTGAAGGTGCAGCGGCCGGGCATCGAGGACCTCGTCGAGACCGACCTGCGCGCGCTGCGCCGTGTCGGCCAGCTCCTCAAGCGAGTCGAGCTGGTGTCGAAGCGCGCCGACGCACCCGCCCTCGTGGAGGAGTTCGCGGCGACCAGCCTCGAGGAGATCGACTACATCCACGAGGGCTCCAGCGCTGAGCGCTTCGCCGCCGACTTCGAGACCGACCCCCGCGTGGGCGCCGCGCAGGTCGTGTGGGAGCGCACGGCGTCCCGCATCCTCACCCTGTCGGATGTCACCGCGATCAAGATCACTGATGTGGATGCCCTCCGCGCCGCGGGCATCGACCCCGTCGAGGTCGCCAACGAGCTCGCGAGGGCCACGTTCCAGCAGCTCTTCGTCGCCGGCTTCTTCCACGCCGACCCGCACCCGGGCAACATCTTCGTGACGCCGCTGGCGACGCCGCGCATCCCAGCTCCATCGGACGTGGAGGGCGAGGCCACCGATGAGCGTCCCGCACCCGTCACATGGGAGCTGACCTACATCGACTTCGGCATGATGGGCGTCATCTCCGACACCCTGCGAGCCAGCCTGCGGGAGCTCATCTTCGCGATCGTGTCCCGCGACGGGCCTGGCCTCGTCAGGTCCATGCGCAGCGTCGGCGTGCTGCTGCCAGCCGGCGACACGATGGAGCTCGAACGGGCCATGACGGAACTGTTCGGTCGCTTCGGCGGCATGGGCGTGGCCGAGCTGCAGCGCGTCGACCCCGCAGAGCTCGGCGACTTCGCCGACCGCTTCAGGGACACCATCCGCGAGATGCCGTTCCAGCTGCCAGAGAACTTCCTGCTCATCATTCGCGCGATCTCCCTGGTCTCGGGCGTGACCTCGGCGCTCGACAAGAACTTCAACATGTGGGAGGCGGTCGACCCGTTCGCCCGCACCCTCACGCGCGACGAGGGCGGCAACACCATCCAGGCGGTGGCGAAACAGGCCGTCTCCGCACTGGCAACCGCAGTGACGCTGCCAGGGCGACTGGATGCGCTCACGACCCGCCTCGAAGCTGGCCAGCTGAAGGTGCAGACGCCGAGCGTCGACCGACACATGCGCTCCCTCGAGCGGATGCTGCGCGGCGTGGTGTCAGCAGTCGTGTTCGCCGCGCTGCTCATCGCGGGCGTCCTGCTGCTGCCTCAGCTCGCTCCGCTCGGAATCGTGCTCATGAGCGTCTCCGTCGTTCCGCTGCTTCACGCCGCGGCCGTCGCCCTCGGCCGACGGCGCCACTGACCGCTCGCCGAACGCATCGGTCAGACGGCGAGCTTGCCGCTTTTCGAGAGCTCGGGGTCGGTGCACGATGAGAGGTCGAAGCAGCACGGGCGCCGCTTTCCGGCCTCGAGCTTCGACAGGCCGACCTCGATGCGACGCTCTCGGGTCTTCACGACGCGCGTGGAGTTGATCCACCGCACCCACTCCCACCTCGCCATCGGCGTGATGTCACGCCAGGTCTCCGCAGAATCGGGGGCGTCCGCGAGCGCCTCGGCGAAGTCCGCCGGGATCTCGGGCTCGGGCCACTCGCCGCCCGGCCGCAGCTCGACGCTGACGGTGTCGCCGTCGGCGGCACCGGCTCCGAGTGCGGCGGCGGCGTCGAGCCAGTGCCCGCGCAGGCCATCGGGCTCGATGACCGTCTCGAAAGCTCGCGGAGCAGCACCGGAGTCCGCGGTGGAGCCTGAGGCGGGCTCGGCGCGGATCACGCCCGCGACGGCGACCTGCCCACGCGACGGCAGCATCCGGCTCGCGTCCTCCGGAAGCCGGACGATGAGCCGTTCGCCCTCGTCGCCCACAACGGGGACGGCGATCACCCGGGCCGTGAACCGGACGGCGCTCGTGTCCGGAACCGCGGTGTCCTCGGCGAGCGCGCCCTGCTTGTCAGCCATGGCAGAAAGCGTACGCCCCACCGACGCGTGAACGCAGATTCCCACAGTCGTCCACGAAAACCTCATCGCTCAGTACCCTGATTGCATGACTGACCAGCCCATCATCCTCATCGCCGCCGATGAGCGACTCGCGCGGATCGAAGCCGAATTCAGGGCAAGGTACGACCGTGACTACAGAATCATCACGGCAGAAGATGCTGAGGGCGGCCCTGCAGCTCCTGAGGGAACTCGTCGATTCCGGTGCCGCTGTCGCCATGGTCGTCGCCGACGTCTCCGTCGGCGAGACCCCGGGCCCGACGTTCCTGCGCCGCACGCAATCGATCTCCCCGACAGCGCGCAGACTCGTCCTCGCGACACCCGGAGCTGGATATGCCGCGAACCTCGACGCTCTGCGGGAAGCAACCGTCCGTCGAGACATCGACACCTTCACCGGCATCCCGATGGGACCGCGCGACGAGGAGTTCCACACGGTCGTCACGGAACTGCTCTCCGAGTGGGGCTGGTCGGTCGCTCGGCCGGCGGTCAGCATGATCGATGTCGTCGCCGAACCGCATGACCGCGAGGCGGGCGCCATTCGGGACCTCCTCGAGCGACTCGGCTTCCCGAACCGCATCCTCACCCCGGACAGCATCGAGGGCGCCGCACTCATCGCCGCGGCGACTGCTGAGTCCTCGGCGCCAGTCGTGCTCCCGCTGGCCCGGGCATACGACGGCAGGCTCTTTCCCTCAGCAACGGCGAGGGGTCTCAACGAGCTGCTCTCGACCCGCTTCGACTTGGTGCCCGAAGGCGAGGTCTCGGATGTCCTGGTCATCGGAGCAGGCCCCGCAGGCCTCGCCGCCGCCGTCTACGCGGCCTCCGAAGGGCTCACCACGGCGGTACTCGAGCGGGATGCGATCGGCGGGCAGGCAGGGTCGAGCTCGATGATCCGCAACTACCTCGGCTTCCCACGGGGCATCTCGGGCATGCGCCTGGCGCAGCGCTCCCGCATTCAGGCCGGACGCTTCGGCGCGAAGTTCTACACGGGACGGTCCGTCACCGGACTGGAGCCCTGCACGCTCGACGGCGTCCCCAGCTACCGGGTGCATCTCGGCGACACCGAGCTGCGTGCACGGACCGTCCTCATCGCGACCGGGGTCGCGTATCGGCGCCTCGGCATCGAAGCGGTCGATGTGCACACGGGCGCCGGCGTCTACTACGGGGCGGCCACCTCGATGGCCAGGGAGATGCAGGGCAAAGACGTCATCGTCGTCGGCGGTGGCAACTCCGCCGGTCAGGCGGCCGTGCATCTCGCGAAGTTCGCGAAGCACGTCACCATCCTCATCCGGCGCGCATCGCTGAACGAGTCGATGTCCGAGTACCTGATCCGCGAGCTCGACTCGACCCCGAACGTCTCCGTCGCCAGCAACAGCGAGATCGCGGATGGCGGGGGTGAAGCCGCCCTCGAGTGGGTGACCGTGCGCGACCGGACCTCGGGCGAGGAGCATCGCTTCGACGTCGGCGGGCTCTTCTGCATGCTCGGCGCCCACCCGGACTGCACGTGGCTGCCCGAGGGAATCGCGCTCGACAAGGCGGGCTTCGTCCTCACGGGACGAGATGTCCCCAAGGATGCTTGGACCGATGGCATGCCTCCCGCTGACCTCGAGACCACCCTGCCTGGCGTCTTCGTCGCCGGCGACGTGCGCTCCGGGTCGATGAAGCGCGTCGCCTCGGCCAGTGGGGAGGGCGCATCCTCACTGCCCCTCATCCACGCCCACCTCGCCGCCCTCCGCGCCCGCGAGTTCGGCGGGGAGTAGGCTCGCCGGCCCTCCCACGCGGCCGGCGGCGCATCCACACGAGAGATGCCGCGTCGTTTCGAAACGAAGCGGCATCTCTCGTGTGCTTGCAGATGGATGCGGCGCGCGGGGGTCAGGAGTACGCGCGCTCAGGACCGGCGACGGATGGCGGCTTCCTTGCGTTGCGCCTCGATCGTCGCGATGAGGGTTCGTGCGTCGTGGGCGCCGCTGTGCCGCGTCTCGCCGAGGAAGAACGTCGGGGTTCCGCGGGCTCCGCTGTCGATGGCGCTCTGCATGTCGGCGCGGATGCGCTGCGGCAGCGCCTCGTCGAGCATGTCCGCGTCGAAGCGGTGGAGGTCGAGCGCTATCTCTTCCGCGTAGCCGCGCAGGTACTGCGCGTCGAGTCGCTCCTGGTTCGCGAAGAGCAGGTTGTGCATCTCCCAGAACTTGCCCTGGTTGGCGGCCGCCTCGGAGGCGATCGCGGCCTGGAAGGCGTGCGGATGGTAGTCCTCGAGCGGCAGGTGGCGCACGACGTAGCGCGCCCCGCCGTCGCTGAAGTGCTCGCCCAGGTCCTGCCACATGCCGGTCGCCCGAGCGCAGAACGGGCATTCGAAGTCCAGGTACTCGACGATCGTGACCTGCGCGTCCGGGTCGCCCAGCATGTGGTCGCGCTCCGGGTCGACCGGGCGGGAGAGGGTCGTCGGCAGGTCAGCCGTGGTCTCGTTCATCTTGACGCGCGCGAACGTGAACGTGAGCCAGCCGATGACCCACGACAGCACCATGGCGATGAAGACGCCGACGATCGCCTGCCCGGCGACCTCACCCTCCAGGGCCAGAGAGATGATGAGCAGCGACATCGTGAAGCCGATGCCGCTGAGCGCGGCACCACCGAAGACGCTGCCCATGCCGACGCCCTGCGGCAGCGAGCCGAGACCGGCCCGGACCGCGATCCAGCTGCCGAGCGCGATGCCGCCGAACTTGCCGAGCACCAGACCTGCGACGACACCCCAGGTGACGGGGGACGTGAGCGCGTTGCCGAGCATCCCGCCCCGCAGGTCGACACCCGCATTGGCGAGCGCGAAGACCGGAACGATGAACAGCGCCACCGGGCTCAGCAGCACCTCGTGGAGGCGTTCGTTGACGGAGATCGACTTGGCGAGACCGAGCCGCACGTTGCGTGCGGCGTCGGCGCGGGGCGACTGCCAGAAGTCCCGGAAGAGGCGCTTCGCGCGAACCACGTCTTCGCGGTCAGGGTCGGAGGCGGGGATGAGCAGGCCGGCGGCCATGCCCGCGAGCGATGGATGAACGCCGGACAGCAGCGTCGCCGCCCACAGCACGACGATGATGACGATGTACGGCGTGCTGCGCCACTCGTTCGCTCGAGCGAGGAGGAAGAGGAGGACGAGGCAGACGACGGCGATCGCAAGCGGCATCCACTGCACCGACTCGGTGTAGACGATGCCGATGATGGAGACTGCGAGAAAGTCGTCGACGACGGTGAGCGTCAGCAGGAAGACGCGCAGCTGGCTCGACATCTTCGGGCCGACCAGTGCGAGCGCGCCGAGGAGGAAGGCGGTGTCGGTGCCGATGACGGCGCCCCATGCCTCAGGTGCCTCACGGCCGGCGATGGCCAGGTAGATCAGGGCCGGCAGGACGACGCCTGCCACTCCGGCGACGATCGGAACGAGGGCTTGCCGCCGGTCGCGCAGGGAGCCGACGGCGAACTCCTGCCGCACCTCGAGTCCGATGAGGAAGAAGAAGATGACCATGAAGCCGTCGTTCACCCAGTGGTGGAGGCTCATGTCGATGCGGAAGTCGCCGATTCCGACGGCCGCGTGCGTCTCCCAGAGGTGAACGTATGACTCCGACCAGGGAGAGTTCGCCCAGAGGAGCGCGAAGACCGCGACTCCCACCAGCAGGAGCGCGCTTCCAGACTCTGTGCGAAGTCGGTCCGCGACCAGACGCACCCAGTCCTGTTTCTGCTTCCCCAATGGATCCCCCTCCACGTCGGCGCGGGTCTGCGTTCAGACCCCTGGCACCGGATGGAAAGCATACGTCCCAGCGGAGACGCGCGGGGGCCTCAGGCAGGCCCCGCCAATCCCTCCTGGCGTCGAGGTCGACCGCGTCAGCTGTGGCGAGCGGATGCGTCGAGCCAGGCATGCACGTCTGGCCAGTGCGGCGCGTCCGGCGCGATCGCGGCGCGGTGCTCGAGGCTCGCGGGCTCGATGAGCTCGATGTCGGCGCCCGCCTGCCTGGCGGCGGCGACGTAGGCCCGGGTGTGCTCGACCGGCACACGCGCGTCGTCGGCGCCGTGCACAAGCATCGCTCGCGCCTGCAGGGGCAGATGCTCGATCGGTGACGCAGACGCGTAGACCTCCGGGGCTTGGGCAGCCGCCACGCGGAAGAAGTCCGAGACGGCTCCGTCGCCGTTGCCTTCTTCGTAGCCGCGCGCGAGGTCAGTGACCGGCGCGAGCGCTACAACCGCGTCGCCTGGTTCTCCGCCGAGCAGCGCGAGCTGCCCGCCAACCGAGTGCCCGACGATCACGAGCCGCGCATCCCGCGTCAACCGGAATGCCTCGCTGCGCGCCACCGAGAGGCCACGCAAGAGGTCCGCACGCGTCGCCGACCACCCATCGTCGCCTCGCCGGTACTCGAGATTCGCCACGGCCCAGCCGCGTCGGGTGAACTCCGGCACCAGCGGCAGCATGAGTTCGGCGGTGAACTGCGATCGCCAGTACCCACCGTGGATGAGCACCGTGAGCCCGCGAGCGGACCCGGAAGGTGCCCAGAACGTCAGATGCTGGTCTCCATCTGGGCCGTACGTCTCGCGCCTTGCTTTCGGGTCGCCCGGCATGCCCCGGATGCTCGCATCCGTCACGTGCGCCGTCTCACGCGCCTTCCACGGCACCTTCTGGCAGGAAGTCGACGCCGTTCAGGGCTGAGAGACGCACGACTTCGGCCGGGTCGGTCACGTTGTGAAGCAGGCTGAAGAGGTTCGCGAGCTTGCCGCCTGGGCTCACCCAGAACAGCGACTTCGCTGCCGCGTCCTGCTTGTTGTAGTAGGCGTGCGGAATGCCCTTCGGCATCTGCACGAGGTCGCCCGGGCCGGCCGTGGTCCATTGGCCGTCGAGGTAGAGGGTGTAGACCCCCTCGAACACGTAGATGAACTCGTCCTGGGTGGGGTGCACGTGCGGCGGCACCCCGGTTCCGGCTGGGTCGAGCGAGAGCCATGAGTAGGTCGAGGCGCTCTCGGCCTTCGTGATGTAGGTGTGGCCGAGCACATTCCACACACGGCCGGCCACGGCCTCGTCAGCTCGGACGATACCTGCGGGCAGGTCGCCCAGGACGATCTCTTCAGAACTCACCATTGGGTTCCTCCAGTTGGGGTCGGTGCGCTCAGTCTGGCAGATGCCGCGCAGCCTCGGCGACCGCGTTCAGGCTACTTGCTGGCCCGCTGGCGGATCGCGAGGACGCCGGTCGTCCAGGCCGTGGCGATCGCGGCGCAACCGCTGCTGCCGGCGATGATCATGGGTGCAGAGCTGGCCATGACGCCGGCAACCAGCATGACGAGGACCGCGAGCAACAGCACGCCCATGGCGATGGTGAGGATGAGGATCGCCCGGCGCTGCTTCGTGGTGGCCGGCTGCGTCGCGTCTGCGTTCATGATGTACCCCTTGTCTGTGTCACCGCGAGTAGGTGCTGCATTCAAGGTACGAAGCACAGGGCCCCGGCGCTTCGGTCGTGGGGCTGAACTCGATAGCCGGAGGGATGAACCCGCGGCGCGTCCCCTTACTGACCCGTCGCGTACCCCGGCGCCATGTCCATGAACCGCGAGAAGTGGCCCTGGAAGGTGACGGTGATGGTGTCGGTCGGGCCGTTGCGGTGCTTCGCGAGGATGAAGTCGGCCTCGCCGCCTCGCGGGCTTTCGCGGTCGTAGGCGCCTTCGCGGTGCAGCAGGATGATCATGTCGGCGTCCTGCTCGAGCGATCCGGACTCACGGAGGTCGCTCGCCGCTGGCCGCTTGTCGGCACGCTGCTCGGGACCACGGTTCAGCTGGGACAGCGCGATCACAGGAACGTCGAGCTCCTTGGCGAGCAGCTTGAGCGCACGCGAGAACTCGGAGACCTCTTGCTGACGGCTCTCGACGCGCTTGCCGCTCGTCATGAGCTGCAGGTAGTCGATGACGACGAGGTTGAGGCCGACCTTCTGCTTGAGCCTGCGGCACTTGGCGCGAATTTCGACGAGCGTCATGTTGGGGCTGTCGTCGATGTAGAGCGGTGCGTCGGAGATGTCGCCCTGCGTGCGCGCGATCTGCGTGAGGTCTTCCTGCGTGAGGCCTCCCGCGCGCATGTGCTGCAGGCGCACGCTCGCCTCAGCGGAGATGAGGCGCATGGCGATCTCGCTCTTGCCCATCTCCAGGCTGAAGAAGATCGACGGCTTGCCGTGGGTGATGGATGCTGAGCGCGCGAAGTCGAGGGCGACCGTCGACTTTCCGAGGCCGGGGCGGGCCGCGACGATGATGAGCTGACCGCCGTGGAAGCCGTTCGTGATGCGATCGAGGTCGCTGAACCCGGTCGGCACACCCGTCATGCCGCCGGACTTGTTCTGCGCGGCGTCGATGTCGTTCTGCGCCTCGAGGATGGCCTCAGCGAGGACGACGTAGTCCTCCTTTTCCACGGCGCCCGTGACACCGTAGATCTCCGCCTGCGCCTGGTTGACGAGGTCGACGACCTCACCTTCCGCGAGGTAGCCCATCTGCACGATGCGCGTTCCGGCCTCGACGAGGCGACGAAGCACGGCTCGCTCGGAGACGATCGCCGCGTAGTAGCCGGCGTTGGCTGCGGTGGGGACGATGCCGGCCAGGGTGTGGAGGTACTCGGCGCCCCCGGCACGCGAGAGCTCGCCCGACTTCGTCAGGTGGTCGGTGACCGTGATGACGTCGGTCGGCTCACCAGCCGCGTAGAGCGCGTGCACGGCGTCGAAGATGATCTCGTGCTTGGGCACGTAGAAGTCGATGCCGCGGACGGCTTCGACGACGTCGGCGACGGCGTCTTTCGAGAGCAGCATGCCGCCGAGGGCCGACTGCTCTGCAAGCAGATCGTGGGGAGGAGTGCGAACACCGTCGTGCGTTTCGCGCTCACCCTGTGGAGGGGAACCGAGGTGCGCGATCGACACGGATGCTCCTGACTGCGCTCGTAGGTCTGAGAGAGATTTCCCCACAGTAGTCCTCACCTCCCCCAACGAGCGAACCCAAAACAGGACGCCTGTGGATAACTCTGTGTGTAACTGTGGAGACGCGCCGTGCGGCTTGTGGAAACTGTGTGGAGAACGCCGCTACCGTTTGGAAGGTAATGTCCAAAAAACAGTCACTGACCAGCGGCTTATACGGATGCTCCAGTTGTGCACAAGTGACGTGAAGCAGCCCTTGAAGGTTGAGCCCCGAGCGCGTCGCTGTGCATAACACCCGGCGGAGCACCCACGCAAACCGACGATATCCGGGCGTTTTCCACAGACTGTCGGCCCGACGGTGTCGTCAGAGGGGGCTCTCTGTGCGCTGCTGCAGCCTGCGTTCCCGGCGCGCGACGATCCGGTCGACGAGCACCTGCCCGTATGGCACGGCGATGAGCACGGCCCGACCAGAGACATTGTTCGAACGCCACCACCAGACGAGCACGGAGAGCGCGAACAGCACCGTGATGGACGCGACGACGATGCGCGTGTACGGCCCCTCGAAGAACGAGTCGGTCGGTTCGGCGAGCGTCACGGTCGTGAAGAAGATCGTCGCGAGCACGGCGAGGTGCTCCTGACCTCTGCGCCACGGACCAGCAACTGCAGCGAAGGGCAGTATCCACAAGACGTACCAGGGGTGAATGGCCGTCGAGGCGGCGACGATGACCGCGGTGCACAGTACGAGGCGGAGAACGGGATCGATGGGCCGCTTCGTGATGACCAGCCAGGAGGCGACGAGGCCGGCGATCGAGAAGGCGATGACCTTCAGGACCACTTCGAAGACGAATGGATCCAGGCCGACGAGTTCGGCGAGGCCGCGCACGGTGCCCACCATGAGGGTCAGCGGCGAGTACCAGTGCTGGATCGCGCCTGGGACCGTGAGCGCGGTCACCCAGCCGAAGCCGAGGCCGAGCACGAGCCCGAGCGCACCGACGAGCCCGATCGCAATGGCACCGTGAAGCGCCCAGCTCTTCACCCGGTCCCAGAGGGGGAGAGTGCTCGGTCTGCCGACGAGCGCCACGATGGGCAGGGCGATGAGCGCGATGGGCTTGATAGCGACGGCGAGTGCGATCAAGATGACCGCGAGGACGCGCCGCCCCTTGAGAGCGGACAGCAGACCGAACCCCATACCGGCGAGCATGAGGCCGTCGTTGTGCCCGGAGGCGATGAACAAGAGCAGCGTGAGCGGGTTCGCGGCGATCATCCACGCAACGAACGCGCGGCTGCGTCCCCGAAGGGCCGCGATCTTGAGGAACGCGACCACCATGAGCACGGCGCCAGCGGTCGCGGCCAGACGATTCAGGAACAGCGCGTACTCGGGCGTCTGAGCTCCGAGCCAGGAGAACACGGCGGCGACGGCGATGAAGAGCGGACCGTATGGCGACTCGGTGCTCGACCAGAAGGGGTCGACCCCCAGCGAGTACCATCCGGCGATCTCGTTGACGCCGTGCTGGTACGGGTCGATGCCGGCTGCCATGAGTCGCCCCACGGCGACATACGAGAACATGTCGCGGCTGAACACGGGGACGCAGATCAGCAGAGGCAGTGCCCAGATGATGGAAGTCCTGATCACGCGTCGCAGGGACGCGTCGGTGTCGGAGACGCTCGATCGGAAGCGCAGCCAGGCGATGAGCAGCAGGAAGCCGCCGACGATCAGGAGCATCGTGCACAGCCGTGTCAGGTCGGGTGAGCTGCGGAGGAACGCGATGGGGAACCACTCACGCAGGCCGAGCCCGTCGCCGATCCAGCCAGCACCGAACGAGCCGACGAGGATGCACAGCGACCCGATGAGGCCGAGGATCGTCGGGCTCACCGTCAACGGGAACCGGCGCGGCTCGCGCTCGGTCGCCCATCGGTGGACTTGCTGCGGCATGGTCGTGAATCAATCAGGAGAGGTTCTGGCGGGATGCTGGACTCCGCTGACCTTATAGCGTTCGTCCCTGCGTCTGCCCCACGGTGGCGTCGACGCGCCAGACGGTGTAACCGGGCGCGGTTGCAACGAGAACGGCCCCGGACATCGAGATGTCCGGGGCCGTTCTTCTGCTGCCGTGGTTATCGCTGGGCGATGACCTGGAGCTTGACCGTCGCAACGAGGTCGTCACGGAGGCGAACAGTCGCCTCGTGGTTGCCCGTGTACTTGATCGGGTTGGGGAACTCGACCTTGCGCTTGTCGATCTTGCCGAGGCCGGCTGCTTCCACAGCGGTCGCGACGTCGGCGCCGCGAACGGAACCGAAGAGGCGGCCTTCGGCACCCGACTTCACGTGGAGCTTGACGAGGGCGGACTCGAGCTTGTCCTTGAGCGCCTTCGCCTCTTCGAGGGTTGCGAGTTCGCGTGCGGCGCGAGCGGAACGGATCTGCTCGACCTGCTTCTCGCTGCCACGGGACCAGCTGACCGCGTAGCCCTTGGGGACGAGGTAGTTGCGGGCGTAGCCGCTCTTGACCTCGATGACGTCACCGGCTGCACCGAGGCCGGAGACCTCGTGCGTAAGAATTACCTTTGCCATGTCGACTACTCCTTAGCGGCCAGAGCCGGCGTAGGGCAGGAGCGCCATTTCACGTGCGTTCTTGACTGCACGTGCGATGAGGCGCTGCTCCTGGACGGAGACGCCGGTGATGCGACGTGCGCGAATCTTTCCGCGCTCCGAGATGAACTTGCGGAGGGTGTTGACATCCTTGTAGTCGATGACTCCGACCCGGATCTGCTTCGCGGGAGCAGCGGGCTTGCCGCCCTTCCCGCGTACACCCTTGCGGCGGTCGCCGCTTGACTTTCCAGCCATTGGGATCTTCTTTCGTTGAGTGTGCTTGCGAGCGCCCTTTAGAAGGGGGGCTCGTCAAAATCGTTCGATGCGCCGGGCGTCGCCCAGCCGGATGCGCCGTTGTCGCGAGGCTGGCCCGCGGGCTGTCCCCACGGCTCGTCCGCAGGGGCGGACTGACGTCCACCGCCACCGGCGTTGCCGCCGCCGCTGTTGCCGCCGAAGGAGCGCTGCTGGCCTCCACCGAAGCCGCCCTGGCCGCCGCCACCCTGCTGTCCGCCGGCGCCGCCGGAGGACGTGCGGGTGAGCTGAGCTGTGGCGTAGCGAAGGCTTGGTCCGATCTCTTCGATCTCGAGCTCGATGGAAGTGCGCTTCTCGCCTTCCTTCGTCTCGTAGGACCGCTGCTTCAGGCGACCCTGCGCGATGACTCGCGAGCCCTTGGAGAGGCTCGAGGCGACATGCTCAGCGAATTCACGCCAGACGCTCGCCCGAAGGAAGAGTGCCTCGCCGTCCTTCCACTCGTTCGCCTGACGGTCGAACACGCGGGGGGTGGATGCGATGGTGAAGTTCGCGACTGCGAGCCCGTTCTGCGTGTAACGCAGTTCGGGGTCAGCCGTGAGGTTGCCCACCACGGTGATGATCGTGTCGCCGGCCATGACTACGCCTCGGTGGTCGCCGCGGGCTTCGCTGCGATAGCAGCGGCCTTGGCAGCCTTGCGAGCCTCGTCGCGCTTCGCCTCGGAGGCGACGCGTGCGATGGCCTCTTCTGCGCGGAGCACCTTGGTGCGCATGACAGCTTCGGACAGGTTCAGCTGGCGGTCGAGCTCGTTCGCCGTTGCCGAGGTCGACGTGAAGTCAACGACGGCGTAGATGCCTTCGCTCTTCTTGTTGATCTCGTAGGCGAGGCGACGACGGCCCCAGATGTCGGTCTTCTCGATGGTTCCACCGTCGTTGCGAATGACGTTGAGGAACTTATCGAGGCTCGGAGCTACGGTGCGCTCGTCGATCTCTGGATCGAGGATCACCATCAACTCATACTGATGCACGATAAACCCACCTCCTTCGGTCTAGAACGGCTGCAGACGATCTGCAGCAGGAGGGTTATTGCGCGTGTCTGGGCAGTTGATCGCACAGACAACCTCGCCAGCATAGTCGTTTCTTCCTCCTAAATGCCAGCCAATTGGAAGAACTCCCCTTCTCGCGAACGAATATGCTCGTTCCAGCACAACCGGCGGCCCCCGTGGTCCGCTGAAACGCACCACTACCTAGGGGAATCATGAGCGATCCAACAGGCGGCGCGGGCGAACGCGACCCGAACGCCCCAGTGCCACAGAACCCAGCGCCGCAGAACGGCGACTCGGCCGCACCGCAGGCGCCGCAGGCGTCCTTCGGCGACCAGCCCGCCAACGGCGAGCAGGGCGGCTACGGCGTCGGCAGCAGCTACGGCTCCAGCGGCGACAACTACCAGGCCCCGAGGAACTACTCAGCTCCTGGTGGTTCGTATGAGGCCCCCGGTTCGGCCTCCGACTACCAGGGCGGGCAGTCCTCGTACTCGGGCTCCACCGGATCGAGTGTGCCGAGGTACTCGGGCTCCACCGGATCGAGTGTGCCGAGCGCCTCGTCGAACTCCGGCTACTCGACCCCGAGCTACGGATCGTCGGGTGACTCCTCGTACTCGTCGCCGAGCGCAGGCTCGTACACGGGCGACACCTCGTACACGGCGCCATCCGCTTCTGGCAGCGACTACTCGGCTCCCGGGTACGGCAGCACCCCCGACTACACCTCCGGCAACAGCTACGGCAACGAGCCGAGCTCCTACGGATCCGCTCCGGCACCTGACGCGTATGGCGCCCCCGCGCAGAACGCGTACGGCTCGGCACCCCAGGACCAGAACGCCTACGGCGCATCCGCACCGAACGCGTACGGGTCCACTCCCCAGGACCAGAACGCAGCGGGCGCCTACGGTGCCGCTCCCGCGTACGGTGCGGCCGGCGGCGCTGGTGGCGGACAGCAGCAGTACGGCAACTACGCCCCGCAGGGTCAGGGCGGCGGCATGAACACCCTCGGCCTGATCGCGCTCATCGCGGGTGTCCTCAGCATCGCGATCGCGTTCATCCCGTTCTTCGGATACTTCGGAATCGCGCTGGCCCTCGCGGCCATCGGCCTGGGCATCGCGGGGCTGGTCGTCAAGCGCTTCAACGCGAAGAAGCTGCTCGCGATCATCGGTCTCGTGCTCGGTGGGCTCGGCCTCATCGTCGGCCCGATCATCACGACCTGGACGAGCGTGGCAACTGTCACGAACACGGTCGGCGACAGCGTCGACGACTACGAGACGCTCATGGACGACGAGTACTCGACGCTCGAGAACGGTGTTCCGTCTGAAGGCGAGATCACCGTGGAGATGACGGTGACGAGCACGTCGACCTCGCCCATCGATGTCAGCTACAGCTACGACAACGACCTGTCGGGTGCCGACCGAGTCCAGGTTGACACCGAGGCCCTCGCCACCGCGGTGCCGTGGTCGGAGACCGTCACCATGAAGTACAAGGCCGACTACGGGTACGACAGCTCGTCCGCCTACCTGTCGGCGTCAACCGTCGACTACACCGACGACCAGCTGACCTGCACGATCACGGTCAACGGCAACGTAGTCCAGGAAGCGACGAGCTCGAGCTACGTCTCCTGCTCCGGGTACAGCCTCGCGGAGTACCTGACCGCCGAGTAGGTTCCGGTCACCCGCACGCGAACGGCCCCCTCTTCGGAGGGGGCCGTTCTGCGTTCACTCGGCTGACCGGACGCGCCGTCTTCCCCAGCGGCCGGGATGCACCTACGGGCGGTTCGCTTCCCACCAGTCGAGGAGGCGCTGCTTCGCATCGTCGTGCTCGAGCGGGCCCTCATCGAGTCGAACCTCGAGCATGTGCTTGTAGGCCTTCCCCACGACCGGGCCGGGCGCGATCTCGAGGATCGCCATGATCTGCTCGCCATCCAGGCTGGGCCGCACCGAGTCGAGCTCTTCCTTCTCCTGAAGCTCCAGGATGCGCCGCTCCAGGTCGTCGATCGCGAAGAGCAGGCGGTCTGACTTCCGCTGGTTACGAGTCGTGATGTCGGCGCGGATGAGGATGAGGAGGCGCTGCAGCTCCGGGCCGGCATCCCGTGCGAAGCGACGCACGGCCGAGTCCGTCCATCCGGCGCCCTCGTAGTTGAAGACCCGCATGTGGAGTTCCACGAGGCGCGAGACCGACTTCATCGTGTCGTTGTCGAAGCGCAGCGAGGTGAGGCGCTTGCGCGCGAGCTTCGCGCCGACGACGTCGTGGTTGTAGAAGGTGACCTTGCGGTTCTCCCCGAAGCGGCGCGTCTTGGGCTTTCCGATGTCGTGCAGCAGTGCCGCGAGGCGGAGGACGATGTCGGCGTCGGCGCCGGGGTTGCGCTCGCGCTCGAGTGCGATGGCCTGCTCGAGCACCGTGATCGAGTGCTCGTAGACATCCTTGTGGCGGTGCGCGTCGTCGCGCTCGAGCTGCAGGGCGGGGAGCTCTGGCAGCACGAGTTCGGCAAGTCCCGTCTCGACGAAGAGCTCGAGACCCGCGCGAGGCGTGTCGGTCTTGAGCAGCTTCACGAGTTCGTCTCTGACCCGCTCGGCGGAGATGTCGAGGATGCGTCGCCGCAGTTCGACGATCGCGTCGAAGGAGTCGATGTCGAGCTGGAAGCCCAGCTGCGAGGTGAACCGCACGGCTCTGAGCATGCGCAGCGGGTCGTCGCCGAAGGAGACTGCTGCCTCGATGGGCGTGCGCAGCGTCGCCTCCATGAGGTCCTTCGTGCCGTCGGAGGGGTCCACGAGCGTGAGGGCGGGCAGCTGCAGCGCGAGCGCGTTGACAGTGAAGTCGCGGCGGTGCAGGTCACCCTCGATCGTGTCCCCGAACGCGACCACCGGCTTGCGGGACGTGCCGTCGTAGCTGTCGGCCCGGTAGGTCGTGATCTCGACCGTCTCGCCGGAGAACCGTGCGCCGATCGTGCCGAACTCGCGGCCGATGTCCCAGTGCGCATCCGCGATGGGCGCGACGATGCGCAGGATGTCGTCGGGGCGCGCGTCGGTCGTGAAGTCGAGGTCGGTGACCTCCCTCCCGAGGAAGGCGTCGCGGACTGGCCCACCCACGAGGGCCAGCTCGAATCCGGCCGCCTCGAAGGCGGCGGCGAGCTCGGCGACGGGCGACGCGGTCGCGAGTCCGCGAAGGCGTTCCATGGCGGACTGCACGTTTTGCATCCGCTCATTCTACGAGCCGAGGCGGGTGCTCGCCGTGCGCTTGAGGGCGCGTTCAGCTCGCCACTTCCCCGTCCGTCCTTACTATGGAGGTCATGGACCACGCACCGCGCGCAGCTGTGCCACGGTTCCTGCGTGCCTGTGCACGCCGGGTTGTCCCTGCGACGCTCCTGGCGTCGTTGCTGGCGCTCGGGGTCGCCGGGGGCGCGTCAGCAGCACCCACGAGCCAGCCCGCAGCGGCCACGACGAGCGTCGCCACCGTCGGGAATGCGGTGGTCGGGACGGCCGCGGTCGAGCCGCGGGCGATCGCCGATGCCCCTGACGACCAGGTATCGATCTATGCCGCGCCCGCTGACGGCGGGCTCGTGCAGCCGGGCGGACCGCTGGTCGTCGAGCTGGTCGTCGTCAACAAGACCGACGCGGACCTCGCACCGGCCCAGCTCGAGCTGTCCGTCGGCTCCTCCACGATCGACACGAGGTTCGCCCTGGATGCGTGGAGCGAGTCGAGCAGTGAGGCTGAGCTCGACCGTCTTGCCCTCGTCGCAAGCCTCGGCTCCGGTCCGATCGCCGCAGGTGAGACCACCACCGTGAGCGTCTCGGTTCCCGCTGATGGCCTCCCCTTCGAGGCAGCTGACGACTTCGGTCCGCGAGCCATGGCGGCGACGCTCGTGAGCGGCGACTCGAAGCTCGCGCAGGCTCGTTCGACGATCGTGCTCAACGGGACTGCGGCCGTGGAACCGACCCTCGTCTCAACCGTTGTCCCCATCACCTCCGGGCTGCTCGCCGACGCCGACGAACCGCTGCTCGGCGTCGACACCCTCCTCGAGCAGACGGCGCCAGGGGGGCGCCTCGACGAGATCCTGAGCGCCGTCGAGGCCAGCCCGAACGCGACCGTCGCCATCGATCCGCGCCTCCTCGCATCCATCCGCGTCCTCGGCTCGGCCGCGCCAGAGTCGGCGATCAGCTGGCTGGACCGCCTGACCGCGCTGGAGAATCAGACGTTCGAGCTGCCGTTCGCTGACGCGAGCCTCACGCTCCAGTCGCAGTGGGGAGCCCAGCAGCCGCTCGAGGTCACGAACTTCGACTTCGCCATCGACCCCGCGAACTTCGCCGACCCGGCAGACACCGCGACGCCGACGCCGACCCCCACGGCGACGGAGACGACCGACACGGGCACCACCACCCCCTCGGAGGACGGCGACGCCGACACGTCGAACGGCGTCGATGCATCCGCCACCCCGGAGGCCACGGACGCGGAGTCGCCCACCGCATCCCCCACTGAAGAACCCGAGCCCCTCGCGCCTCCGCTCCCCACCGCCGAGAGCCTCGTGAGCTTCCCCTACTCCATGAGCGGAGTCGTCTGGCCGCAGGCGGGCACGGTCCAGTCGACCGACCTCGACAAGTTCCGCGGCTGGGGTGGCGAGTCGATCATCCTGGACGACACCAACGCGGGGATGAGCGCCGACGCGGACTTCACGGAGAGCGCCCAGGCCACCGTCGCGGGGTGGAACGCGGTCGTCGCCGAGAAGATCCTCGACGACGCGTTCGACGACGCAGTGCACGCGACGACCGACGAGGAGTGGAACGAGGCGGCGACCCGCATCGCGACGCTGCTCGCCGTCGTCACGCGCGAGCTGCCCTACGAGCCTCGGACATTGGTCGGCACGGTCACGCGCGACGAGTTCGACGGCGAGCGCCTCGCGCAGACGCTGCAGTTCGTGGATGGACTCAGCTGGGCCGCCACGACACCCCTGACGTTCCCCGGAGACGACGACACCGATCGCCGCGAGGCCTCGCTCATCGACGGAAGCGTGGGCGAGACCGCGTTCAACCGGATGACCGGGGTCATGCAGACCATCGAGCGCGCCCAGGTCATCTCGACGATCTTCGACGACCCGCTCGACTACAGCGACCCGGTCCGCACGGCAGGCGCCGGGGCCCTGTCCACCGGGTGGGCGAATGACCCGGCAGGGGCCCAGACGGTGGTGAGCAGTCTTCGCGACTACGTGACGGTCACCGAGTCCTCGGTGCAACTCGGCGACACGAGCGAGGCGCTCATCGTCGGCCGTGACACCGAGCTGCCGCTCTTCGTGTCGAACGCGGTCCCGAACCGCAAGGTGACCGTGCTCGTCGAACTCAGGCCAACCACAGGCGCGGTCGAGACCGGTGACGCCGTGGCCCTGTCCATCGAGCCGAACTCCATGTCCCGCGTCGGCATCCCGATCACAGCCATCGCCAACGGCACCACCTACGTCACCGTCAACGTCATGACGCCCGAGGGCGAGCCACTCGCCTCGACGAAGCAGATCCGACTGGATGTGCGAGCCGAGTGGGAGAGCATCGCCATCCTCATCGCGAGCATCGGCCTCGCCGTCCTCTTCATCGCCGGCCTCGTGCGCACCATCCGACGGCGGCGCGCGGCGGGGGCCGGGGACTCCTCGGACGACGACACCGAGGCAGGACCGGACGCTGGCATCGAAACGGATACCGTCGACGCGACCGAGAGCACCAAGGAGTAAGCATGGCTCAGGGCATCGCTCGGGCGAGCGCGCTCCTGGCATCCGGCACCATGGTGTCGCGCGTGCTGGGCTTCGTGAAGGCCATCGTCATCGCGCAGACGATCGGCGTCATCGGCGTCTCCGCCGACGCGTTCGCCGGTGCGAACCAGCTGCCGAGCAACATCTACTCGATCATCTCGGTCGGCCTCCTCAACGCCGTCATCGTGCCGCAGGTCGTGAAGGCGGCCAGGCACGAGGATGGCGGCCAGCTGTACGTCAATCGACTCGTCACGCTGGCCATGGTGCTGCTCGGCGGGCTGACCATCCTCGCGACCGTGGGCGCCCCTATCATCGGCGCGCTCTACGGCGCGAGCCTCAGCTCGGAGCAGCTCGGCCTGCTCGTGGCGTTCGCGTACTGGTGCATGCCGCAGATCTTCTTCTACGGCATGTACGCGGTGCTCGGCGAGATCCTCAACGCGCGCGGCCTGTTCGGACCGTTCGCGTGGGCACCCGTCACCAACAACGTCGTCGGCATCGCGGGCCTGCTGCTCTTCAGCTCCGTCTTCGGAGCCGACCCCACGGGCGATGGACGCAACATCGACTCGTGGGACCCGACGATGATCGCCATGCTCGGCGGCACCGCCACGCTCGGCGTCGCCATGCAGACCATCGTGCTGCTGTTCTTCTGGCGTCGCGCGGGGCTCCGCTTCGGCCTCGACTTCCAGTTCCGGGGCACGGGGCTCGGCCAGGTCGGCAGGCTGGCCGGGTGGACCCTCGGGATGCTGCTGGTCATGCAGCTCGCGGGCCTCGTCGAGACGATCGTCGCGAATGTCGCCTTCGGTCGGGCAGCGTCAATCGCTGCCATGCAGAACGCGTTCCTCATCTTCGCCCTTCCGCACGCCGTCATCGCGGTCTCCATCGCCACCGCGTTCTTCACCCGCATGAGCGCTGCGATCAGCGACGGACGGCCGAAGGATTTCATCCGCGATCTCTCCGAGGGCTCACGGCTCATCGGCATGTTCCTGGTCTTCTCGGGGTTCGGACTCGCGCTCGTCTCGGTACCCTTCGCGAGGATCTTCGCGTCGACGGATGCCGGCATCAACTCCATCGCGCTGACGCTCGTCGCGTTCCTCGTCGGGCTGATCCCGTTCAGCGGGCTGTTCATCGTGCAGCGTGCGTTCTACGCGCTCGAGGACACCAAGACGGTGTTCTTCGTGTTCCTGTTCACGGTTCCGCTGCACATCTTCGGCATGGCGCTCGCCGCCATCGGCCCTGTCGAGTTCATCGTCGTCGGGCTCGCCCTCATGCAGTCGATCATGTCGACGCTGCGACTCGCGATCCTCCTCGTCATCCTCAGGAAGCGGATGGGGCAGCTCGACTTCGCGAACATCACCCGCTCCTACGTGCGCTTCACGGTCGCGGCCATCGCCGCCTCCATCCCGGCGCTGATCGTCATGGTCCTGCTCGGCACGTTCCAGGAAGACGGCTTCCCTCGCTCCGGAATCTTCCAGGCCCTGATCTCCTGCGCCATCGGCGCCGGCACCATGGCCCTCTTCTACTTCCCGCTGCTCTGGGTCCTCAAGTCGCCGGAGTTCCGCGGCTTCGCCGGACCACTGCTGGCCCGCTTCGGCGTCAAGACCGGTGGCCCCTCGAGTGCCGCACGCCGCGACGACGAGGACGGCGAGCTCGACGCGGACATCCTCGCAACGTTCCCCGACACGGTGGCCGTCTCAGGCAACGACGCTGCACCGACGCCGTGGAACCTCGCGTCTGAAGACGTGGAACCGGACATCGCCGAGGAACGCCGTCAGGCCGAGGAGCAGGAAGAGCGCGAAGAGCGCGTCAACGCCGCCTCGTGGGCGTTCGGCGGCGCGACCGAGGACCTCTCGACCGCGGGCATCATCCTGCCCATGCACTCGCGCACGACCGAGATCCCGAAGGTCGGTCGCACGGAGCCGCCGCGCACGCGTCGCGAACGCCGTGAGGAGGAGCGCCGCGCGGTGATCGAGCTGGCAGCCCGCCGTGAAGAGGAAGCCCGGCTCGCCCGCGAAGCGCGGAACAGCGCCGATGACGACGATGGGCGCGGTTCACCACCTCGTCCGAAGGAATAGTCGCTAGTCTCAACGCGTTTGCCTGTATGTCGAGCCGCGATTCCCGCGGTTCGAAGAAGCGTGGAGGACTCATGCGGAACGTCATCATCATCGGCTCCGGCCCCGCGGGCTACACCGCCGCCATCTACGCGGCGCGCGCAGGCCTGAAGCCGGTTGTCATCACCTCGAGCGTCGAGGTCGGCGGCGAGCTCATGAACACGACCGACGTCGAGAACTTCCCCGGCTTCCCCGAGGGCATCATGGGGCCCGAGCTCATGGAGCGCATGCAGGCGCAGGCCGAGCGCTTCGGCGCCGAGCTCGTCTACGACGACGTCACGTCCGTCGAGCTCGACGGCGACGTCAAGCGTGTCTCCACGTCGTACAGCGGGGACTTCGAAGCGCGCACCATCATCATCTCCACTGGATCCGCGTACCGGAAGCTCGGCCTCGATGCCGAAGCTCGCCTCTCCGGCCGCGGCGTCTCCTGGTGCGCGACCTGCGATGGCGCGTTCTTCAAGGACCAGCACATCGCCGTCGTCGGCGGCGGCGACTCGGCCATGGAGGAGGCGACGTTCCTGACGCGCTTCGCGAGCAAGGTCACGATCATCCACCGCTCCGAGAACCTGCGCGCGTCGGTCATCATGCGCGAGCGCGCGGAGCACAACCCGAAGATCGACTGGATGCTCAACTCCCGCATCGAAGACATCGCCGGTGAGGCCAGCGTCGAGGGTGCGAGCGTGCTCAACACCGCGACCAACGAACGCACCGAGCTGCCGGTGACCGGCGTGTTCGTCGCCATCGGCAACGACCCGCGCATCGACCTGTTCAGGAACATCCTCGACATCACCGACGAGGGCACCATCTGGGTCGACGGCCGGTCCTCGCGCACCAGCATCCCCGGCGTCTTCGCGGCCGGCGACGTCATCGACCCGCACTACCGCCAGGCCATCACTGCCGCGGGGTCCGGCACGGTCGCCGCGTTGGACGCCGAGGCGTACCTCGCGGCGCAGCCTGAGCCCATCGCGGAAGAGTCCGAGGAGCAGGCTGCAGCAGCGGTCACCGAGAACGAGACCGTCATCGTCTGACCCGCCTGGTGCCGCATCCGCTCAATCCGAGCAGGCACTCTGCGCCGAACACCATCCACCACGAAGCACGACAACTCCCACGGAGGTACCAATGTCAGAACCGATCGTCGCCACCACGGCGAACTTCGACCAGATCGTGGCAGACGCCCCAGGTCCCGTCATCGTCGACTTCTGGGCGCCCTGGTGCGGCCCGTGCCGTCAGGTCGCGCCGGTGCTCGACCAGATGAGCGAAGCCCACGAGAACCTCTCCATCGTCAAGGTGAACGTCGATGACGAGCCCGACCTGGCCATGAAGTTCCGCATCACGAGCATCCCCGCCCTCAAGCTGTTCTCGAACGGCGAGGTCGTCAAGGAGGTCGTCGGCGCGTACCCGCGCGCGGCCCTCGAGAAGCAGTTCGCCGACTACCTGGGCTAAGCCTCAGAGCTAGGTCACGCAGACATGGCGCGAGCGCCCATCACCCCCGCGACGAAGGCGCTCGACGCAGCCGGGGTCGAGCACGTGGTTCACAGCTACGTGCACAACCCCGGCGTCTCTGCGTTCGGGGCGGAGGCCGCCGAGAAGCTCGGCGTCGACGAGTCACGCGTCTTCAAGACACTCGTCGTGCAGCTGGATGACAAGCAGCTCGCGGTTGCCGTCGTCCCCGTCAGCGGCTCCCTCGACGTGCGCGCTCTGGCCCAGGCGGCCGGATGCAAGCGCGCGGCCCTCGCCGACACGGCGCTCGCCGAGAAGCGCACCGGGTACGTGCGGGGCGGTATCAGCCCGTTCGGGCAACGGATGCGCCTGGCCACCTACCTCGACGACTCCGCCTTCGCGTACCCGACGATCTTCGTGTCCGGCGGTCGACGCGGCCTCGACATCGAGGTCGCCCCCAGCGCCCTCCTGCACGTGTTGGACGGGCAGCGCGCGCCGATCGCTCGCGACTGACCCCGGACACGGGAGGGCCGTGCAGTCCACTTCCTGCATGCGGTTCGCGAAGGAACTCTCCGCTCGGGCGTATCCTGGGATTTCGACTCTCGCGAAGGAACCCCGTGACGCATCCAGGAGACGTCGGCCCGCAGACAGGCCGCAACCTTGACCCGTGGTACACCAGCTACGCCGACCGCACCGCCGGTCTGGCCGCCAGCGAGGTCCGAGCGCTCTTCGCCGTCGCCTCCCGCCCCGAGGTCGTCTCCCTCGCAGGCGGAATGCCGTTCGTGCAGGCGCTCCCCGAGGAGCTCATCCACTCCGCCTTCACCACGATGATGCGAGAGCACGGCTCCGAGGCGCTGCAGTACGGCGGCGGACAGGGCATCCCCGAGGTGCGAGAGCAGATCCTGCAGGTCATGAGCCTCGAGGGCATCAACGACGCCTCCGCGGATGACGTCGTCACGACGACCGGCTCGCAGCACGCACTCGACCTCGTGTCGAAGCTCTTCCTCAACCCGGGCGACGTCGTCCTCACGGAGGCGCCCAGCTACGTCGGCGCGCTCGGAACGTTCAAGTCGTATCAGGCAGACGTTGCGCAGGTCACGATTGACGAAGACGGGCTCATCCCCGAGGCCCTCGAGGAGAACATCGCGCGTCTTCGAGCCGACGGCAGAACCATCAAGTTCCTCTACACCGTCGCGAACTACAACAACCCGGCCGGCGTGACCATGAGCCTCGAGCGGCGTATCCGCGTGCTCGAGATCTGCAAGCGCGAGCACATCCTGATCCTCGAGGACAACCCGTACGGGCTCCTGTACTTCGACAAGCCGGGCCTTCCCGCGCTGCGCTCGATGGACGCCGAGAACGTCATCTACCTCGGCTCGTTCTCGAAGATCCTCTCGCCCGGCCTGCGCGTCGGCTGGGCCCTCGCGCCACACGCCATCCGCGAGAAACTGATTCTGGCGGTCGAGGCTTCGATCCTCTCCCCGTCGACCTTCAACCAGTGGGTCGTCACGGAGTACCTGCGGCAGAGCGACTGGCAACAGCAGATCGAGGGCTACCGCGCTGTCTACCGCGAACGCCGCGACGTGATGGACCGGGCGCTGCACGAGCACCTGCCCCAGCTCAGCTGGACGAAGCCGAACGGTGGCTTCTTCGTCTGGGTGCGCCTTCCCGAGCAGCTCGACTCGAAGCAGATGCTGCCCCGCGCCGTCAAAGAGCTCGTCGCGTACACGCCCGGAACCGCGTTCTACGCCGACGGCCGCGGCCGCCACGAGATGCGCCTTTCGTTCTGCTACCCCACGCCCGAACGCATCAAGGTAGGCGTGCGACGTCTCGCCAACGTGATCAACGGCGAGCTCGACCTCGTCGAGACGTTCGGCACGTCGGCGCGACGCGGGCCGGACGAGGACCGCGTCAACATGCCCCCGCCGAACATCTCCTGACCGCGGCACCTGACTCTCCTACGAAGGGAACCCCATTGAGCATCGAGGGCCTGCACGTCGTCATCCTCTCCGGCGGCATCTCGCACGAGCGAGACGTGTCGCTGCGCTCCGGCAGGCGAGTCGCGGATGCGCTCAGTCGAGCGGGTGCGGACGTCACCATCCGCGAGCCCGACGCGTCGCTGCTCGGTTTTCTCGAGGAGACGAAGCCTGATGTCGTGTGGCCGCTGCTGCACGGCTCCAGCGGTGAGAACGGTGCGCTCTACTCCCTGCTCCGCGCTGGCCGCTTCCCGTACGTCGGGTCGCGTCCGACGTCCGCGCGGCTCGCCTGGAACAAGGCGACAGCGAAGGCGATCGCGAAGCGCGCTGGCCTGGCCACGCCGCCTTCGATCGTGCTCGAGAACAGCACGTTCCGGGAACTCGGTGCCGAGGCCGTGATGCGCCTCATCGCCCGCGGTATCGAGCTGCCGGCCGTCGTGAAGCCCGTCGAGGGCGGCTCCGCACAGGGGGTCACCTCGGTGGTCTCGTTCGAGGAGCTCCCGCAGGCGCTCGTCACCGCCTTCACCTACGACGACACCGTCATCATCGAGAAGCGCATCGAGGGCCGTGAGGTGATGGTCGGCGTGCTCGACCTGGATGGCGAGCCGCTCGCACTCCCCGCGGTCGAGGTCGTCGCCAACAACGGCGTGTACGACTACGAGGCGCGCTACAACGCCGGCGAGACGACCTACTACGCGCCGGCCAGGCTCTCCGACGACGAGGCCGCGCGCGTCAGTGACGCCGCGCGCCTCGCGATCGCGAGCATCGGGCTGTCGGACATCGCCCGTGCAGACTTCATCGTCGACGAAGCCGGTGTTGTGTGGTTCCTCGAGGCCGACCCCATTCCTGGCCTCACTGAGACCTCGATCGTGCCGCTCGGCATCGAAGCGGACGACTCGGAGTTGAGCACCATCTACGCCCAGCTGGCTGCCGCAGCTGCCGGGCGCGGGCCGCTCGAGTAGCTCCACACCAAGCCTCGGATGACGAAGCGGGTGGATGCGCCTTCCGGCCCATCCACCCGCTTCGTCGCGCGGTGCGGAGTTCTCAGCGCTTCATGCGGCTCGGCTACTTTCCGGGGGCCGACTCGCCGAGTTCTTCGAGGATGCGGTTGAGATCGGCGATCGAGGCGAAGTCGACGACGATCTGACCCTTGGTGCGGCGGAGCGTGACCTTGACGCGGGTGTTGAGCCGGTCGCCGAGCTGCTCGCCGATCTCGTCGAGGTACCCGGTGAGACCGCTGCGTGGCTCCTTGTGGATGGGTGCCTGCGTGTCGGCCTTGGCGCTGCTGGACTTCGCTGCGGCTGCTTCGGCGGATCGAACGCTGAGGTCTTCGTTGACGATCTTGTCGGCGAGCTGCTGCATCGCCGCGGGTTCCCCGGCGCTGAGGATCGCGCGTGCGTGACCGGCGGAGAGGACTCCGGCCGCGACACGACGCTGCACTTCCAGCGGGAGGCGCAGGAGGCGCAGCGTGTTGCTGATCTGTGGCCGCGAACGGCCGATGCGTTCGGCGAGCACCTCTTGGGTGATCCCGAAGTCGTTGAGGAGCTGCTGGTACGCGGATGCTTCTTCGAGCGGGTTGAGCTGACTGCGGTGCAGGTTCTCGAGAAGCGCGTCACGCAGCATGACGTCGTCTTCCGTGTTCCGGATGACGGCGGGGATGCTCTCCAGGCCTGCCGCCTTCGTCGCGCGCAGGCGACGCTCGCCCATGATGAGCTCGAAGTCGGCCTCATCGCGCAGCGGATGGTCGGCAGGGATGGGACGCACGACGATCGGCTGAAGCACACCGAACTCCCGAACCGACGTGATGAGCTCCTGGAGGGCATCTTCGTCGAACTCCGTACGAGGCTGGTGCGCGTTCGGAACGATGCGGTTCGGATCCAGAGCGCGCAGGGTGGTGCCCGGGATCTCAACCAGACCGTCGGAGTCCTCGTCTCCGGTTGAGTCTTCCGAGCCCTGGCTCTCGCCACTCGCAGCTGTCGCCGCTGTAGCGGCGGTTTCGGTTGTTCCGGCCTCAAGCCCGGCTGAATCGTTGTTCGTCGATTCAGTGGTCTCCGCTCGTGTGGTTGTCTCGTTCGTTTCTGGAGCTACGGCCGCCTCGTTGGCATCTGGCTTCGCGGTGGTGCGTGCTTTCGACGATGCTGCTGTCGTCCTTCTTGCCGGCGCCTTATCTGCCGATGCCTTCTTCGCGGTGCCACTCTTCGCCGTCGCGGCGTCCACTGCGGGTACCTTTGCTCGGCTCGCGCGCGCAGGTGCCGCCCGCTTGGGTGCGTTGGCCGTGGACTTCTCCGACGCGGGGGCCGCCTTCGAGGTGTCTTCCGAGGCTCCGTCTGCCTTCGGTGAAGACTCTGCTGGATTGGTGCGTGACGATGCAGTCGTCGGGTACGCCGGTGTCTCGCTGTCGAAGAACACGTCTGAAGGGCGCGAGGCGCCTCTATCGGAGGTCGGGATGAGAGCGCCGATGCCTCGTCCCAGTCCGGTGCGTTTCTTGGTTGCCATGGTGGTTATGCTCCTCGCTGGGCGATTTCGACGGCCGCTTCGAGATACGCGATCGCGCCGGTCGAGGTTGGTTCGTGGGAAATGATGGTCTTGCCGAAGCTCGGGGCCTCGGAGATTCGCACAGTGCGCGGGATCGCGACCTTGAGCGTTTCTTGAGGGAAGTGCTCGCGAACGTCGGCGGCGACCTCCTGGGAGAGGTTGGTTCGCCCGTCGTACATCGTCAGCAGGATCGTCGTGAGCCGCAGCTGCGGGTTGAGGTCCTGCGAGAGGAGGTTGAGGTTCGAGATCAGCTGCCCGAGCCCCTCGAGGGCGTAGTACTCGCACTGGATGGGGATGAGTACCTCCCGAGCGGCGACGAATGCGTTGATCGTCAGCAACCCAAGGGAGGGAGGGCAGTCGATGAAGATGTAGTGGAACTCTTCCTCGGTACCGGTGGTCTCGTCGAGGAGGGCGGCGATGGCCTGTCGGAGGCGGTAGTCGCGCTTGTCGAGGTTGACGAGCTCGATCTCTGCGCCCGCGAGATCGAGTGTGGCCGGGACGCACCACAGCGTGTCGATGTCAGGGCACTGCTGCATCAGCTCACGCAGTGGCTCACCGTCGAGGAGCGCTTCGTACGTGCCAGCGGTCTCTCCACGATGTTCGATGCCAAGGGCCGTAGAAGCGTTGCCCTGGGGGTCCAGGTCGATCACCAAGACCCGGGCACCGAGGGTAGCGAGAGCTGCGGCCAGATTGACGGCGGTCGTCGTCTTGCCCACGCCGCCTTTCTGGTTGGAGATCGTGAAGATCCGCGTGTGGTTGGGGAGGGGAACTTCCTTCTTGACCAGGCTTTTCCTCCGCTGGTTCAGCTCAGACAATGCTGTCGCGAGCGGCGAATCGTCGAGCCCCGACGCTGATGGCGTCACAGCGTCGCCGGCAGATGAAGCTTTCAAGAATGCTCTCCCTCAAGTAGACGTCTCAATTGTGCCTCACATCCGCAATGGAAACGCGGCGACGCTCAGAGTTGTGGAATCGCCGAGGCTGGTGGCGCGGCGCAAGTTTCACGTGAAACACGGCCCATACTTCAACTTCAGCCACAGGGTTGACGTGTTGGGCTGTCCGTCCTGGGCAGCAGGGTGGCGTTCCCGCGCCGAGACATGGAGATTGGGGCCGGACCCGCCGAAGCGAGCTGACTACTCACTGGAGGTCGTTGATCTGCAGGGTTCCCGTGGGCCTTCGATGCACTTGATCCCTGCCGCGTGCACATGCATCGCCGGTCTTGCAGGATTCCACTCAAGGCGCACGACTCTCATTGGACCAAGGACTGCAGCCGACGGCAGCAAGAATTGAAGCGCTGGTTCGGTGATCTCATGCTCGTTTCACGTGAAACGTGAGGTATCCCGTGCGAGTGGCTGAAGCACACTTGTCCGCTTGCTGCGACGCGAAGTCCTATGGGGAGATTGTTTTGCGGGTACGAGCGCGTCTGCATCAATTGATCGATCTCAGGAGGTGTCACGACAGACAACCTCCGGGCTGAACTGAACAGGTCGGGTTCTCCCTTTCCTCGAAAGGGACATCTCAATCGACGCAGGGCAGTGAGGACTCGGACTGTGGAGCCGGGCGGGGTTGCGGCTCTCCGGACCGCCATCCCCAGCCTGGGCAGGTGGGCGCCTCGGATCACGGTGTACCTCGGCCCCCTGGCGCACGCTCCGGAGTTTCACGTGAAACACGCGTGCAACTGCGTGCTGACTGAGGGTGTCAAATCCCTACGACTCAATCCGCCGGGGTTGCGTGATCGGGGGCAGAGCCCTGCGCTCTCCATACGCAAACCCTCTGCCCTATCCGCGCTTCGCGTCTATTCAATTCGGAGGCAGAAGCCTTGGTACGCCAGGGCTCCATGATTGTCCCGCCTGCGCCGAATCATCCGTACAGGCCAGGGTTCCACGTGAAACCTCTGGTTGTAGGTCCCCGTGGCTAGCGGTTCGCGGTTCGCGGTTCGCCGACTCTCTACGAATGGCCACACGTGCAATACAGGCCGGCTCAAACATGATCCCGACCGAATCGATGACACGGCGAGAGACGACAACAGCCGACCCGACGACAGGCTGTGACTGTGGTGCCCCGGCACCTTGACGGACCCGGTGAGCTGACCGAGGCCCCGGGCCCCGGCCTGCCCGACCCAGGGCATGCCCTGATCAACCAAACGCTTCCTGAGCTAGATTCACGTTTGGTCCTCTCACATGTGGCGACCGTCAGACGACGAGTCGTGCGGCCGGTTGTTGCACCACGGCCGCGCCAACTCAAGCCCTCTGTGCTTGTTGAGGGGAATCGACGACCCTACTGGCCGCAGCACTCTGAGCACAGAATACGTCCCGGGTCTCTCTGCTGTTCCACTGCCGGACGTTGGCGTGAGCCACCTGGTGAGCCACCTAGAGCTCATTCGGGACTGGGGTGGAATGGGTCGCAGGTTCTAAGCTTGGCCGGGCACCAACCTCGTACCCAGATGAGAACGACGAAGCCTAGGTGTGAGTGTGACTACTCAAAGAGCCCTGTCTCGCTTCGCCAACAAACGGACCAGCGCGACTCTGTTCCACGTGAAACATGTCGAGCTTCCCCCTATGGAGTCCTGCGTTGGGTGATGCTCGTGGTCAGTCGCCGACGAGGCCCGGTCCATGTCTCCGAATAATGCGCGCAGATATTTCGCGTGCCCGGCCGCTAGCTCCCGGGTCTGCGTACCGCAAAGCCGAACCTCCGCGCTGTGGCACGAACAAAGGTGTCGACCGCAATCACGCGCAGCCTTCCGGGCTCATCCCATCAGTGCTCTCATAGGACTGCGGTGCTTTTGCGGGTCCCTTTCGTGTTCCAGTTTCACTCTCTCACTGACGCATACGTAACGTCGTCGTCTTCTCAGTGAGCGAGCCGCATGCGCACGATATCAGTCCGCAAGATCTGACCGGCGGCGGGTGTGGTCATTCGGCGATTGGAGCCTCGAGGGCAACAGTCGATCAAGTCGGCATTTCTCCCTTCCCATCCCCTCCTAGAGGCAGGCCCGTACGTGATGGCGCTCATCGAAATTCCCCAGAGTTGCTCATCGGAATTCCTCAGGTCGCGTGGTCAGGTTAGCGCAGGTTCGTGCCGGTCGTGACGCGGCGGAGTTCGTCTGCGGCGGTGGCGTGGTGGCGG
>NZ_JBEWYX010000022.1:0-53735 GCF_041366455.1 Pseudoclavibacter sp. JSM 162008
GAGGGTAGCGTTACGCATGTCGAGGTCTCTCGGATGGGTGTGTAGGAACTTCCATCATGGGAGACCTCGACCTCTACCAGCGCAACGACGCACTCCCCCACTCCTACACTCTCAAACGCGATGAGCCAGATTCCTCGGGCAAATTTCGATTCCGAGTGCGGGGTTTCTATTAAAGTTCAGTCATGGGTTGGTTGTTGCCCGGGTCATTAGATGTCGAATTCTGCCTACTGTCGCGCGACAATACGGATTGTTGACAGCAATGTTCATGCTGGCGAGTTCCGTCGGGGCCACGCGTCCACTACGATCCAAGAAATCGTTACCGAGCGGGAAGAGGATTCATGCGTCGAGTTTCGTTCATTGTCAATGGTGATGATTCAGAAGGTTCCAGGGTCAGGCTGCGAATCGCAGCAGTTTCATTCATCTGTCTTATGGCTGGCCTAGTGGCTCCTTCGCCTGCATTCGCGGAGGAAGAGCCTGTGGCTCCGACTGAGCCTGAGGCGGTAGCGGCTATCGAGGCAGTCGCACCCGAGGTCTTCGAGGGTACTCACCCAGACCTGGTCGTCGAAGGTGAGCAAGTTACAGGTGTCGTTGAGGATCCACTCACTGGCGAATCGAACGGCGTCATCACGCTCGACGCCGACAATGCGACAGCAAGCGTTCAAGGTGTTCTGGGGCCAGAGGTCACACTCGAATACCAGGTTGTCGAACCTGCAACGACGGCCATCACCGAGAATGCTGAACTCGTCGTAGAGAACGCTACCGGTGTAACTACAATCAGTAATGTCACCGACGACGCCTCAGTGAGAGTCACTTCCACAATCGCGTCTCCTGAGTCAGACCACGTCATCCCCTACGCGTTTTCGGCCGACGGCATGACGTCAATCGTCGAGATCGAAGGAGGGTCGCTCCTTTTCCTGGACGAGAACGAAGAGATGATCGGTGGAGTCGCGCCGGCCTGGGCGCTCGACGCAGCAGGCGTGTCCGTCCCCACACGGTACGAGATCGACGGCCTCAACGTGACGCAGGTGGTCGACGTCTCGGCAGGCAGCTTCGAGTACCCAATCGTCGCTGACCCGCTCTGGGGGACGAACCTGTTCAGTATCGTTGATTACTAATGGGCACCCGATTCCAAGCACTACCTGGTGAAGTCTGGCTGGGGCCAATCCGTGCACGCGGGTGTGCCCGTTGGAGCCACCCTGCAGTGGGGAATCACGGTCCTGAGCAACCAAGGCTGGGCGGAGTTCGTTTACCGCTCCCCGGTTCAGTCGTTGATCTTCCACACCGTTCGACAGCAGTACTACTGCCACTCGGGCTACGGCCTCGGGAACCTCGGCGGACCGAGCTGGGACCTCGAAATCCGACGCGTTGAGCGCACCGACCCCATCGCCGTTTACCTGTCGCCCGCTTACATCGCGGGACACCAGTGCAACTGGGACACCCCCAACATGCCGTGGTAGAAAGTCTTATGCCAAAGACCAAACGTCTCGGCCTGTTAATCGGAGCTTCTGCTCTCGTATTAGCGGGTTGCACCCCAGCTTGGAACGTCAATCTCAACCTGATTTGGGACACCGAAGCAAGCGATGTGCTGACGAATCAGCGCGACGCTACCAGCGAGATTTGCGGTATCTCGTCGGAGTGCACTCAGGCGCTGAGCTCCGATCAGGGAACGATACTTAAGTTCGACTCCGCTGAAAAAGCTTCTTCCGAAGCAGAGGAGACGGATCAGGTGGTCCGGGAAGTTTTTCTGTTCCGGTGGGACGCCGAGACTCCGCAGCTTGATCGAGAGATCGTCGTCGAGGTGCTCAACGCTACTGAGCGCTCGGCCTAACGTTGACGAGGCAACCCTCGGATCATTGCGATCCGAGGGTTGCCTCGTGTGTGCGCGCCACCGCGCTACTGCGGCACTGAATTCGGGTACTTCCCCCGTGTCAGATCTTCGTCGTTTATGTCCTAAAGACGGGCTATCGGAACCGTGAGTCCATGCAAGGCGGGAGGGTGCGTCCCTCCCGTGACCTCGGGTGGTTCGGCTGCCGGTGGTTCGGCGGCCCGCAAGCGCCGGTAGAGCGTTGCGTGTGAGAGGCCGAGGTTGCGGGCGACTTCGGCCACCGGTATGTCGGCTGCGACCAGGTGCGCGGCGTTGCTCAGTTGGCTATCGCTGATCTTCCGGGGGCCTCCCCCGAGATTCGCGACAGCCATCGCGCGGCCCGCCTTGGCCGGCGACGTCGACGCCGCGCGCGCAGCATCCAACCGCCACCAGCCACTCTGGGATGCCCTCGCGAAGCACGGCAGCCTGCGCGTCACGGCCGCGATCGCCGAGCATCTCGGGCTCGTCACCAGGAGCAGCCTGCCCCGCCCGATCCTCGGTCTCAGCACCGAAGAGCGCCTGGACGTAGCGAAACTCGTCACAGACCTCGGCCTCCAGAACTGACGCGATGACCGACGACACCTCCGCCGCGCGTCCGAGATGGGGGCTGACCCGCTACGTCACCGCCGCCACGCTCGCCGGCAGCGCCGACGGCGGGGGCGTCGTCGCCATCGTGCTCATCGTCACCGCGAGCGGCGCCCCGGGCTGGCTTGCAGGCGTCCTCGGCGCGAGCCTGACTGCCCCGCACCTGCTCGGCCCGCTCATCGCCCGCCGCCTGGATACGGCGCGCGATGGCCGAAACGTCATCGCAATCGCCTGCGTCGTCCACGGCGCAACGCTCGCAGCCGCCGTGCTCCTGTATCCGCTGACCTGGGCCATCGTCCCCGCGGGGCTCCTGGCGATCTCCGGCCTCTTCGGCCCTTTCCTCACCGGTGGCATCAGCAGCCGCCTCCCCGCGATCGCGGGGGTGGATCGGGTGAGCCAGCGACGCGCCCAAGGATGGGATGTGGCCACCTACGGTCTCGGTGGCACGCTCGGGCCCAGCGTCGTGGCGGCCATCGCAGCCTGGTCGACGCCGACCGCGGCCGCGCTCGTGCTCGCCGCTGGCACGTTCGTCGCGGCAGTGCTCGTGCGATTCCTCCCACCTGCGCCCGCAGCCGGTGCAGGAGCAGATGTCCCCCGGCCATTCCGGACCCTCCGCCTCATGCTTTGGTCCGGCCGACTCCGCCGCAAGCTCTCGCTGACCGTGATCGTCGCATTCTCCGTCGCGACCCTGCCGATCGTCGCGGTCGCCAGCACGGCCACCCTCGACACCGCGGCCTCCGCAGCCGCAGTCCTCACCGCCGCGTACGGAGTCGGCAACCTTCTGGGTTCCGCCGGCGTGACGATCCGCCCCCTGCGAGGGGAGGCGGATGCCCTCCTGCCAAAGCTCGCCGCAGCGACCGCACTCGGTCTGCTCGCCGTGATGCTGTCGCCCAGCTTCTGGTTCTCGGTGGCCGCGTACGCCGCGGTCGGCGTCGCGAATGCCTGCTTCTTCGCGGCGACGCTCGCAGCCCGGAGCGAGTACTCGCCACCGGAGGCCCGCGGCCAGGTGTTCGTCTGGGTCGGTGCGCTCAAGATCACCGCCGGATCGGCTGGGACGGCCGCCACGGGAGCCATCATCGGGGTTGCCGCGGCGCTGCCGCTGCTCGGCATCATCGTGGCCATCTTCGTCGCCAGCGCCGTCGCGGTGCTGGAACGGGTCCGGGAGTCACGTCGCGGCCTGCGCGCCGGCCACGGCGCCGCCTGAGCGAGTCCGACCTCAGAGTCGTTCGGTCACGTACGACTGCAGCTGCACGCGGAATGCTGCGACCGCATCCACCTCGGGCGCCAGGAGCCACTGCTGCGTCAGCCCTGCCCTGAGGCCGGCGATCTGGACGGCCGCGAGCTCCAGCGGAACGTCGGCGCGAGCGTAGAGCCCCTTCTCCTGCAGGTCCGTGAGCGCGTCGAATGCCGTCGAGCGCAGGAACTCGTACCAGCGCGCTATCGAGGCGTGTGCTGGATGCGTGGGCGCCAGGGCCTCTGCGGACACGATGCTGAACATGAGAACCCCCTCCGGCTTCTCGACGTCGCGAGTGGCGAGCGCGAGCAGTCCTCTGAGGTAGGAGACCCCGGTGGAGAAGTCGAGGCCGACCTCCGCGGCGGCGCGCTGGCCGCGGCGCTCGAGGAGCGTCTCGAGTAGCACGGCCTTGTCGGGGAAGTGGTGGAGCACGCCGGTGTGGGACATGCCAGCCTCGACGGCGATCTCGCGGATCGATGCCGCGTTGAAGCCCTTGACCGTGAACACCCGAGTCGCCGCATCCAGGATCTCGTCGCGTCGCGGATGCGGGGTGATGTCCCGTCTCGAGTACCGCGGTATGGAGGTGTCGCTGGGGCCTGGAGGCATGTCCTCATTGTCTCTTGCCGCGTTCCCTAACACGTGTTAGGTTCACCCGTGAATCGATTCAATCGAAGCGATTCGCGCCGCACACCGGAGCTATCCCCCACGGTGCGCACCCGCGCGACAGTTCACACCCCGTCATTGGCAACGATGCCAGAGAGGTCCAAAGATGAACGATCAACGAAGAAGAGGGCGACGGGCGCTTGCGCTCGGGGCGGCCTTCTCCGTGGCCTGCACGCTCGCGGTCGCGGGCCCCGCCATCGGAGACGAGCACTCCACGACGACCAGCGCCATCGACCCCACCGAGTTCGCCGAGCCGGGCGTCGACTTCCGGCCCGGCGTGCGCTGGTGGTGGCCGGGCAACGCGGCCAGCCAGGAAGACCTGCTCGCCCAGGTTGACTACCTGCACGAGAACGGCTTCGGCGCGGTCGAGATCGTCGCCTTCTCCAAGGGATTCCTCACCGAGGAGGGCATCGCCGGCAACGGAGGCAACGGCGGTTCGATCTACGACGCCGCCGCGGGTCACGACACCGAGGCGATCCTCGGCTACGAGTCGCCCGAGTACTTCGCGAAGCTCGACGCGGTCGTCGCCCGCGCGAACGAGCTCGGCATCACGGTCGACCTCAACATCGGCAGCGGGTACCTGGCGAGCGATGACTCCATCGCCCTCGAGGACAGCCAGAACACGATGGCGCTTGGCCGGGCCACCGTACGAGTGGATGCGGCTGGAGCGCTCACCCTCGTGTCAGGTGACGTGTCGGTTCCCTCTGGGACGGGACAGGTCTCCCTCGGCATCCCGAAGGCGGAGGTCAGCCCGCTCTTCGCCTCCGAGAAGTTCGGCTTCGACTTCGGCGAGTGGGACCCGGCGAACGTGCACCTCAACTCCGTCATGCTCGCCCCGATCACCGGTCAGGGCGCCGACCTGACCACGGCGAACCAGACACTCACCTCCGATCTCAGCACCGTCAAGACCTACGAGCAGCAGCCCGTCCTCGACCTCGACGCCGCCCAGCTCTCCTACCCGAGCGACGGGCAGACGACCTTCGGCGTCGACACCTCGAAGCTCGAAGCCGGCGACTACGAGGTCGTCGCGCTCTACAGCGCCGCGACGGGCGCCTACGGCTTCAACTCGATCATCGAGAACACGACGACGGACAAGCGCAACTACGTCGTCGACCACCTCAACCCGGTCGCCATCACGAAGCTCGTCGACGGCTGGCTCGGCGAAGCGGCGCTGAACGACATCGTCGAGTCGCGCGACATCCGCGCGGCCTTCAACGACAGCTACGAGTTCTACACCGACCGCCACTACAACGACCTCATTCAGGCCGCGGCGGAGTCGCAGGAGCTGCTCGGCTACGACATCACCCCGTACCTCCCCTCCCTCTACTCGCTCTACCAGGACTCGTTCCTCATCGACGGCACCCCGACGGTCAAGCCCGAGTACGCGGCCCTCGGGATGCAGACCCCCGAGGTCAGCCGCTTCGGCGGCGGCAGCGGAGTCCCGCTCCTCGCCTCGAACCTCAGCGAGGAGGAGTCGCAGCGAATCGTGCACGACTACGGCGTGCTCCTCAACGACTCGTTCCTGCAGGGCCTCGAGGCCTTCTCGACGACCCTCGGCGAGTACGGCATCGACTACCGCCAGCAGGCGTACAACCCACCCATCGACACCCTCAAGTCGTCGCAGTACGTCGACATCCCGGAGACGGAGGGGCTCGACGAGTACTCGCTGAAGCGCGTCGCATCCGGAGCGCACCTCTACGGCAAGAACCTCGTCACCTCCGAGGTCTTCACGCTGGGTTCGGTGCCGTTCCAGATCACGCCCGAGTTCATGAAGCAGGGCTACGACCTCATGGCCACGAGCGGCGTGAACAACTTCTTCTACCACGGCCTCAGCGCCACCTACAGCGGCAACGACGACCCCGCCTTCACCTCCGACGACAACCTCTACGCCGAGGAGGGCTGGCGCGCCTGGCCCACGATCGGCGTCGAGATGGCCGACACCGCGGGCATCGCCGACTACTACGCGTCGATGAACTCCTACGCCTCGCGTGCGAACTACCTGATGCAGTCCGGCACCAACAGCAGCGACGTCGCCATCTACATGCCGCTCTTCGGGGCGCTGGCCAGCGGCGGCGGGTTCGGTGGCGGCTCCACGCCGCTCGCATCCGTCACCACGGCCCAGGCGAACGGCTGGGCGTGGGATGCGATCAACGACGACACGATCCAGACCGGTCTCAGCTGGGACGGCTCGCACCTCGTCGCGAACGGCGGCAACGCATCCTTCGACGCGATGCTCGTCGAGAGCGGCACCGTGCCGCTCGAGACGATGCAGGCGCTGCAGAAGCTCAAGGACGCGGGCGCTCCGATCGTCTTCGTGGGCGCCGCTCCCGCCGCGCAGCCCGGCTACGCGGGCGGCGACTACGCAGCCCTGGACGCACAGGTCGGCGAGATCGCCGCGGCCATGGGCGGCGCCGTCGATGCGGCTGCCGTCCCCGCGGCCCTCGCGGCCTCGGTCGACGCACCCATCTCCTACGAGGAGAACACGGACGTCCGCTTCGGGCGTCGCACGCTCCCGACCGGAGGCGAGCTCGCCTACGTGCGCAACACCTCCGCGGAAGCGGCCACGGGTGTGAACCTCACCGTCGGCGACGGCCTCGACGCGTGCTGGTGGCTCGACCCTGAGACGGGCGAGATCTTCGACGCACAGGTCGACGGCAACGTCGTCTCGGCGACGCTCGACGCGAGCGGAGCGGTCGCCCTGCTCTGCGAGCCAGCCGGCACCGGCATCGCCGACGCCGCCGTCTCCGACGGAAGTCCGTCGTCGATCGACACCACCGAACGCGGCGTCGCCCACGAGCTCGGGGCGTTCTCGCTCGAGGTGACGGCCGACAACATCGGCTCGAACGCGCCAGGCGAGGCGAGCACGTCCGAGTACACCGGCGAGGTGCTCGGCGACTGGAGCGCCGACGGCTTCCTCGGCAACGAGCTTCGGTACGTCACCGACTCGGGCACCTACCGCACTTCAGTCGAGATTCCGGATGCAGCCGACCTGCTCGAAGGCGGAGCGGTGCTGAACCTCGGCACCGTGCACAACGCCGCGACGGTGCGCGTGAACCCCGGCACCGAGCACGAGTTCGTGACGCAGCTGTACGCCGCACCCTACGAAGTCGACATCGCGCCGGCACTCGTGAACGGCTCCAACGTCATCGAGGTCGACGTGCAGCCCGTGCAGAGCAACCGCCGCGAAGGCCTCAAGGAGCTCTACAACAGCGACCCCACCGCGAACGTGAAGTACCAGGCGTACAACAGCGTGCATGGCGGGTCCGGCCTCATCCCGGCTGGCCTCACAGGTCCCGTCACGCTGAACAGCGCAGTCGAGAGCATCGCCGAACCGGGGCCGGAGCCGACCGGCACGACCGAGCCGACGCCGCAGCCGACCTCGACTGACGGCACCGGCACGACCGCGCCAACGTCGAGCCCCGGAAACGGTGACGGCTCTGGCGACGGCAACGGCGGCTCTGATGCCGGAGGCAAGGACGGCGACCTCGCCACGACGGGCGTCGACGGCAGCCTCGCCGGCTTCCTCGCACTCCTCGGGGTCGTCCTCGCGGGCACCGGGGCGGCGTTCCTCATCAAGAAGCGCCGAGGACGCGTGACGAGCGAGTAGCACTCGCGCGCATCACAACTGCGGCCCCGCGCATCCACCTCACGGTGGATGCGCGGGGCCGCGGTCGTCTACGCCCTACGCCCCGCGCCACTCCCTCTCCCACTCCCCGTGAGTCGCCTCAAATGGTCGCCTTGGAGCCCTCCTGAACAACCATTTGGGGGATCTCGCGCCGGGAGGAGCACGACCAGCGACCATTCGGGGCAGCTCGCGGGCGAGCTCGCAACGCAGCGGCTACCGTGGCAGTCATGTCGGATGCGCAGCCAGACCAGCCCACGCATCACCCGACGCTCGACCCCGACCGCGAGCCCGCGCACGCGCACGGCCGTGCCGGCTCGATGCGTGCGATCGTGAACTCGACGGATGGCGGGCCGAGCAGCCTCGAGCTCCGCGATCTGCCCGTCCCGCTCCGGCCGCCCGGCCACGTGCTCGTCGAGGTGCGTGCGGCCGGCGTCGCGTTCCCGGATGTGCTGCAGTCGCGCAGCGAGTACCAGCACCGCATCCCGACCCCGTTTGCGCTGGGCAGCGAGTTCGCGGGCATCGTCGCCGAGGCTGGCAAAGGCTCCGGGTTCGCAGAAGGCGACCGGGTCTTCGGCGTCGCGAGCCACGGAACCTTCGCCGACTACGTCGTCGCTCCGGCCGACCGCGTGCTGCCCCTACCCGACTCGATCGGCTTCGTCGACGCCGCCGCGCTGCCCATCAACCTCCTCAGCGCCGACTTCGCGCTCCGCGACCGCGGGCAGGTGCAGCCCGGCGAGACCGTCCTCATCCAAGGCGCCGCCGGCGGTCTCGGCGTCGCCCTCATCCAGCAGGCGAAGCTCATCGGCGCCACCGTCATCGCTGTCGTCTCGACCGAGGAGAAAGCCGCGCTCGCCGAGGCGGTCGGCGCCGACCACACGGTGTTCGCGGCCGATTTCCTGACCGAGGTCCGCCAGCTCACCGACCACCGCGGCGTCGACGTCGTCCTCGACCCCGTCGGCGGTGACCGCTTCACCGACTCCCTGCGCTGCCTCGCGAAGCGCGGCCGCCTCGTCGTCCTCGGCTTCACCGGCGGCAGCATCCCGACCGTGAAGACCAACCGACTGCTGCTGAACAACATCTCCGTCATCGGCGCCGCCTGGGAGGGGCTCATGCCCGAGTGCCTCGTCTCGCTGCCCGAGCAGTGGGCCAGGCTCTCACCCGCCGTGGAGCGCGGTGAGCTGCGCGCTTCCATCAGCGAGGTCGTACCGCTCGGGCAGGTCCCCGAGGCCGTCGCGAGCCTCGACGAGCGCCGGGCCCGCGGCAAGATCGTCATCGACCTGGGGCTGGGGTAGGCAGACAGTGCGAGCCCGCGAGCATCCGCGTGCCGGATCCGCTCCTCGACTGGCACCATGCTCCCCTGCCAGACTCGAACGATGACCTCCACCACCTCCCCCGCGTTCGTCGCCGAGCTCCCCACCCCCATCGCCCGCCTCGCGGAGGGCGTCGAGCTGCTCGACCCGGTGGATGCGCCCCCGCTGCGCTGGGGGATCCTCGGGGCCGGCCACATCGCGCGCAGGTTCGCGCGGGAGGTTCCCGCGCACACCCGGTCGACGATCGCGGCGGTCGGAGCGCGCGAGCTGTCACGCGCCCAGGTGTTCGCCGACGAGCTGGCCATCGAGCGCGCGCACGGCTCTTACGCCGACCTCATCGCCGACCCGGACGTCGACGCCATCTACCTCGCCACCATCAACTCGACCCACCGCGACCTCGCGCTCGCGTGCATCCGCGCCGGCAAGCCGGTGCTCGTCGAGAAGCCTTTCGCCCTCAACGCCGCCGAGACCCGCGACGTCTTCGCCGCCGCAGAAGAGCATGGAGTGCTGGTCGTCGACGGCATGTGGACCCGGTTCCTCCCCCAGTTCACGGTGGCGAGGCAGATCGCCGCCAACGGGCTGCTCGGCCGCCTCGTCACGGCGCACGCGAACTTCGCCGGGATCATGCACGCTCCCGTCCCGCGCATCGTCGACGTCGAACAGGGCGGGGGCGCGTTGCTCGACATCGGCGTCTACTCGATCGCCGCCGTGCACGACCTCCTCGGCCCGCCCGTCGAGGTCGCCGCAGCCGGCAACCTGCTGCCAGGGTACGCCGTCGACGGCTCCGCATCCGTCATCATGCGCACCGCGAGCGCCGTCGGCACAGCCCGTTGCAGCTTCGAAGGGCGGGCCCCCTCGAGGGCGGAGTTCGTGTTCGAGCGCGGCGTCGTCGAGCTGCCCGCCGAGTTCTTCGTCCCCGGGATGCTGCGCGTGAGCGAGTTCGACCGCGACGGTTCCGAGCAGGCGTCCGACGAGTCGACCGACGGCGTCAGCGGTGCGCTCACCACCGAGTGGGATGCGACCGTACCGGGCGGCTTCCAGTTCGAGGCCGCGGAGTTCGCGCGCCTTCTCACGAGCGGCTCCACGCAGTCACCGGTGATGCCCTGGCAGGCATCCATCGAGATCATGGAGGTGCTCGACCAGGCTCGAGCCGCCATCGGCGTCGTCTACCCGGGGAAGCCACCGCGTCGTGAGGCGTCGCTAGGCTGGAGCCTCTCCCCAGCCTGAAACGGACCCCATGTCCCCCTCCCCCCAGCGGCGCCGCATCGCGCTGTTCGTGCTCTTCTTCCTCCCCGGCATCACCATCGCCTCCTGGGTGACCCGCACCCCGGATGTTCGGGATGCGCTCGGCGCCTCGACCGCGGAAATGGGGCTGATCCTCTTCGGCCTGTCGGTCGGGTCGATGGTCGGCATCCTCAGCTCCGGCAGGCTCGTCAGCAGGTTCGGCGCCCGCCCCGTCATCACCGTGGGCATGTCGCTCGTCGCCGCGAGCGCCCTCACCATCGGGGCGGGCGCAGCACTGGCGTCCGGGGCCGTCGTGGCGCTCGGCCTCGCACTCTTCGGCCTCGGCATGGGCGGCGCCGAGGTGGCCCTCAACATCGAGGGCGCCGACGTGGAAAGGCAGCTCGGCAAGTCCACGCTGCCGGCCATGCACGGCTTCTTCAGCCTCGGCACGACCATCGGCGCCGTCGGCGGCATCGTGGCCACGGCCACGTCGTTCCCGGTCTTGCTGCACCTCAGCATCGCGGCGGTGGTCGTCGCGGCCGGGCTCGTGGCGTCCATCCGCCTCCTGCCGCCGGCCACCGGGAAGGCTGCGACCACCGTGAGCACCGACGAGCGAGCCGCGCCTGCGAGCCGCCCGCTCTGGCGAGACAGGACGCTGCTGCTCATCGGCGTCATCGTGCTCGCGCTCGCCATGGCCGAAGGAAGCGCCAACGACTGGCTGCCCCTCGTCATGGTCGACGGCCACGGCTTCGACGCCGCCTGGGGCTCCGGGATCTTCGCGGTCTTCGCCCTGTCGATGACCGTCGGTCGCTTCGTGGGCGGCTCGTTCGTCGACCGCTTCGGCCGGCCAGCAGTGCTGTGCGCGAGCGCGCTCATCGGGGCGGCGGGCCTGGCACTCATCATCTTCGTCGACAACCAGGCGGTCGCCGCCGGCGCCGCGATCCTGTGGGGCCTCGGCACCGCACTCGGCTTCCCCGTCGCGCTGTCGGCAGCCGGAGCATCAGGCGACCGGCCGGATGCCCGCGTCGCGTTCGCCGCCACCCTCGGGTACATCGCGTTCCTCGTCGGCCCGCCCGCGCTCGGCTTCCTCGGCGAGGACTTCGGGCTCAGGTCCGCGCTCATCGCCGTGCTGGTGCTGGTCGCCCTGGCAGCCGTCTCCAGCTGGCTGGTCGGCCGCGGGAAGCCGACGCGCGAACACCCGGCGGAAGCCCCGACGGCGCCCGCAGGCACACGAGCCGACTGAGCGCATCCGAGCTTCTCCCGACCTCGCCGCAGTGAAGACGCGCGCGCTGGCAAGCCAGCTGATCAGGAGATCCGCGGATGCGGCTCCCCCGGCCGCCGGAACGCCTCGGCGTTCGCGACCACCACGCCGACGATCACGACGCCGCCTCCCACCAGCTGTCCGACCGTGAACGGCTGGCCCGCCAGCAGGGTGAACGCGACCGTGAACACCGTGATCAGGTTCAGGAACACCCCCGCTCGAGCCGCCGGGATCACCGCGAGCGCGCGGTTCCAGAGCAGGTAGGACAGCACCGACGGGAACACGGCGATCAGCGCCAGCGAGGTGGCCGCATCCGCTGACACCGGGAGCTGCGGACCACCCGTCGCGAAGGTGACGGGCGCGACCAGGAGCACCGTGATGACCGCCTGGATCGACGTCGACGTGATCGGCGGCAGCGGCGGTGACCTGCGGCCGATGATCGTGTAGGCCGTCCAGATGCCGACAGCGCCGAACATGAGCATCTGCCCGACGCCGAACCCCGTCTCCAGGAATGCACCGACGTCGCCGCCGCTCACCACGACGAACACCCCGACCAGGGCGATCACCACGCCGGCGACACCGGTCCGCGTGAGGCGCTGCCTGAGAAAGATCGCCGCCGCCACCGCGATCACGGCAGGGTTGAACGCGTTGATGAGCGACGCGCTGAAGGCGTCGCTGTACTGCAACGCCGCGTAGAGCGTCAGGTTGTACCCGGCCAGGCCAGTGCAGCTGAGCGCCAGCAGCCACGGCCACGCCCGCAGCACCTCGCGCCAATCCGGGCGCTCCACGAAGTGCGCGATCGCGAGCAGCGGCACGGCTGCGAGCGTCCACCGCCACAGCACGAGACTGAGCGGGTCCATCGTCTCGAGCACGGCCGCGCCGACGATGTAATTGCTCGCCCAGAAGAGCGTGGCTCCGAGCAGCGAGAAGACCGCGATCAGCAGCGAACGGCGAGCCGCCGCCTCCGGTCCCGCGGTACTCGACCCCACGCTCACGAGCGCCCCTCTCTGACCTCGCGCAGCGGAGCGCGCCTCGACGACGCCAGCCTAGCCAGGTGCCGCCGAGCAGACCGCCCCGCAGCAGAGCCCTCGGTGCGCGCGCCGAGCTGCCAGCCACGGTGACGACACGGCCCGATCACGCTTCCCGGGGACAGAAATCGCGCTGTCGTCACCGTGACTGTCAACCCCGCGGGAGCTGAGCACCGACCAGAGCACGTTCGCGTAGCGTGGCGCGGGTGAAAACCGTTGGCGTCGACCTGGCAGCAGAACCCACGCGCACGGCGCTCGCCAGCATCGAGTGGGGCGCCAGTACGGGTGCAGATGCAGGCGCAGCACGCCTCACCCAGTTGCAGCTCGGCATCTCGGACAGCGAGATCATCGAGCTGGCCGAAGACGCGGCGAGCATCGGCATCGACTGCGCGTTCGGCTGGCCGATCGAGTTCGTGGAGTTCGTCTCGGCGCACGCCGCCCAGCGGCCAGAGCCGCCGACCGCGACCGGCATCGAGCTACGCCGCCGCCTCGCGTACCGGCACACCGACCGGGTCGTGCGAGAGCAGACTGGCCGCTGGCCGCTGAGCGTCTCGACCGACCGCCTCGGCATGACGGCCATCCACTGCGCCGAGCTGCTCGACGGGTTCGCGGCCGCGGGAGAGCAGGTCGACCGCTCCGGCGGCGGTCGCCTCGCCGAGGTGTACCCGGCGGCCGCGCTGCGCGCGTGGGGCCTGCTGACCCCCGGCTACAAGACCAAGCCGGAAGCGCGCGTCCTGGCCGCGCAGATGCTGCTCGAGGCGCTTCCCTGGCTCGAGACGACTCAGGAGCAGCAGGCGCTCCTGGGCAGCTCCGACGATGCGCTCGACGCCGTCGCGGCCTCCCTCATCGCGCGAGCTCACGCGCTCGGCAAGACGCTGCCGGTCCCGCCCGAACTGCTCGACGCAGCGAAGATCGAGGGGTGGGTTGCACTGCCAACCTGCGGCATCGGCGAGCTCGCGGGCGCGGCATGATCCGCGCCATCCGCCGTTCAGCCACGCGCCTCTGGTGGTGGGCCCTCGACTACGCCTACGTCGTCGCGCAGCAGGCACGCGCCGCACTCGATCGCACGGACCCGGCGGCATTCCTCGACGGCCACCGTGCCCCCGTCGTCGTGATCCCCGGGGTGTACGAGCCGTGGCGCTTCATGCTGCCGGCCATCCGCGCCATCCACGCGACGGGACACCCGGTGCATGTCCTCGACCCGCTCGGCTTCAACCGGAAGCCCGTGCCGGACGCGGCCGCGCACCTCGTCGAGGCGCTCGAGCGCCACGACCTCGACGACGTCATCATCGTCGCCCACAGCAAGGGCGGACTCGTCGGCAAGTACGCGATGACGCAGGGCGCGGGGGTGCCGCGTATCCGCTCGATGCTCGCCGTGGCGACACCCTTCGGAGGATCCTCGTACGCGCGCCTCCTGTTCACCCCGAGCCTGCGGATCTTCTCGCCGCGCGACCGCACGATCCTGGCGCTCTCCCTCGAGGAGGAGGTGAACTCCCGGATCGTGTCGGTCTACGGCTGCTTCGACCCGCATATCCCGAAGGGAAGCTTCCTGCTGGGCGCCGAGAACGTGCAGCTGCACACGGGTGGGCATTTCCGCGTGCTCGAGCACCCGCGCGTCCAGCTGGAGTTCGAACGACTCGCCGCGGAGACCGCCGCGGGGTGACCGTGGCGCGTCCAGCTGTCCGGCCTAGCATCACGGCATGACCCCGGATGCACGCAACTGGTTCGACGAGGGCGGACAGGCGTACGCCCGCTTCCGCCCCAGCTACCCGGCCTCGCTCGCGGCCGACCTCGCACGGCTCGCCCCGCGCACGGACCTCGCCGTCGATGTCGGATGCGGGAACGGCCAGTTCACGACGACGCTCGGGGGAGCTTTCGACCGGGTGATCGGTGTCGACCCGAGCGCGGAGCAGATCGCGAACGCGGCTCCGCATCCGGACGTGGAGTACCAGCAGGCACCGGCGGAGTTGTTGCCTGCTGGCATCGGCAGCTGCTCCGTCGGACTGGTCAGCGCCGCTCAGGCCGCGCACTGGTTCGAGCTGCCCAGGTTCTATGACGAGGTCATCCGTGTGAGCGCCGATGGCGGTGTGATCGCGCTCCTCTGCTACGGCGTCCTCAGCATCGAGGACCCCGCCATCGACGAACGAGCACAGCGCTTCTACGCCGACGACCTCGACGCGTACTGGCCACCGTCCCGGCGGCTGGTCGAGCGCGAATACCGCGACCTGCCGTTTCCGTTCGAGGAGCTCGACTTCCGGGCCCCGAGCATCCGGAAGCGGCTGACCCTAGACGGGCTGCTCGGGTACTTCTCGACGTGGTCGGCCGTCCGCGCCGCGCGGGAGGCGGGCCGGGCGGGCCTGCTGGAGGACGTCGGCCGTGACCTGACGGCCCTCTGGGGCGACCCGGCGACGGAGCGGCTCACGACCTGGCCCATCGGCGGCCGCGTCGGTCGGGTGAGAGCCAGCGGCGTCTGAACCCCGCCCGCGGCGACCGCCCCACCCGGGCTTCCGCATCCGCTCGACAGCGCTGAGTAGCATGCGGACCATGCCCATCAGACTTGAGAACGTCGGCATCGCCGTCCGAGACATCGAAGCCACCATCGCCTTCTTCACCGACCTCGGCCTGACGGTGCTCGGGCGCGACGAGGTGAGCGGCGAATGGGCGTCCACCGCCGTGGGCCTCGACGGCAACCACGCCAAGATCGCCGTGCTGCAGACGCCGGATGGGCACGGGCAGCTCGAGCTGTTCGAGTACCTCCACCCGGAAGCCATCGAGACGGAGCCGACGCTGCCGAACGAGATCGGGATGCACCGCGTCGCGTTCTCCGTCGACGACATCGACGAGTCGCTCGCGATCGCCGCGAAGCACGGCTGCCACCCGCTGCGAGGCGTCGCCAACTACCAGGATGTGTACAAGCTCACGTACCTGCGGGGCCCGAGCGGCATCATCGTGATGCTCGCGCAGGACCTCACGAAGAGCTGACGCGCCGCGCAAGCGCTACTCGCTCGGCTCGAGCGGCACGATCTGCTGGAACGGCGGGATCTTCTCCCCGCTCTGGTCGCCGCCGAAGACCGTGCTCTCGCCGCGGTCGTAGACCAGGTCGAACTGCGTGTAGTCATCGCGCAGCCACGCTCCGACCCAGCCGGTCACCGTCTCACCCGGCTGGACGCTGTTGATCGGCGTGTACCCGGCGGCGGTCATCGCCGGCGCGAGCGTCTCCGGGTTCGTCAGGCCGAGCGAGACGTAGTCGAGGTTGACGTCGCGGTCGGTGATGGAGACCAGCGTCGGCCTCTCCGCGCCGCCGTACTCGTCGCCCGCAGTGAAGCGGACCTTCACGAGCACCGCCTGGAGCCCGTCGGAGACGGACGCGTTCGCCGCGGACTCGAAATCTGTCACCATCGCGAGCGTGGTGACGGACGTTCCCGTGAGCTCGTCCGTGATCGTCTGCTCGACGATCGGGGTGCTCGGGGGCTCCGCGATCGTCGGCGTCGGGGACGCCGCCTCAGGGGACGAGCCCCCAGAGGTTCCCGTCCCCGTGCAGCCACTGAGTGTGAGCGCCGCGGCGACAAGCGCGGAAACGAGAGCGAGGCGAGCGGCTGCGAACGTCATCGAAAGATTCTCGCATCGAGCACCGCCTCCTGCGTTCCTGACGCCCGCTACTCCTCCGCCAGGTATGCCGCGAACGTCAGCGGCGGCCGGCCGGTGACGCGCTCGACGTCACCGGTCACTCGAGACAGCTCGCCGCTCGCGATGGCCGTGTACGTGCTGACCCAGGCGTCGTTCTGCCAGGCGGGCGCACCCCACTTCGCCCGCGACTCGTACGCCTCCTCGATGCTCTCGTCGTGGAAGGTCACCGCCGTGCCCCGAGCGTGCGAGATCGCCGCGGCGATCTCGGTCGCCGTGAGCGACTCAGGGCCGGTCAGGTCGTAGGTCGCCCCGCGGTGCGCATCCGGTGCGAGCAGCACGCTCGACGCGACCGCCGCCACGTCGGCGCGGCTCACGACCGACACCCGGCCGTCGCCAGCTGGCCCACGCAGTACGCCGTCGTGGCCGACGAACATCGGCATGACGTCCATGTAGAAGTTGTCCCTGAGGAAGGTCCACGTCATCCCGGAGGCCTTGAGGTGCTCTTCCGTCGCGAAGTGGTCGCGAGCGAGCGTGAACGTCGAGTCCGGCGAGGCGCCGAAGAAGGACGTGTAGACGACGTGCTCGCTCGTCTGGGCTCCGGCGGGCCGCTCATCCGCGCGCCGCGTCGTACTCGAGCTGCGCATCCGCGACGCCGGACATGTGCTCGGTCGCCCACTCGGTGAGCACGCGCAGCGGGCCGAGCAAGCTGCGTCCGACATCCGTCAGCTTGTAGTCGACGCGGGGTGGGACCTGCGGAAACACGGTGCGCGTGACGAGGCCGTCGCGCTCGAGTCCGCGGAGCGTCTGGGTGAGCATCTTCTGGGAGACACCCTCGACCGCGGCCTGGATCTCCGAGAAGCGCTTCGGCCCCTCGTGCAGCGTGCCGACGACGAGCACCGTCCACCGGTCGCCGATGCGGTCCAGCAGGCGGCGCGACGGGCAGTCGCGCACGTACGGGTCCCAGAGCGGTTCGGACATGCCCCACCTTTCTTTGGTAACTGCACGGTACTCAGTCACCGAGAGAGACTCAAGGGCTACGCCACAGGCACTTTGCGGTAACCGACGCTCCCTGAAGTGCCTTCTTCCCCTCCCCGCAGTCGGTCTCCTACGGTGACTGTCGGCGCCCGACACCGGTCGCCGAGACGAAAGGACCACCATGGCCAAGATCACCATCCTCGGCGGAACCGGATACGCCGGAAGCAACCTCGTCAAGGCGGCAGCGTCCGCGGGCCACGAGGTCACCTCGTTCAGCCGCTCGCGCCCGGAAGAAGAGATCGAGGGCGTCGCCTACGTCAGCGCCAGCGTCCTCGAGGACGGCACGCTCGAGCACGCCATCGACGGCGCCGACGTCGTGGTCTCCGCACTCGCGCCTCGCGGCGACCTGGAAGGCCGAACCCGCGGCGTGCTCGCGCAGGCCGCGGCACTCGCCGCCGCGAAGGGCGTGCGCTTCGGCGTCGTCGGCGGCGCCGGTTCGCTCTTCGTCGCCGAGGGCGGCCCACGGCTGTTCGACACGGAGGGCTTCCCGGATGCGATCAAGCCGGAAGCCGCCGAGATGGCGGGCGTGCTCGACGACCTCCGCGCATCCGCCCCTGAACTCGACTGGTTCTACGTCAGCCCCGCCGCCGCGTTCGGCGCCTGGGCACCCGGTGAGGCGACGGGCGAGTACCGCATCGGCGGCGACGTGCTCCTCACCGATGCGAACGGCGACTCGAACATCTCCGGCGCCGACTTCGCAACCGCGATCATCGCCGAGATCGAGCACCCCGCCCACCGTCGCGCGCGCTTCGGCGTCGCGTACTGAACCGCGGCACCGGCAGGCCTGGGGGTTGCGCATGCTCCTGGCTCAACCACCATGCACAACCCCCAGGTCTACGGGCGGCGCAGCGGGGAGGCGGACCGGGAGGCGGGAGCGAGCTGGCGCGAGCTACGGGACGATGACGGCGCGACCGCGGATCTCGCCAGCGTGCAGCTTCTCGTAGGCGGCGGGTGCCTCGTCGAGCGAGAACTGCTCGACGTGGATGTTGATGGCGCCGCGCTTCGCGAGCTCCACGACCTCCATGAGCTCCGTCCTGGAGCCCCAGTTGATGGCGCGGCCCGTGACGTCGAGGGGCACCGTCGTCTGACCGATGGGCACGGCGCCGCTCGCGACACCCACGACCACGACCGAGCCGGCGGCCGCGACCATCTTCGCCGACAGGTCGGCCGTCGGCTGGATGCCGACGAAGTCGAACACGACGGTCGCCCCGAGGCCGCGGGTGAGGTCCTTGACCGCTGAGATCGCGTCCGGGTTCGACAGGAACGTGTGGTCCGCACCGACGGTGCGGGCGAGCCCGAGCTGCGCCTCGCCGACGTCGAGCACGACCACCGTCGCGGCCGACAGCGCCTTGAGCAGCTGGATGGCGACGTGGCCGAGGCCGCCGGAGCCGATGACGACCGCGGTCGAGCCGGGAACGAGCTTGGGCAGCGCCGACTTCGCGGCGCGGTACGGGGTGAGCCCAGCGTCCGTGAGCGACACGTTCTTGACCGGGTCGAGGTCGCCGATAGGCACGAGGTGGCGCGCGTCGTCGACGATCATGTAATCGGCCATGCCGCCGTCGCTGAAGATGCCGGGCGCGCGCATCCCCTTCTCGCAGTTCTGCTCGGCCCCGCTCGCGCAGTGATAGCAGCGGCCGCAGCCCCACGGCCCGTAGACGATGACGGATTCACCGATCTCGACGTCGTGGACGCCGCTGCCGATCGCCTCGACGACGCCAGCGACCTCGTGGCCGAGCGTGAGCGGCAGCGGCTTGAAGGAGTAGTCGTCCTCGGATGCGCCCATGATGAACTCGTCCGAATGGCAGGCACCGGCGGCCGTCACCTTGAGCAGGATCTCGCCGGCGGCCGGCGTGGGGGTGTCGATCTCGACGAGTTCGGGGCGCGAGCCGATCGTGCGGTACTGCAGTGCTCTCATGGCGCTGCCTCTCTCCGGGCGGAGCGACAGCCCGGCGTCAGTGTGCGACGCGAAGCGCCGCGATCCCGGAAGTGGGGTTCCGTCCGATGCTTCGCCTCGCTATGTGGTGAGTCAGCGAATTCCGGCTGGGCGAGCACAGCGCGACGGCCCCACCAAGCCCTCACGCCGCTCCTGACGCCCACCAAGACCGCGAGCAGGAGCAAGACCAGCGCGGCGCATCCGCTCGTCGCGTAGATCACCGAGTCCCAGCCAGTGTGGTCGCCACCGCTGGTGCCGAACGCGTCGGCGACATTCATACCAACGCCTAGCGACGCCCAGAAGAAAGGAAGTCCACCGAGGAACAGGAGGCCCGCTGCCACGGCAGCGCTCTGGACCCACGTCGCGCCCCGCCTGAGGGAGAGCACAAGACTTCCGAACCCCAGCAGCAGCCCCGGACCCAGGAGCATGACAACCACCCAGACGTGAATGGTCTCGTTGGAGCGAGCTGCGTGGATGTAGATCTCCTCGAGGATCATGTCGGGGACCGCCGCGAGAGGGTCGAGCACAAGACCCTGCAGCATCCCGAGGCCCGCGTACCCAGCCACAATCAGGAACCCGACACAGCCGACCACGATGGCAGCGGCCGACCGCTCCGGCTTTTCGACGCTCATGTGAGTGAGACTACCCATGGCCGCCACGATGCCAACACTGCTCACACGAAGAAGGCGGCGACTGCGACGCAGACGGCCGCGAGCGTGAAGTGCAGCCCGGCCATGGGTCGGCTCGCGCTCACCTCGCCGCTCGTGAGGCGCGTGTACACCGCGCGGAACCCGTCGCGGGGGCGATCCTTGAGCACGATGCCGACCACCAGCACCGCCACGGTCGGCACGGCGTAGATCACGGTGTACCCCGCGAGAGCAGCAACAGCCGCGGCGCTTGGAACCCCGGCGTCGATGAGCCGCTCCACCGCGAAGAACATGGGGAACGCGTTCGGGAGGTCGGCGAGCGTCGCGACGACACCGAGTGGGAACGCGGTGAGGGGATTCACCCAGCGCAGCAGCGGATAGCCGCGGCGCTCGCGCGTGCGGAAGCGTCGAACCCCGAACACGACGAACATGACCCCGAAGCCCACGAAGATGATGCGCCGCATCCACGTCGCCAGATCCTCGACGAGCGTGCCCGCGAAGCTCGCCCCGAAGTACACGAGCATCGTCAGCCCGAAGAACGCGACGACCGCGCCTGCCGCGTAGACCCAACCGGTCGCGGCGGGCCGTTGCACGGTGAGCAGGATGAGGATCACGACGGCGATCGTCGACAGGTTCAGCGAGTCGACGACCGCGAGGCCGATGAGCGCCGCGATGAGACCGCCGCTCACTGCTCGCTTCCCCGCATGCCGTGGACTCTACCGGGCGCGGGCCCCCTCAAAGGTCTCTCGCCCCTCGCGACGTGGCACCCCGACAACGCATGCGTGGAGGCCAGCCGTGCGCGGCGAGGCGAGGCCCCCAGGAGGCGCCTCTGATTGCTGCCCGCGCAGTCAGGGTGACGTGGCACACGGATCGATCGCAGACTGCGCAAAACACACCCCACGTCACCTTGAGTGTCAGCCCGGCGACCCAGAGCGTCCCGATGAGCGCCGCAGACGCGGCACTCCATCGACGCAGTCGCCTCAGCGCGCCGGCACGTCCGCGAGCGCCGCGGCGAGCGCATCCGTGAACCGGTCGATGTCGTGCTCCTGGAACGACAGTGGGGGTCGCACCTTGAGCACGTTGTTGTTCGGCCCGGCGGTCGAGGTGAGCACTCGGTGCTCGCGCAGCGCGTTGACCAGCGCGAGCGCGGTCGCACCGTCCGGGGTCTTCGAGGCGGGGTCGGCCACGATCTCGACTCCCGTGAACTGGCCTGCCCCGCGCACGTCGCCGATGCGCGAATCCCCCACCGAACGGATCGCGGCGCGCAGCTGATCGCCGACAACTGCCGCGCGCTCTGGCAGACCCTCGTCGCGCAGCACGTCGAGCACCGCCTGCGCGGCCGCGATCGCGACCGGGTTGCCGCCGAAGGTGTTGAAGTACGGGATCCCCGTGGCGAACGGTTCGAGCACCTCGGGCCGCGCGGCCATGCCGGAGACGGGGATGCCGTTGCCCATGGGCTTCCCCATGGTCACGATGTCGGGCACGATGTCGTGCCGGGCGAAGCCCCACATTCGCGGGCCGAGGCGACCGAAGCCGGGCTGCACCTCGTCCGCGATCCAAACGCCACCCGCTTCGTGCACGGCGTCGAACGCGGGCCTGAGGAAGCCAGCCGGGTCGGCGGCGACGCCGTCTGAGGAGAACACGGAGTCGGCGAGGAACGCCGAGAACTTCACCCCGTGCTTGGCCAGGTCGGCGATCGCGGCGCGGATATCGGCGGCGAGCTTCTCCCCGACCAGCTCCGGCGCGGTGCGGTAGGTGTCGGGCCCCGGCACCGTGCGCACCTCGAGGCCGAGCGTCTGGCCGCTGCCGAGCGCGGGCGAGACGGCCGAGGTGAGCCCGGACGTGCCGTGGTACGCCTCGCTCGTGACGATGACGCCGCTGCCACCCGTGTAGGCGGCCGCGACGCGCAGCGCCAGATCGTTCGCCTCCGAGCCGGTGCACTGGTACATGACCTGGCCGATCTCGGCGGGCATGGTCGAGAGCAGGTCCTCGGTGTAGTCGAGGATCGCCTCGTGCAGGTAGCGCGTGTGCGTGTTGAGCGTGCCGGCCTGCGCCGCCATCGCCTCCACGACCCGCGGATGCGCGTGGCCGAGGCTCGCGACGTTGTTGTACATGTCGAGGTACTCCACGCCGTCGCTGTCGTAGAGGTATGTGCCGCTGCCGCGAACGAGGTGCACGGGGTTCGAGTAGAAGAGCCGGTAGGAGGGCCCGAGCAGCCGCGTTCGCCGCTCGATCATGGCCGAGGTGCCGGCCGCCGCAGAGGACTCCCCCACCCGGTAGCTGTTGCCGTCCATGATCGTCGATCTGCTCACGTGACGTGTCCTCTCCCGCGGGCGTACTTCGCCCGTTCGGCGCTCCGATCCTGACCGGCGCAGACAAGCGCACTGTTTCCTCCCGGTAAATCGTGTGTAACGAGTGCCCATCTGGGCCGCATCTTCAGCGAATCAGCACCTAGACATGGAGCACCCCGCACTCAGCCGGCACACACCAGAGCCGCCGCGACCCGCGCATCCGCCGCTCGGATCGCCCCAGCCCGAGGAGACGACCATGATCGAGGCAACGCTCAAACAGCCCGTCTCGGGGCTGCGCGTCTTCGACGCTCTCGTCAAGGGTGAGCCTGCTCCCAGCTGGCTGCACGACGGGATGCTCGCCGCGTTCGGGATCCCCCCGGAGGCCTCGACGAAGCTCATCTCCGTCTCCGAGAACGCGTCGTACCTCGTCGAGCTCGGCGGCCAGCCCGTCGGCGTCGTCCGCCTCCAGCAGCCCGGCTACCAGGAGGGCGACGAGCAGCTCCGCTCGGAGATGCTCTGGGTCGAGGCCATCCGCGACTCCGGATGCGCGGAGGTCCCGTCGCCGATTCCCGGGGCGGACGGGCAGGTGACGCAGCGCATCCCGTCGCCGGACGGGCTGACGCTGAAAGCCGTCTACTTCGAGCACGTGACGGGGTCGATCCTGCAGGACGTCGACGACGCCGCCCCGTGGTTCACGGAGCTCGGGCAGATCACGGCACGCCTGCACGACCACGCCCGCAGCTGGCGGCGGCCCGCGGGCTTCGACCGCTTCACCTGGGGCCTCCCCGACCTGCTCGGGTCCACCGCACGGTGGGGCGACTGGCGACGCGCCTCGCTGACGCCGGCGCAGCTCGACCACCTCGAGCGCGCCGAGATGGCGGCGCTCATGCGCGTGCAATGCGCGCCAGCCGGCTGGCAGGACTGGGGCCTCGTCCACTCAGACCTCCGCCCGACCAACGTGATCCGCGACGGCGAGCGCCTCATCGTCATCGACTTCGACGACTCGGGCTTCAGCTGGTTCCTCTACGACTTCGCGTCTGCCCTCACCTTCCAGGAGCACAAGCCTGAAGTGCGCACCATGGCCCGCAACTGGATCGACGGATATCGATCCGAGGGGCAGCTCACCAGGGCGCAGCTCGAGCTCGGCTGCGCACTCTCGATGGTGCGCACCCTCACGATGCTCGGCTGGAGCACCACGCACCGCGACGAAGCCCTCCCGCCGGACCTGCAGGGCGGTGGCGTCATCGACGCTGCCATCCTCGCCGCCGACAACTTCCTCGCCTCGCCCACCTGGCTCGTCGACTGACTTCGGGGCGACCACGCCCCGACTGCTCCACCCGTGCATCCCGCACGCCCCTCTCCCATGACCCCAACCCAAGGAGCCATGTATGCCCGCTGCCGATCTCGCCTGGATGCTCGCCGCATTCGGTCTCGTCCTCCTGATGTTCCCCGGAATCTCGTTCTTCTACGGAGGAATGCTCAACAGCAAGAACATGCTCAACATGGCCATGATGGTCTTCGGATCCATGGCCGTGGTCGCCGTCATCTACGTGCTCTTCGTGCACGGCATGGTGCTCGGCAACTCGGTTGGCGGTGCCGGAATCATCGGCGACCCGCTCGCGTTCGTCGGCATGGAGTCGTTCATGACCGACGCGTCCGAGGGCGACATCATCTCCGTCGACGCGTACTGGGGCGCCTTCTACATCCTGTTCGCCGCCATCAGCATCGCGATCGTCGCGTCAGGCGCCGCCGGCCGCATGAAGTACTGGGCGTGGCTGATCTTCGCCGCGCTCTGGACGATCCTCGTCTACGCGCCCCTCGCCCACTGGGTGTTCGCGTTCACGAGCGACGACGGCGAGACGGTCGGCGGGTGGATGCGCAACGTCCTCGGCCTGCACGACTACGCCGGCGGCACGGCCGTGCACATGAACGCCGGGGCTTCCGCCGTCGCACTCGCGATGGTGCTCGGCCGCCGCAAGAACACGGAGCTGCGACCCCACAACATGCCGCTGGTGCTGCTCGGCGCGGGCCTCCTGTTCTTCGGCTGGATCGGCTTCAACGGCGGCACGGCCGCTGGCGCGAACTTCCTCGCCGGCTACGTCGTGCTCACCACCACCCTCTCCGCGCTGACCGGCGCCTTGGGCTACCTGCTCATCGAGCGCATCCGCGACAAGCACGCCACAACACTCGGCATGGCGACCGGCATGATCTCGGGCCTCGTCGGCATCACCCCCGCAGCGGATGCGGTCACGCCGGTCGGAGCCCTCGCGCTCGGCTTCATCACCGGTGCCGTCGTCGCGCTCTGCATCGGCTGGAAGAACCGCGCGAAGGTCGACGACGCGCTCGATGCGTTCTCCGTGCACGGCATCGGCGGCATCGTCGGAGCCCTGTTCGTCGTGTTCCTCGGCGCAGCCGCGGCACCGGCCGGCATCGCTGGCGTCTTCTTCGGCGGCGACCCGAGCCTCCTCTGGCGCGAGCTGATCGCCATCGTCGTGACCTGCGTGTACGCGTTCGTCGTGACCTACCTCATCGCGTGGGTCATGAACAAGATCGTGCCCATCCGCGTGCCGGACGACGTGGAAGCGGTCGGCCTCGACCGGGGCATCCACGCCGAGCGAGCGTACGAGATGGAGACTCGCTGACCATGATGGGTGCATCCGCCCGACCACAGTTCGCCCCGCGCGACCAGAACACGCAGACACCCCGCGTCCCGCACGACCAGAACACGCAGACAACGCCCGCACAGAAGAGGAGCGCCCGCCGATGAAGCTCGTGACCGCAGTGATCCAGCCGACCAAGGTCGACGACGTGAAGGACGCCCTCGAGGCGGCAGGCTTCACGGGCCTCACCATCACGGAGGTGGAGGGGCACGGCCACCAGAAGGGGCTCACCGAGTACTACCGGGGTCAGGCCGTGAAGGTCTCGTTCCGCGCCAAGACGCGCGTGGAGGTGCTCGTCGCCGACGAGACCCTCGACAAGGCGCTCGAGGTCGTCGTCGAGGCGGCCCGCACCGGCAACGTCGGCGACGGCAAGGTGTGGGTGACGGATGTGAGCCACGTCATCCGCGTCCGCACCGGTGAGTCCGGGCCCGCCGCCGTGTAGCTCGCGCCGGCCGGCTCCCCCAAGAGCGTTGTGGCCCGTTGTTGTTCCCGGCACTGGGAGCAGCAACGGGCCACAACTTCGCGCCTCGGCGTTGGTTCCCGGAGCCTCAGGCGTGCGGATGCTCGCGGCGGCGGGCGCGGTAGGCCGCGACAGCCGTGCGGTTCGCGCAGCGCGTCGAGCAGAAGCGCTTCGCGCGGTTGCGGGTGAGGTCGACGACGATGCCGTCGCAGCCGTCGGCGCTGCAGATGCCGAGGCGCGACATCTCGTCGGCGCGGATGAGGTCGACGACCGCGAGCGCCGTCTCGACCGAGACGCGCTCGTCGAAGGGACGGTCGGCGCCGACGGCGTGCAGGTGCCAGTCGTGCGTGTCGTGGCGGACGAGCTGCGGGGTGGCGTCGTACTCGACGAGCGTCTGGTTGACGAGGGCCGCGGCCGAGTCCCGGTCGGCGGTGAGCAGCTCCCGCAGGCGAGGTCGGATCGCGCGGACGCGCTCGAACTCGGCGTCGTCCCCGTCGAAGCGGCCCGTGTAGCCGAGGTCGCGGAAGAAATCCGCGAGCTCGTCCCGGGTGCGGAGCGTGCGCGGCTCGACGTCGCTGTTGACGATCGCCGCGGCTGCAGCGAGCGCCTCCTCCGTGTCATTGGTGAAAAGCACCTTTGCAGATTACCAAACGCGAGCTAGTGTCATGTTCTATGAAGGCAAACGCCAATGACTCGACGACCGCAGCCGCCGCGGCGAGCACGCCTGCGCCGAACACGGCACCGCTTGCGCGCCTCGCGCCTGCGGCCAACTCTCGCCTCGCATCCGGCCTCGTCTTCGCCCTGATCTCGGCGGGCGCCTTCGCCCTGTCCGGCCCCTTCGCTCGCGGACTCCTCGATGCCGGCTGGACACCCGGTGCCGCCGTCACGGCACGCGTCTCCCTCGCCGCACTCGCGCTGGCCCCCGTGGCGCTCCTGGCGCTGCGCGGCCGCTGGCACCTTCTCGCCGACCGCGGCAACCTGATTCGCCTCGGCGTCTACGGAGCCATCGCCGTCGCCGGCACGCAGCTCGCCTACTTCACGGCCGTCGCGACCCTGCAGGTCGGCGTCGCCCTGCTCATCGAGTACACGGCACCGGCCATCGTCGTGCTGTGGATGTGGCTGCGGCACCGCCAGCGCCCCCACGCCCTCACGCTCATCGGCGCGGGCATCGCGGCCGGCGGACTGCTGCTCGTGCTGCAGATCTTCGGTGGCGTCCAGCTCGATCTGGTCGGCGTGCTCTGGGCGCTCGGCGCGATGCTCGGCGTCGCCTTCTACTTCGTCATGTCGGCCGACACCGACACCGAGCTCCCAGCGACCGTGCTCGCGGGTGGAGGACTGCTTGTCGGAGCCATCGTGCTCGGACTCGCCGGGCTGGTCGGCGTGCTGCCGATGACCGTGACGGATGCGCCGGTCCAGCTCGGCGGGGCGTCCATGCCATGGTGGGCCGCGGTCCTCATGCTCGGGCTCGTGACTGCGGCGGGGGCCTACGTCACCGGCATCGCGGCCGCGCGCCGCCTCGGTCCGCGACTGACCTCGTTTGTCGGGCTCTCCGAGGTCGTCGGCGCCGTGCTGTTCGCGTGGCTGCTGCTCGGCGAGCTCCCCAACCCGGTGCAGCTGGCCGGCGGCGCGCTGATCCTCGTCGGCGTGGTCGTCGTCCGGCTCGGCGAAGCTCGCATCACCCGCTGACCTGCACGATTCGTTCGGCTCGCTCGGCTCGTTCGGCTCGCTCGGCTCGCTCGGCTCGCTCGGCTCGCGACGGCGGGTCAGCCGCGGGCGGCGGGCGCTCTGACCAACATCAGTGCGATATCGCTCGAAAACCGGCGCAAACCGGCCGCGCGGGCCGATTCTGCACTCATGTTGGTCAGGCGAGCTGGTGCGCGGTGCCGACGTGCGCGTCCCAGAGCCGCAGCTCGGTGGCCTGCGCCTCGATCGGCTCCAGCTCGAGCGCCGAGAGTGCGCGATCCAGGTCGGTCAGCTTCAGGCGTCGGGCAAGGGTGACGTGCGGCGTCCAGCTTCCCGGCGTCGTGTGCGGCAGATCCGAGGCGGCCGAGACCGCTCCGGAGAGCACGTGCACCTCGGCGTGGAGCTCAAGCAAGCCGCTCGTCGGCAGCACGGTCCGGGCGAGCACCGCGCGGTCGCCGTGCCGGAACAGCAGGGGCGCACCCAACGTCACCGCCAGGGGGAGGCGACCGGATGCTCGGCGCACTTCGGCAGACACGAGCGGAGGATGCACCGTCGCAGCATCGGGCTCGGACTCCGCGGCGGCGCCAGCACCAACACCAACACCAACACCAACACCAACATTCAGCCCTGCAGCGTCGACCGGGGCGACGCCGCCGCGCACCAGCAGCGACAGATGCGGACGGTTGCTGGCACTCGTGTGGGCGCCCAAGCTGGACACGCCGAGCTCCTGCAGCACGCGCCACTCGTCCCGGATACGGGCCTCGGTCACGGGGTCGAAGAGCAGCTCGAGGCTGACGATCTCACTCACGCGTCACCCGCCGATCCGGAGATCCAACAGCCAGGCAACCCCCTGATCCAGTGATCCAGTGATCCACTCATCCAACAGACCACCGACCCGCGAACCCACTGCCGGGTCGCCGCCTGCCGGGTCGCCACCCGCCGACCGCCCCACCTCAGATCGCGCGGAGCGCCGCCGCGACGGCACGCTGACCCGAAGCATCGAGCTCGTGCACGGGCCTCGGCAGGTTGACGGTTGGCACGAGTTCGAGCTGGGCGGCGATGGCGGATGCGACGCGGTAGCTGCCGTGGGCGCGGAACAGCTCCCAGAGCGGGTCGAGTCGCGCCGAGAGGCTGAGCGCGAGCTCCGCCTCGCCCCGGAGCGCGGCCCGGGTGATGGCGAGGCACTCGGTGGGGAGAACGCCGGCGAGCACCGAGTACCAGACGTCGCATCCGCCGAGCAGGCCGGCCGCGGCGTAGGGGTCGCCGCTGATGCCGACGGAGATGGGCCGGCCGACTGCGTCGCGGAGCGCGGTGACTCGCGAGCTCACCTGTGCCACGTCCAGCGATGCTGGCGGGATCTTGATCGACCGTACGAGGTCGAGGCCGGCGATGCGCGCGTGCAGGGCGTCGCTCACGACGATCCCCGTGGTGGTGGGGTTGTCGTAGACGATGATCGGCAGGCTCGAGGTGGCGGCGACGTCTTCGTAGAGCCCGTAGACCTCGTCCTCGGTGAGCGGCTGGTACGACACCGGGGCGAGGAGGACGGCCGCGGCGCCGGCATCTTCTGCCGAGCGGAGGTTCTCGAGCACATCGCGGGTCCGGAGCGCGCCGATGCCGACGATGACGGGCACGGGCCCGGCGTGCTGCACGGTGAGCTTCGCGACGGATGCCCGCTCGGCGACGTCGAGGTACGCGTAGCTGCCGGTCGAGCCAAGCGCGCTGATGGAGTCGACCCCGGCCGCCTGCATCCGCTCGACGAGCCCGGCGTAGCGGGCCGCGTCGACGCCTGTTGATGTGATGGGTGTGAGGGGGAAGGCGCTGAGGCCCTCGAACAACGGGTCAGACATGGGTTCCTCCTCGCGAGGCGGGCCAGGGCAGGTTCAAGGCCGCCCACTGCAGCAGCAGCACGGTCTTCGCGTCTTGGATCTCGCCGCTCGCGATCATCCGCAGCGCCTCGTCGAAGTCGAGGGCGACCGATTCGATCTCCTCGCCCTCCTCTTCGACGCCGCCACCGCCGGTGACTGACGCGTCGGCCGACCAGGGGGCTGCGAAGAAGTGGATGCTCTCGGTCACCGACCCTGGGCTCATGAACAGCTCGAAGACCGGGGTGACCTGGCCGACGACGACGCCGAGCTCCTCCTCGGCTTCGCGGCGGATCGCGTCCTCCGGGGAGTCGCCATCGAGCAGGCCGGCGGCGGTCTCGAGGAGCATGCCGTCTTCGTGTCCGTTGACGTAGACGGGGTAGCGGAACTGGCGGCCGAGGAGCACTTTGCGTGCGTCGAGGTCGTAGAGCAGGATCGTGGCGCCGTTGCCGCGGTCGTAGGTCTCGCGCTGCTGCGTCGCCCATTCGCCGTCGCGTCCGCGGTACCGGAACGTCGTGCGCCGCAGCACGTGCCAGCCGTCGGACGTGACCTCGACGTTCTCGACCTCGACGTTGGGGTTGCGGGTCAGGTCACGTCCGACACGATCGAGGCCCGTGCGACCGCGGCTGTCGGGCACGTCGACGCCGAGATGCCCGTGGGTGTGTGGATGCGACATGCCCCAAAGATACGCACGGGCTTGGGCGGGCGCATCTGGAAATACGCCGTAACCCTGATCGCTCCGCACAGCTCGGGGGAATAGCTTGCAACTACAACTGGTTGTTGCCGTACGGGTGGCCACGGCCACCTCCCCCGCAGACCCGCGCATCGCGCCAAGAACGGAGTCACATGACCGAGCAGCTGACCGTCCGCAACGAGACTTCCGTCCCGATCCTCGACGCCCTCTCCGATCGTTGGAGCCCGCGCGGTTTCGACGCGAACCATGAGATCTCCGATGAGGACCTCACGGCGATCTTCGAAGCCGGGCGGTGGGCGCCCTCGGCGAGCAACACGCAGCCGACGACCCTCGTCGCTGGGGCCCGTGGCACGGCGACGTTCGACAAGATCTACGGCGCCCTCATGGACTTCAACCTAGCCTGGGCGGACCGTGCCTCGCTCCTCATCGCCGTCACCGTCGAGCATGAGCGCGACGGGAAGGCGCTGCGCTGGGCCGAGTACGACGCGGGCGCAGTCGCCGCGCACCTCTCGATCGAGGCGCAGTCGCGTGGCCTCCACACGCACCAGATGGGCGGCTTCCACGTGGATGCGCTCGCCGAGGCGCTCGAGCTGCCCGCCGGTCGGACCCCGATCACGGTCATCGCCGTCGGCCAGCACGACGACTCGGACGCCGTGAACGAGAAGATCCGCGCCCGCGACACGTCGCCGCGCTCACGACGCGAGCTCAGCGACTTCGCGTCGATCGAGCGCTGAGCCGCGGCCCGACGAGGCTCACCGCCCGGCATCAGCCGGGTGCCGTAAGAACAGTGACCGTGGCCGCACGGCCATATCGCTCGGGTCGCCCCGGCCCGCATCACCAGAAGCAGAGGACAGCACGATGACGGATGTCAGCACAGCAGACCGCGCCAATCGCTTGGCAGAACTTCACCAGGCCCGGGAGATCCTCCGAGTCGTGAACGTGTGGGACGCGATCAGCGCCCAGACCGTCGCGGCCCTTCCCGAGACGAAGGCCATCGCGACCGCGGGCCACTCCATCGCCGCCTCCCACGGCTACGCCGACGGCACCATGCCCCTCGACGTCGCCCTCGCGGGCGCCAAGGTCATCGTCGACGCCGTCGACCTACCCGTGACGGCCGACCTCGACGACGGCTTCGAGGACCCGGCCGAGACCATCCGCCGCGCCATCGGGCTCGGCATCGTGGGCGCCAACGTCGAGGACCGCCTGCGTCCGTTCGACGAGTCGGTCGCCCGCGTCGCCGCCATCATCCGCGCAGCCGAGGGCGAGGGCGTCAACTTCCAGCTGAACGCGCGCACCGACGCCATCGTGCGCGGCGGCGAGCGCCCCATCTCCGAGAGCATCGACGACGCGATCGCCCGCGGTCGCGCGTTCCTCGACGCTGGCGCATCCCTCGTCTTCGTCCCGGGCGCCGTCAACCGTGAGACGGTCGAGCCGCTCGTCGAGGGCCTCGGCGTCGGCAAGCTGTCCGTCATCGGACTCCCAGGCGCGCTGACGGCGGCAGAGTTCCAGGAGCTCGGCGTCGCCCGCGTCTCCTACGGCCCGCTCACGCAGCGCGTCGCACTGCGCGCGCTTCGCGACCTCGCCACCGACCTGTACCGCACGGGCGTCATCCCGGAGGACACGCCCGCGCTCAACTAGTCGCGACGCCCCTGTCGGGGCCAGCACAGAGCGGCCTTGTGGTCGTCAGAACTGAGTCCTGACGACCACAAGGCCGCTCTCTGCGTTCAGGCGGTGACGCTGCGTTCAGGCGGTGACGCCGACCTCGCCGGTCGCGGTCGCCTCGGCGATGGCGCGCTTGCCCGCCCGGGCGCCGAGCGTGGCACGGAACCACAGCGCGCCCGCGACGGCGAGGCACACCATGAACGCGACGAGCGCGCCGACGACCGGCACGAGCGCCTCGCTCGGACCCGCGACGAACGGCATGAACGCGACGACGAAGAACGCGACGACCGCGATGGCCGGTGAGAACAGCAGCGGCAGCATCCACGCCTTGAAGAGCGGGGTCTCACGGAGCGCGATCCACCCGAACGTCGTCCCGACGGCGTAGACGGCGTAGGCGATGAGCCCGACGATGGAGACCAGCAGCACCAGCGGCACCAGCGTGCCGAGGAAGAACTGGTACGCGTCCCGGCCGAAGAGCACCATGACGTCGTCGCTGGCGACCGGCACGGAGGTCAGCCTCCGCAGCGACAGCGCGATGACGCCGACGATGCCGAGCACAGCCACGACGGGTGCGGCGATGAGAGGCAGTATCCAGCGCAGGTGCTCCATGCCGCTCAAGATAAGCGGGGTAGTGGATGCATGGCGCGCGCGACGCGCCCGAGTTACCCACCAGAGATCTCCGGCACCACGCTCCCCCGCCGCCAGCCGCCTACTCCACGGCGGCCGAATGCGGCGTCGTCGACTGCACGTTGAGCGAGTCGCCGTCGCTCGCCACGACCACCGAGACGGTGTCGCCGTCGCGCACGGTTCCCGCGAGGAGCGCCCGCGCGAGACGGTCGTCGATCTCGCGCTGCATGAGGCGCCGCAGCGGCCGGGCCCCGTAGATGGGGTCGTAGCCGCGCTCGGCGAGCCAGGCCCGCGCATCGTCGTCGACTTTGATCGTGAGCCTCCGCTCACCAAGCCTGCGCTGTAGGCGGTCGATGTAGAGCGCCACGATCTGCGCCAGCTCGTCCTGCGAGAGCGCACTGAACACGACGATGTCGTCGAGGCGGTTCACGAACTCCGGCTTGAACGACTGCCGGACAGCCGCCATGACGCGGTCCTCGCGCTCCTCCTGGGAGAGGAGCGGGTCGATCAGGAACTGCGAGCCCAGGTTGGAGGTGAGGATGAGGATGACGTTGCGGAAGTCGACCGTGCGGCCCTGCCCGTCGGTGAGCCGCCCGTCGTCGAGCACCTGCAGGAGGATGTCGAAGACCTCCGGATGCGCCTTCTCGACCTCGTCGAACAGCACCACCGAGTACGGCCTGCGCCGCACGGCCTCCGTGAGCTGCCCGCCCTGCTCGTAGCCGACGTACCCGGGAGGGGCGCCGACGAGTCGAGCGACGGAGTGCTTCTCGCCGTACTCCGACATGTCGATGCGGATCATGGCCTTCTCGTCGTCGAAGAGGAGCTCGGCGAGCGCACGCGCCAGCTCCGTCTTGCCGACACCGGTCGGGCCGAGGAACAGGAACGAGCCGGTGGGACGGTCGGGGTCTGCGATGCCCGCGCGAGTGCGGCGGATCGCATCCGCCACCGTCGCGGCGGCCTTCTCCTGGCCGACGAGTCGCTTGCCGAGCTCACCCTCCAGGTGGAGGAGCTTCTCCATCTCCCCCTGCAGCAGCCGCCCGACGGGGATGCCCGTCCACGCGGCCACGACCCCGGCGATGTCCTCGGCCGTGACGTGGTCGTTGACGAGCTTGGGCCCGCCATCTTCCGTGGCCTCGGCCTCATGCAGCTGCTTCTGAATGCCAGGCAGCTCACCGTAGAGGAGACGAGAGGCGAGCTCGAGGTTGCCCTCGCGCTGCGCACGGTCGGCGCGCATGCGGATGTTGTCGAGCTGCTCGCGCAGCTCGCCGATGCGGTTGAGGGATGCGCGCTCGACGTTCCAGCGCTCCTTCAGCTCCCCCAGGCGCGCATTCTTGGCGTCGAGGTCGGCACGGAGCGCGGCGAGACGCTGCTTGGACGCGTCGTCGTGCTCCTTCTTGAGCGCCAGCTCCTCGAGGCGAAGCCGGTCGACCTGCCGCTGGAGCGTGTCGACCTCGACCGGCGAGGAGTCGATCTCCATGCGGAGGCGGGACGCAGCCTCGTCGATCAGGTCGATCGCCTTGTCCGGCAGCTTGCGGCCGGTGATGTAGCGATTCGAGAGGGCGGCGGCGGCGACGAGCGCCTGGTCGGCGATCGAGACCTTGTGGTGCGCCTCGTACCGCTCCTTCAGGCCGCGGAGGATGGCGATCGAGTCTTCGACGCTGGGCTCGCCCACGAACACCTGCTGGAAGCGTCGCTCGAGCGCCGCATCCGACTCGATGAACTGGCGGTACTCGTCGAGCGTCGTCGCGCCGATGAGGCGCAGCTCGCCGCGGGCGAGCATGGGCTTGAGCATGTTGGCGGCCGAGATGCTCGACTCGCCGCCGCCAGCGCCCATGAGGGTGTGCAGCTCGTCGATGAAGGTGATGATGCGGCCGTCGGACTCGGTGATCTCCTTGAGCACCGCCTTGAGCCGCTCTTCGAAGTCGCCGCGGTACTTGGCCCCCGCGATGAGCGCCGACATGTCGAGACTCACGAGCTCCTTGTCCTTGAGCGACTCGGCGACGTCGCCGGCGACGATGCGCTGGGCGAGGCCTTCGACGACCGAGGTCTTCCCGACGCCGGGCTCGCCGATCAGCACGGGGTTGTTCTTCGTGCGGCGGGTCAGCACCTGGCTGACGCGGCGGATCTCGGAGTCACGACCGATGACCGGGTCGAGCTTGCCCGAGCGGGCGATGTCGGTGAGGTTGATTCCGTATTGTTCGAGTGCGCTCTTGGCCTCTTCGTCTGGTGCCTGAGCGCCTTGCATGTTTGCCATGGGGCTCCTTGTTGAACGTGTGCTTTCGACTCAGACAAACAAGAGTTGAGCCGTGATGACTCAAGTTTAGAGCCTGGAGCGCGTCAGTGCCACCATCGGCGGCCTCCCTCAGTCAACTCCCAGCGTCGCGCATGCCGCCCTCTTCCGCGCCTGATCAGGACTTCTCCGAACGTGGCAGAGTTCTTGCCATGGCCGATACTCACGACGAGAGAACCGCCCCCTCCTTTTCGCTCCGCGTCGGCAGCGTCGAGCTGCTGGGCGAGCAGTTCTCCGTCGTGAAGGCGGGCGACTCGGACACGGTGCGCGCGGCCGGCTTCGGCAACCCCAGCTCGCTCGCCTACTCGGTGTTCGGCCGCCAGTCGGAGCTCCTCGACGTGCAGGCGCTCGGCGACACCGACCCGGCGCTCGCCGCCGTCCGCGCCTACGACGACGGCGACCCCGCGCTGCTCGAGACCATCGACATCCACCAGGACGGCACCGAGCTGCGCCGCGCCATGTGGCGGGCGGCGAGGCTCGTCGAGCCAGGCACCCTCGCCAGCTACGGCGACGTGGCCGCGATCGCGGGGCATCCCCGCGCCGCCAGGGCTGCCGCGAGCGCCTGCGGGGCCTGCCTCGTCGGCCTCTTCGTGCCCGTCCACCGCATCGTGCGGGCGAGCGGGAAGCTCGCGGGGCACGCCGCCGACATCGCCGTGCGGCAGGCGCTCATCGACCACGAGCGGGCGATGGGGATGGGCCGCTGACGGTCAGGAGGGGACGGCGGTCGACCTGCGCGCGTGCAGCACGGGGAGGACCCGTGTGCGCTGGACCGGGCGGCTCGGCCCCTCGTCGAGGCGAGACACCATCGTCTCGACAGCCAGGCGCCCGATGTGCTGCTTCGGGGGACGCAGCGCCGTAATGGGCGGCTCGGCATTCTGCGCCACCTCATCGTCGTAGGCGATGATCGCGAGGTCTTGCGGAATCGACCAGCCATGGTCGCGGGCGTACTGCTGCAGGAGGACCGCCTGAGGATCCGAGTGGATGAGCAGGGCGCTCACCGAGGCCCGGCGACAGTCGTCGAGCAGTCGGGCGATGAGCTCCTCCCTCGCCTGCCCGTCCATGGCGTCGAGATTCGCGTCGACGTCGACGGCCGTCTCAAGGCCGAGCTCCTTGACGGCGCCGGTCCACCCCTGCCGCAGCTGCGCTGAGGTCGGGGAGCCCGCCGACGTCAGGATGCCGACCCTGCGGTGTCCGAGCGCCGCAAGGTGCTCGGCCGCGAGGGAACCGCCGAAGACGTGGTCCGTGGTGACCCATTCGAGACTCGTGAGCGAGCCGACAGACGCGGCATGGCGTTCCGCCAGCACGACGGGCACCGGGAGAGACTCCAGCCAGTGCAGGAGCGCCCAACCGTCGGGGCCGCTGGTCTCCGGCGCCGCGATGATCCCGTGCAGGCCTCCGGATTCGACGAGGGACGAGATCTGTCGACGCTGATCATCGACGGAGTAGCTGGCGCCGCGGAGCACCAGCTGCACGCCGAGGTCGGTGGCCGCCGCCCGCGCCCCGACGATGACCTGCGGCCAGTAGTAGCTGAGCGAGGGGGTGACCATGCCGACCCGGAAGCGGATCGGGGTGGCCTGTGCTGCGACCGTTGGCACCGACGTGTCGAGGCGACTCCGCAGGGTCGCGCCGCCGTGAACCCTGGTGAGGAGACCTCGGTCGGAGAGGTTCGTGATGTCACGCCGAATCGTGAGCTCGGACACCTCGAGCTGCCGCGCGAGCGCAGCCACTCGTACGGAGCCCGCGCGCCGGAGCTCGCCGAGGATGCGTTCTCGCCTCGTCAGACCGAACTGCGGCATGTCTTCCACGGATCCGAGCGTACAGAGGTGTTCGCTTCGCGTCGAGCACGAACGATCGTGTTCGTTTTGCTGGTCTTTTCCCCGGGCCCCCTCCAAGATCAGCTCGGAAGCACACAGTCGTGCCCGCCGCGCACTCGGTCGACGAGGCAGCGCGGACAGCGCACAGAACGGAGAGCGCACATGCCTCAGGACCAGCGGCTCGATCGAGTCTCGAGCGCCCCGAGAGCTCGCAGGAGGCGGATGAGCCTGTCCCTCATCGCGGCGACGGCGGCGGCGATGATCGCCCCGGTCCTCGTCTCACCGACGCCTGCCCAGGCCGCAGGATCAGACCCGGTCTCGGTCACCATCGACGCCGCAGACGTCGCGGCGGCCGCCGAGAACGTGAACGGGCTCACCTTCAAGGGCTTCGGCGTCCTCACCGCCAACTCGACGAGCGCGCTGCTCCTCGACTACAAGTCGCAGCATCCGGAGAAGTACTGGGAGCTCATCGAGACCCTCTTCGGGGGCGACCGCCCGATCATGAATACCATCAAGATCGAGATGGGCAACGACCGCAACACCTCCACGGGACCGAACCCGTCGACGATGCGCACGCGTGACGAGTACCCCAACGTGCAGCGCGAGCCGGGCTTCCAGCTCGCCGCCGACGCGCAGCTCGTCGCGCACGGCGACGTGCACGTCAGCATCCTGCGCTGGAACCGGCCGGCCTGGGCCACCGACCACGCCGCCCAGTACATCTGGTTCAAGAACACCGTGCTCGCCGCCTACCGCGAGTACGGGATCATGGTCGACTCGATCAACCCGGACGCCAACGAGACGAGGACCCCCGAGATCCAGCTGTACAAGGACTTCTCCGGCTGGCTCCGCGGCGACGAGAAGGGCTACGAGGGTACGAGCTCGGCAGACCCGAACAGCGGCTTCGACTCGGATGAGGAGCAGGACCTCTACCGATCCATCGAGACGGTCGCCGCCGACACGGTCGGCACCCCGCCGGTGTCCTTCGGCAACGAGATGATGTCCCCCACCGATTCCTCGCTGCGCGACGCGGTGGACGTCGTGGGCTTCCACTACTCGAGCGCCGACGACAGCGCCGGCAACCTCAAGAAGGTGGCCGAGCAGCTCGACAAGGAGGTGTGGAACTCGGAGGGCCAGTCCACGTTCTCCAACTCGGCCGACCGCCCGAACAACACCAACAGCGACGAGCAGGGCGGAACGGGCACCGGATTCGGCGGGCCGAACAGCGCTCTCGAGATGGGCAACTGGGTGACGACCGGGTTCGACGAGTCGCGACGCACCCTCAACATCTTCCAGCCCGCGATCGGCTCGTTCTACGACGGGTTCCAGTACTCGTCCAAGGAGCTCGTGAGCGCTCGCGACCCGTGGTCCGGTTGGCTGTACTACGACGGCGGTCTCGCCATGATCGAGCAGTTCACCAAGTTCGCGAAGCTCGGCTGGGAGAACGACGACAACACCGCCGGCATCTGGCGTGCCATCCCGCAGGCTTCCGACAGCCAGCTCGGAAAGGGCAACCCGCCGGACGGCGCACGTCTCGGAGGCGCGTCCTACACGACCCTGGCGGCTCCAGATGCCAGCGACTTCTCGACCGTCATCATCAACGACAGCAGCTTCACGAAGAGCTACCGCATCACGGCGAAGGACATGGCCCTCGGCGCAGACCGCACGGCCGAGCTCTGGGAGACTCGCGCCGCGGATGCCGGGCAGGCGTACAACGCCAACTACCTCGCACCCGTCGGGGAGATCGAGCCGAACGGGGACGGGCTCTACACCGTCGAGGTCAAGCCCTGGTCCTCGATGACCCTCACGACGCTCGACCAGGTGACAGCAGCAGCCGACGGCACGCTGACCGCCAAGGACGGCTACGCGAGCGCGCTGCCCACGTCCCCCGAATACACGGACCCGGCCGGCGGCCGTGACGTCCTGGACACGGACTCGACCGGCGCCCAGAACGGTGCCGCCGACGACACGTTCCTCTACGCCGACGACTTCGACTACGCCAGCACCGGCAACATCAGCGGCTACGACCCGGCCACCGGATCGCTCGTCGACTCCGGGGAGTCATTCCTGGACAGCCGCGGCGCGAAGGAGAAGCCGAGCGGGACGCCAGCCCTGCAGCCAGAAGATCAGGGCGTGACGCCCCGCTATACCAACGACACCAACGGCGCATTCGAGTCGGTCGCAACGGCGGATGCCGCCCACGGCCGCGTGCTCAGGCAGCAGGTGGGCCCAGGCATGGCCGGAGGCGCCTGGAACAGCGGCGACCCCAAGACGACGATCGGCGACGCCCGCTGGGCGAACTACACCGTGTCGGCCGACGTGCTCTTCGAAGCCGCGGGGGCGCAGTACGCGACCATCGGCGCCCGAGAGCAGGGCGGCACGGCGAACGGGCAGAACGTCTCGGCAGCCGAGCTCAAGGTCGAGCCCACCGGAGCGTGGACCTTCACCCGCTACGGCACGACGCTCGCCACGGGCACCGTGGCAGGCAATGCGGACGTCGCGTTCAACGCGGGCGCGGGCGTCTGGAACACCATCGCCGTGACCGTCGCCGCCGACACGTACACGGCCTCGATCAACGGCGTGCAGATCGCCACGTACACGGACGCCGCGCCGCAGGCAACCGGGCGCATCCAACTCGGGTCCAGCTTCAACTTCGTGCAGTTCGACAACCTGAAGATCGAGACGCTGCCCGGATACACGCCATACGCCACGCAGATCATCGACGGGATGCACCAGAGCAGCTGGTCGAACACGTCGACGCCGGTGCTCGAGTTCGACGCCAACTGGAGCCACGTCAACGGACAGGGCATGTTCGAGTGGCAGCGAACCGCATCCAAGAGCACCGCCAAGGGCGCCGCGCTGAGCTACTCCTTCACCGGAACGGGCCTGGACATCATCGGCTCCAACCCCGGAACTGCAACGCTCGATGTCGAGGTGGATGGGATCCCCGTCGCCCTCGGAGCCCCGACCTGGAGCGCGGGCAGCGCCCGAACGACGTTCACGCTCCGCGGCCTCGCGAACGGCGCTCACACCGTCGTCGTCAAGACGGCCAACGACAGCTCGCTCAACGTCGACTCGGTCGCCACGATCAGTGCAGTCGCGGATTCGACGCGCGTCGACACGGGAGCACTCACCGAAGCCGTCTCCACCGTCGCGCAGCTCGTCGAGGCTGACTACGCACCCCAGTCATGGGCCCCGTTCGCTGCCGCTCGAACGGCGGCGCAGTCCGCGGTCGCCGACCCGGTCGGGTACGGACTCGACGTCGAAGGCGCGACGGCGATCGAAGCGCGACTCGCATCCGCTGCAGACGCACTCACCCCGAAGGATGTGAGCGCCGACGTGACCGACCTTGGTTCCGTCGCCATCACCACCGCCGAGCGTGCCCTGCCCGGTTCCCTCACGCTCTCGGGGACCGAGGCGGATGTCATCTGGACTGCCGCGTCGAACGCCAGCGCGAAGACCACGGGTGAGCTTGCGACCTTCACGGCCACCGGCCGGACCGCGGAGAAGACCGAAGCCGGCGTCTACCAGCGGTTCTCGGCGAGCGTGCTCGTCATCCCCGCCGACCTCGACTACTTCATCGACTCCGGCTCGAGCGGGTCAGCAGCAGGTTCAGCTCATGCGGCCGCGGCGGCCGTCTCGCCCGAGCTCCGCAACGAGACTGCCGACCAGAAGTGGGACGGCGCGGCCCCAGGCAGCACGTGGGGGTACTCGACCGCGGCGACGACGCTCGCGGGCGGCACCCCACAGGACTGGGGGTCGTCGTACATCGGCGCCGACTTCAACAAGCCGGTGACCTACCACCTCACACTCCCCGCCGGTTCCTACAACATCGTCGGCGTGCAGGCACCCCGTGCCGGACTCACGACGAACCTGTCCGCGAAACTCACCGCGAACGGCGAGACCACCTCGAAGACAGCGGTCTCGACAGGGTCGGCGACGCCGATCGCGCAGACGCTGACGCTCGACGAGGACGCCGTCGTCGAGCTGGAGTTCGGCACCAACGGGACGAGCGGCTACAACGCCCGACTCGCGCTCGTCTACGTGCAGACGCTGCCCCGCGACCTCGGCGTGCAGGGCGTGCTCGACACCGATGACCCGCTCCCCGACACGGTGATGGTCGCAGACGCCGAACGGGCCGTCACGTGGGAGCCAGCCGCCCACGAGCAGGCCCGCACCGAGTACGAGACGATCACGGCGCACGGACGTCTGGACGACAGCGACGCACCGGTCGTCGCGCAGTTCGAGATCGTCCCGCCCGGGCTCGTCTACTTCATCGACGCCGGGACGAACGGCGTCGCCTCGCCGCAGTACGCGGCAGTGTCAGCAGCCGTCGACGGACTGCGAAACGACAAGGTCGACCAGGTCTCCACGTCGGCCGAGCAATGGGGGCATGTCGCGGATGGCATGAAGCTGAAGACCGGAACCGACCTCAAGGACAAGTACTCGACGGGTCTCTACCAGGACACCACCAAGCTGAGCTACCGGCTCCCACTCGAGGCCGGAACCTACACGCTGACCGGTGGCTTCACCGAGTGGTGGAACCTGAGCAGGACCATGTACCAGACCGTGTCGGTCCATGGCACGGAGCTCGCGAAGGGAAGCATCCCGCTCTCCGGCTCCACCCCCAAGCTCTCCGCAGGGCTGACCTTCACGCTCTCGGAGGCAGCCACGGTCGACTACCTCGTGACCAACGAGGGTGCTGGCGGCGAGAAGCCGGTCATCTCCTGGCTGGCAGTCGCCGACGAGACGCTGCCCGGCACCCCGCAGAACGCTGTCGCGGCGCAAGCGGGCGACACCGCCATCACCGTGTCCTGGGACGACCTCGAGGACACCGGTGCAGGGTTCACCGGCTACCGTGTCTACGAGGCGGGCGGTTCGGACCCGGTCTGCGAGGCAACCGAGACGAGCTGCACCGTCGAGGGGCTCGCTCCCGGCTCGACGCATTCCTACGAGGTGACCGGCGTCAACGCCTCCGGAGAGAGCCCCCGCTCGGCGGCGACCGCACCCGTGACCCTGAGCGAAGCTCCCACGGACGACGGTGCGACGAAGGCGCCAGGCAAGGGCGTGCTCTCCTCCAACGACGGCTGGAACACCGGCCTCCGCGACGGCGAGTTCCAGCTGACCATGAACCTGTGGTGGGGCGAGAACGGCTCCGTCTTCCGCCTCTACCAAGACGGCCAGCTGGTCAGCACGACACCGCTCACCATGAACTCCCCGGCGGCACAGTCAGCTGCCGTCGACATCGCCGGCCTGAAGAACGGAACCTACGTCTTCACCGGCGAGCTGGTGAACTCGAAGGGGATCACCGCGACGGAATCGCTCACGGTGACGGTGACCAACGCCTCCCCCGGCGCACCGTCCCTCTCCTCGGACAACTGGGACGGAGACGGCAGCTACACCGTCACCGCGAACCTCTGGTGGGGCACCAACGCCACCTCCTACCGGTTCCTCGAGAACGGTGTCGAGGTCGGCGCCGGCACGCTCACCGCAGCAAGCCCCGCGGCCCAGAAGGCGGTGCTGGAGGTCGAGGGCAATGCCCCTGGCCAGTACGAGTACACGGTCGAGTTCATCAACGCCGCAGGCAGCACGGTGAGCACCACGCACACCGTCTCGGTCACGAAGTAGCCGCACGCACTGGGTGGGCGCCGTATCGCAGGTGGATGCGGCGCCCAGCCAGCGGCGGAGCGACTTCGTTACGGTGGTGTTCGATCGCAGCGCCGAAAGGCTCATCAAGCACGCCGAATCAGGGATGTGGGATGGCAGAGAAGCAGAGACGGCGTCCACTGCTCGCCTTCTGCATCGCGACAGGCGTGTTCTTCGCGATCGTCACGGTGGCGGGACTGCTCGGGGTCGACGGGCGCTGGATGGCCCTCCTGATCTTCGGCGGGCTTCCCTTCCTCTTCGCCTTCGCGGCGATCATCGGCCTACGCGCGACCGATTCGAGGATGGTAAAAGCAGGCCCCGGCGTGCTGTCCGCGCTCGGCCCCGGCGAGATCCGCGAGGTGCCGGTCGCGGCCGAGTCCACGACTCGGCTCGGATGGCGAGCTGCGCTGTCCAACCTCCCCAGACTTCTCCCTCCCCGCCGCCGCTGGGCGCTCGCGGCAGTCGTCGCTGCTGGCGCCGCCGCCGGCGCGGCGCTGGCCAACGCGTTCGTCGAGGACATCGACGACCCCTACCGCACAGGCATCTCTATCGCCATGTTCGCGCTGTGCGGCGCCCTCGCATCCGCAGTGCTGCCGCTCGCGATCTGGATGTGGCTCGCGCACCGCGCATCGCCTCTCCCACGTGAGACGCGCCGGATGATCGACAACTCGATCAACCCCGCCAACGACCGCGTCCGTCTCAATCTCTCCAGGGTGGATGAGATCGAACGGGCCATAGATCAGCGGCGCGCCGTCATCCCGCTGGTGCTGCCCCTCGCACTGTGCATCTCGGGAGCCGCGGCCATGGCCTGCCTCGCCGAGCTCGTCCTCACGAATGGCCAGAGCTTCCCGCGGCTGGCGTCGTTCGTGTGGACATCACTGATGTTCCTGCTGCCCCTCACAGGCCTCGGATTCACGGAGCAGCTCGCACGGGCACTCGACCAGGTACGCGCCGACGAAGACGAATATCGCGCCGCTGAACCGGCGGACCGACCAGATAGGACCTGAGCTCGCAGCCGTCAGCTGTAGTCGAGGCGCAGCCGTAGGCGCTCGCCGACCCCGAACTGCACATCGTCGAGTTTCAACGGGTCGAGCTGCAGGTCGCGCAGGTCGATCGGGTCCTTCAGCTCTTCGCGGACCTGCTTCCGCACGGCGAGCAGCAGCAGCCCGATGAGAGGGTTGTGGCTCGTGAGCGCGGGCTTGAGCAGCCGCAGCTTGAGGTCGTCGCCGAGCTGAGCCTCCGTCGAGAAGAGCAGACTGGCCCCCAGCAGCCCGCGCTTGACCTTGCCCGAGACGTGCACGTGCACTCCGCGAGGCCCTGCCTGCGTCAGCCCGATCTCCAGGCGCGGCACACTGAACCCCTGGCTGGCGGCCGACTCCTGCACCAACTTGACCACGGCGTCCGACACTGCCTGCTGCTGCGCCGAGAGATCGATCGACAGGGCATCGACGGGGAAGACCGTCACGGCCTCACCCCCGGCCGTGCCGCGCTTGAGCGCGAGGGCCAGCTGACCGAGATCGTCCTCCGCCCAGTCGACGTGCACCCCGGTCGCCGTGACCGTCGCATCGACGTCGACGTCTTGGATGCGGATGGGGAGCGCACGCGCACGCACCTCGGCGACCTTCGCATCCGCCCTCGACACCTCGGTGCCGAACGCCGGGAAGTCGGGCGCCGGCGGGGTGTCCACGACCGTCGGATCGAGGGTCACCTCGAGGCCCGAGAAGTCGAGGTCGAGCCCCACGAGGTCACCCGCGAGCGGATGCGCGGTGACGCGCGCCGCATCGAAACCGCGCACGTCCATGGTCGGGTCGAGGGCGAAGATCGGGGGGACCGTCTCGCGTAGAAACCGCTCGAGCACCGCAGCCGCCTCGTCAGACGTGGTCGGGCGGGAGCCGGATGCGACGACCAGCGCCTCGAGCTCGGGCTCCGGAGAAGCACCGTCTTCTGGGACCTGCTGGGGAGTCTCCATGCCCTCAACCCTACGGGCGGAGGCTCCCCCGACCTTGGTCGAGCGCCAACACCAAGTAGGATCGATGCTCGACGCGACCCAAGCGGACGCGACAGTTCACTCCGGCTCGACGAGCCCGAGCACCACTCTCGAGAGAAACGCAGCTATGGACAGCAAATTGATCGCGTGGAACGGCGACGTGCAGCCAGAAGCCGTCGACATCCTCACCGGAGACGGCGGACTCGTCGTCGTCCCGACGAAGGTCGGCTACATCATCATGACCTCCGACAAGGAGGGACTCGAGCGCAAGTTCGAGGCGAAGGAGCGCAACCGCAACAAGCCGGGCGTCGTGCTCTGCGGCTCGCTCGAGCAGCTCCGTGCGCTCGCGCAGCTCACGCCGGAGATCGACGCGTTCTACGAGCGCCACTGGAACGACGACATCCTCCTCGGCTGCATCCTGCCGTGGAAGGAAGAGGCCGTCGCGGCCCTTCCCGATGACGGCACCAAGGAGCTCATGATGGACGGCCGCGGCACGAGCTGCTTCGTCATCAAGTTCGGCGTCCCCGGCGAGAAGCTCGCGAAGGAGCTCTACGAGAAGCACGGCCGCTTCGCGTTCGCCAGCTCCGCGAACCCGTCCGGCAAGGGCAACCGCGGCCTTGTCGAGGGCATCGGCGAGCGCATCCACGAGCGCGCCGACCTCATCATCGAGGCCAACGACTACGTCGCGTCGATCCAGCCGGAGGCGACGACGGAGACGCGCCACGAGCAGGGTGTCATGATCTCGATGGTGGATGCCGACGGCACCCTCATCCCCGAGCAGGGCGGCCAGCGCTCGATCTCGCCGGCGCCCGTCGTGATCCGCAAGGGCCTCGACATCAACCGCATCATGGCGATCCTCGCCGAATCGTTCAACAGCTGGGACTTCCGCCAGGGCGAGTACTACTGATTCTGGCTGGCGCCGGGGGCTGACCGCCTCCTGTGCCTCGGCAGATTCACGTCGTGGATTGTCGGACGGGCTCGCTACGCTTTCTGCGTGCGAGCCCGTTCTTCGTTAGCTGACCTCACCCGCCTGATCGAGTCGAGGCCGATCTCGCGCGGGCGCCTGCGCCGCGTGCTGAACGCGCCGCCCTCGGCCGCGACGACGCGGGAGTGGTGGGGTGCATTGTCTGCCTCGGAGCGGGCGCGGCTGCTGCAGCAGGTGCCGCTGCTCGTCGGCAACCTCGAGGGTATTCCGTGGGCCCTGCGTGTGCGCGCGAATCAGGAATCGCTTGGGCGGGCCATCAAGGCGCTCGAGTCCGGCGCCTCCATCGAGCGGGCTCTCGGTAGTGCGAGCGCGTTCGCGGGTGGCGAGATCAAGAGCATCCTGGCGAACGCGAGCCGGGGTGAGCTGCGTGACCGCGAGCGTCTTGTGCATCAGTTGAAGGAGCTGCACGGCGGTCGCGGTTTCGTGGATCGTGGTGGGAAGCCTCGGTTCGTGCTCGCGTTCGATCCTGAACGGGATTCGATCGTCGAGTACGTGGGGACTGCGATCTCGGAGTCGGAGGATCCCCTGGCTTCTCCGTTTGCGGAGGGTGTCTCCTCGGTGGGCATCTTCGTGCCTGGCAATGAGGCGAGGTTGTTGGACTTCGAGGGCAAGGCGCACACCATGTCGGAGTTGTTGAAGCTCGCACCAGCTGGGGAGGCTGGGCTGGTGGTGTGGCAGGGTGGCCGTTTCCCTCGTGGCCCGCTGGCGTTGTCGGCCGCGATGGCGGATGGCCTCGCCCGCAAGCTCGGGGCGTTCGTGAACGCGATTCCTCGGGATGGACGGGTGGCGTTGACCGCGTTCGGCTTCAGCTTCGGCGGTGGGGTGACGGGGCGTGCCATGTCGTTGGGGATGCGCGTAGATCGGGTCGTGCATGTGTCGAGCGCTGGTCTTGGGCATGGGGTGACGTCGCTTGATGATCTGCCGGCGTCGGCTCGTGTGCCGCACTATGCGTTGCTGTCCCCTGTGGATCCGTCAGTTGGTCCGATTCTCGGCATCAACGTGCATCTCCCGTTCCTGGGTCGGGCGGGGCATTTCGGGCACGGAGCGGATCCGGCGCACGCGCAGGTTGTTGTTCGTCTTGAGACGGGTGTGCTGGGTGCGGCGCAGGAGAAGCGCGCCTCTGGGGCGCCGTTGGCCTTCAGGGACCTGTTGACGGGGCACACGTCGATCTTGGAGCAGTGGGGTACGACCGCGAAGCGCAATCTGGCTGCGGTGCTGGTGGGTGGTGGAGCTGAGGTGGAGCTGGCTCCGGACGCCGGCGTGCTCGGTCGGCTGGCGCAGCGGTTCATGCTGCCGTATGCGCCGTTCCTGCGGGTGCGGGAGCCGGAGCTGCGCCGGGTCGGTTGACCTGACGCAGCCCGGCGACCTCGGTGTCGGTTCAGCGTTCTTGGACAGGGGCTGCTTGCTGCGTGTGCGTGCGCACGGCTTCAGGCTGCAGCCGGGAACTGGTGCCGAGTGTCGTGTCGAGTGTGGTGGTGAGCTGCGACTGCAGCTGCTGCGTGGGCGCAGCGGCAGCTTGGTCGTGCCCTGTCCTGCGTTCCAGAGCGTCTCGCGCTTGGCTGGTTCGCTCGCCGAGGGCTGCGAGCCTGGCGGCTGCGGTGGACGCTGCCGCGCTATTCGGTTCGTGCGCGAGGGGTGCGATTCGGGCTCCGTCGCGGCGGAGGTCCTCGATGGTGGACAGCACGTCGCGGCCCAGGGTGGCGCGGTCGAGGACGTCGTTCGCGTCTCGGTCGAGCGTGCCGAGCCATGAGCGGGCGGAGGCACGGTCGAGGTTCTCGAGCGCCCTGCCGTTGTCGACAGCGGTGCGAGCGTGAGCGCCGTCTCTCGCGTCTGGCGAGCTCGCCAGGGCGGGGTCGATGTCGGCGGCGTAGAGCGTGCGGCCGGTGCGGTCGACGACGAGCGCCCTGTCCACGTAGCCCTCGGAGATCACCCGTTCGAGCGACTTCGGCATCTGCTCGGCGGCGTTGTCGTGGAACTCCTGCGGCGTCCAACGGCCCACTCCCTGGTCGCGCACCTGCTCCGCATAGCGCGACAGCACCCCGAGGCGTGAGACGGCCTCGGGAACGGCAAGCGCACGCACCTCGACGCGGTAGCCAGCATCCCGGAATTCCTTCGCCGTCGCCACGACCGCGTCCGGCTGCCTGAACGTCGTCTCGAACACAACCGACGCCTGGCGCTCCCGCAGGTAGTCGCTCGACATGCGCGCCCACGCACCCGCCGCCTGCGCCGTCACCTCCGGCATCCGCAGCGGATCCTCACGCATGAGACGCGCGTAGTCGGGGTGAAACTGTCGAAGATCGTCCCCCACCACAGCGACGGCGCTGCCCGTATCCCGACTGGCTCGTGAGACGACGCGCGTCTTCCCTGCACCGGGTTGCGCACCGACCAGGACCAAGGTCTCGGGTCCAGGCGCGGCTCGCGCCAAGCGAGCATCCACCCACGGCGTGATTGCTTCGTTGAAGAGCTCGGAAAGCTCCCGCCGGCTGAGCTCGTAACCGGCGCTCATACCTGCTGGTCCTCAGCATGGAACCTTCGCACGAGTTCCGCCCGTTTGGCCTGCACCTCAGCCAGCGAGTAACTGTCAACGGCATCAGCCTCCAGGCTCACGGCGATGTTCTTCTGCAGCCACAGGTCGCGTTCTTCAGTAGTCCTCGCCTGGTGCCAGCGCTCCATGTACAAGCCGCCGAGCCGGTTCGCGGCTTCCCGCATCGCGTCGTAGATCATGGGGTCGTAGTCGTCGGCGGGCTCGACAGGCTCGACGCGCTCGTCGTTCTGGGGTTCCTCGGTCATGCTCGTCCTCTCATCGTGGTTGTCTGCACGCATCGCCGTCGCGGTCAGCTCGCGCCGCGCACGGTGCCCGCCCCTTCGCTGCCGCGCGTCTCGGCGCGGTAGCGCTCGATCAGCTCATTGCGCTTCGCGACGACGCTCACGTTCGACTGCGCATCGACGTCGGCGATCTCCTCGCGGAGCGCGGCGAGCTTGTCCTGCCAGCGCCGGTACTCGTGGGCGCTTCGAGCTCGGGCGGCTCTTGCCGCGTAGAACGAAGCCAGTCGCCCACCCGCGTCGAGCAGCAGGTCGTACACCTCGGGCGAGTAGCCTCCGGCGCTCGGCACCCCTCGCGGGTCGGTCACGAAGCTGTTGAAAGTGTTGTCACGCGTCATGTACGTCCTTCCGGTTGCGTACTCGCGAACGTAGTCGCGAGGACGCACCCGGAACGATGGCGTGCCTGATCTGTGGATAACTTCGTCTGCATCCCAAACCGACGACCAGACATCAGGTACCAGGGGCCGAGCGGCAACCCGCCTCCGCTCAGGCGAGGATGCGTTGCACCGCCCGCACGGGGACCCGCAGCCAGGCCGGCCTCTGTGATGCTTCGTAGATCACTTCGTAGAGGGCCTTGTCGAGTTCGAACACGCGGATGAGCGCAGCAGCCTCGGCAGCGCTCAGCGGTCGATTCTCCGACGCGTCCGGTCGCGGATAGCCGCCTGACGCGCCCTCGCCCGCGCCTTCCCGAGCGCTGCCACCGTCGCGTGCATCCTGCGCCTGTCGGCGGGCCGCCCGTCCGTCAAGGGTGATCGCACCGGTGTGGCGACCGACCCGCGGCTCACCGCTCACTGCTGCCGCGTAGCCGTTGAGGAACGACTGACGCGCCCGCGCGGCCCAATCGCCCGCGACGTTGCGGCCGGTCGTCATCTCGAGCGACCCTGCGACGTAGTCGAAGGAGCGAAGGATTCCGGCGATGTCACGCTGCGGCGCATCCGCCGTGTTGCGCTGCTCGATGCTGCGCAGCGGCTCACCCTCGAAGTCGAGGAACACCCAGCCGCGATCTTCGACGGCCAGCACCTGGCCAAGGTGAAGGTCCCCGTGCACTCGCTGCAGGCGGGGCCAGTTCATGTCCGCCGCGCGCGCGTAGACCTCCTCTGCCGCACCACGCAGGCGCTCCAGCGACGGCGCGACCGCGATGGCCGCATCCAGCCGCTGGCGCATAGCGGCGACCTCGGCCTGCACCTTCGGGGCGGTCGCCTCGACGCTCGGAAGCACGTCGCGCAGCGTGCGATGCACCTCAGCGGTTGCCGTTCCGAGGGTGTACGCGGCGTCACCGAAGTCGTCGCCCGTCTCGGCGGCCCGAAGCGCGACGCGCCAGGCGTCCTCGACACCCGGAAGGAACTCCTGCGCGAACACGAAGTTTCCCGACGCGCGCCCGCTGCTCGTGCGCGGGTCTGGCCAGAAGCCCGAGAGATGCCCGATGGCAGGGGGCACCCGCACCGATCCGGCCGCGGTGAGCGCAGACTGGAGCGTCACCTCCGGATTCTCGCCGTCGTGCAGCATCCGGAACACCTTGAGGATGAGCGGTGGAGCATCGCTGCCATCCGGCAGCCGCATCTCGCAGATGATGGACGTGTTCGACTGCTCGCCCGACAGCACCCGGCTGGTGACGAAGCTGCCGACGACGGCCCCGGGCATCGGCAGACCGTACGCCGCGATGTCGCTTCGCCCGCCAGCGCCGGTCGCATGCCCCTCCCGCTCCAACAGCGCCAGGAGCGCTTTCGCGAACGCGATGTCGTGAGGCCCGTCCACGACGGCGCTCACGCGCCCGGCCGCGTTGCTGATCGACCCGATGTACCCGAGGGCGGGCACACGCGCATCCACCTCGCGGAGCACGATCGGCACCTGGTAGACGACCGGCACGTCCCCGGAGGAATCGAGCATGCACGGCACCGTCACGAGGTGCACACCCGCCTCGCCGTTCGGGTTGGCGAGCACGTAGCTGCCGAGGTGGGTGAGCTGCGGTGCCCGGCCCTCACCGCCCGAGTACCAGCGCTGCTTCGGCATCCAGTCGCGAAGCATGTGGATGAGATCGGTCATTGCGCCTCCGGTTCAGATGATCAGCCTACCGACCGGATGCCCGCCGGTTTGCGTCGATCCGCCGCTGTGTTGCCTGGCACGGCGCAGGCGACGATCAGTCGCGTCTTCGGCTGAGGACAACGGTGAACTTCGCGCCTCGAGCGACCTGCGCGCTCGGGCCGACGATCCGCTCGAGCGCGGCACGATGCGCGAGACCGGAGTTGAACACCGTCAGCATGGCGCCGCCGGGCTTCAGCATGCGCGCAGCCTGCTCGAAGAGCGGATGCGCCATGTCCTCGACGACCTCGTGGCGGTCGTGGAAGGGCGGGTTGAGCAGCACCAGGTCGACCGTCTCGGTCTCGATGCTGGACCCCGCGTCCTCCCGACGCACCTCCACCCGGTCCTCGACGCCCGCCAGCCGCACCGTCTCACGGGCGGAGGCGGCCGCAGCCCAGGAGCGGTCGCTCGCGATGACCTCCAGCCGAGGGCGTAGCCTCGCGAGCGACACCGCGAGCACTCCGGTGCCGCAACCGAGGTCCACCGCGAGACCAGACTCCGGAAGCGCGTCGGCGGGAAGGTCGCGGAGGGTGGCGAGCAGCTCGCGCGTTCCAAGGTCGAGGCGGGGGCCGGCGAACGCGCCGCCGTGGCTCGCGATCGCGAACCCGAGCTCCTCGGACCTCTGCACGACCGGGTACACGGATGGCGCACCACGCAACTCGGCCCGCGGGACGCTCGCGTGCAGCACCCTCGACTTCTGCCTGCCGAGGCTCGCTGTGACGACGTCGAACGAGCGCTCCAACGTCTCGTTCATGCCGCGACTCATGTGCTTGATGCGACCACCCGCGACGATCCGCACGTCGGGATGCGCGTGCGCGGCGGCGAGCCGCACGATCTCGTCGAGCTCGGCGAGCGACTTCGGGAGGCGCAGCAGCACGAGCCGCACGCCGTCGAACAGCGCCGGCTCGAGACCGAAGCGAACGGCCTTCAGAGAGCGGAAGCTCGCACGCACGGCCTCGTCGCTGGCGCGCTCCTCAGAGAGTGCGTCGTGGAAGGTGCGGATCGTGTCGAGGTCGAACCGCTCCGCGGCCGCGACGGCAAGCGCGCCGGTGACATCACCGACGACCGCGAGCGGCGCATCCACGCCACCCAGGTCGGCGGCCTCGTCCAGGATGAGGCGGTCGACGGGATCAGGCGCGCCGGCAGGTGCCGTGCCCAGGTTGGAGTCGGCCATTCCTAGGCGACGGTGTCGATGAGCGGCTCTGCCTCTTCACCGGTGATGTAGCGGCGGCCCGAGACCTCGGCCACGGTGATGGCGACATACTCGTTCTTCGGCGTCGCGATGAGGGGGCGCACGCCGAGCTGCTCTGCCCGTTCGAGCTCCGCCTCGGTACTGAGCACCCTCGCTCCACCGCGCGCGACGAGGCTCGTCGCGAACCCGTCGCCGAGGGCGTCGGACTGGAACACGACTTCCTTGGCGATGGACGCTCCCGCGAGCTTGAAACCCGGCGCAGATTTGAAGACGATCTCGCCGTCGCGTTCGCTGAACACGACGTTGATCGGATAGATCTCCACGCGGCCGTTCACGGCGAACGCGATGCGCCCGAACGTCGTCGACCGCAACAGGCGGCGGCTTTCTTCGTCGCTCAGGACGGTGATGAGCTGATCGTCTTCCATGCGTCCATCATGGCCTGATCCGCACGACGCCGCCTGATCGATTCGCCCACTCACGTTCGAATCGGCATCCGGGAGTCGATATACGCCGCGAGCGGTGCGAAACTTGATGCACCCCGAGCGACGTCCGCTCGATCCGACACGGAGGTCATCCCATGGGCTACGGCAGCGGCATCGCACTCATCGTCATCGGCGCCATCCTGGCGTTCGCCATCAACATCGACCTCGACGGCTTCGTCGACCTGAAGACGATCGGCTACATCCTCATGGGAGCGGGTGCCGTCGTGTTCATCATCAGCCTCGTGACCGCCCTCCGCCGCAAGCAGTCGACCTCCACGACCCGCAAGGTCATCGACCCCAACACGGGCCAGGAAGTCATCGAGCGCACGAACCGCAGCAACTGACCGGCGCCAACGCCTGAGCGGGGCGCCCGCCCGGTTCAGGCGGAGACGAAGAACAGGCGCTTGTTGGCGAACTCCCCGATGCCGATGGGGCCCATCTCGCGACCGAACCCGGAGTTCTTGACGCCGCCGAATGGCAGCTCGGCGGCCTCCGCGGCGATCGTGTTCACATGCGCCATCCCGACCTCGAGTCGCTGGGCGACGCGGGTGGCTCGCGCTTCGTCGGTCGAGAAGACCGAGCCGCCCAGGCCGAGGGCGCAGTCGTTCGCGAGCTCGAGGGCCTCCTCGTCGCTCGACACCCGGTAGACGGTGGCGACGGGGCCGAACATCTCGACACCGTACGACTCGGAGTCGCGCGGGACACCCGTGAGCACGGCTGGCGAGTAGTAGGCGCCAGGTCCGTCTGACAGCACTCCGCCGACCTCGAGGGTCGCGCCCTCTGCCACGGCCTTCTGCACCTGGGCGTGCACCGTCTCGGCGGCTGTCCGGCTCGACATGGGCGAGAAGGCGCCATCGGCGAGGTCGAGCTGGTCGCCGGGCACGAGCCCCGTGGCGAGCTTCTTGAGCTCCTCCACGAACTCGTCGTAGATGTCATCCATGACGATGAGGCGCTTGTTCGAGTTGCAGACCTGGCCGACGTTGTAGACGCGGAAGTCCCACGCCTGCTGCGCGACGGCCGCGACGTCGTCAGAGTCGAGCACCACCATCGGGTCGATGCCCCCGAGCTCGAGCACGCACTTCTTGAGGTTGCGGCCCGCCTGGGCGCCGATGATCGCGCCGGCACGCTCGGATCCCGTCAGCGAGATGCCCTGCACGCGGTCGTCCGCGATGAGGGTCGCGATCTGGTCGTGGGATGCGAAGACGTTCTGGTAGCCACCGACCGGCACGCCAGCCTGCTCCATGATCTCCTGGATGGTCAGCGCAGACCGCGCGCAGATGTCGGCGTGCTTGAGCAGGATGGTGTTGCCGAGCACGAGGTTCGGGGCAGCGAAGCGCGCCACCTGGTAGTACGGGAAGTTCCACGGCATGACGCCGAGCAGGGTGCCGACGGGGCGGTGCTCGACGTACGCCTTGCCCGGGATCGTGCTCGGGATCTCGAAGTCGGTGATGAGGCTCGGGCCGTGCACGCCGTAGTAGTCGATGATCGACGCCGCAAACTCGACCTCGTCGATCGACTCCTGCACCGACTTGCCCATCTCGACGGCGATGAGGTGCGCGAGCTCGTCCTTGCGCTCGAGGAAGATCTCGGCGACCCGCCGCACGACGGCGGCGCGATCCTGCACGCTGCGCTCCCGCCACTCGCGGTAGACGGCGTCCGCGCTCGCGACGGCCTGCTCGATCTGCGCATCCGTCGCGTCGTCGAAGGTCTCGATGATCTCGCCAGTCGCAGGATTCTGCACTCGGTACTCGGACATGTCGCTCCTCAGCTCGGCCATCGTGTCGAAGCCAGTCTGACGCAAAACCCGTTGCCAGTTTGGTCGAATACTGACCCTCGGATCTACAAAGCCGCCAGTCGGGCGTCGGTGGCCGTCCGTAGTCTGACCATGCTTCTGCTCCGCAGACACCAGCCATCCCACCAGCCAAGCAAGCCCGAGGAGTAACACGTGGACTCTGCACTTCCCACGATCCAGCACTGGATCGACGGCGCCCTCGCAACGACGACGCCGGCTCGCACGGCCCCGGTCTTCAACCCGGCCCTGGGTGTCCCCACCGCGAACGTCGCGCTGGCCGAACAGTCGGAGATCGACGCGGCCGTCGCGGCGGCGAAGGCCGCGTTCCCCGGCTGGTCGAACGCCTCCGTCGCGAAGCGCCAGGGGGTGCTGTTCCGCTTCCGTGAGCTGCTGAACGAGCGGAAGCTCGAGCTCGCGAAGATCATCACGTCCGAGCACGGCAAGGTCGTGTCCGACGCGGCCGGTGAGATCCAGCGGGGCCTCGAGGTCGTGGAACTCGCGACCGGGTTCCCCCACATCATGAAGGGCGACTTCACCGAGAACGCGTCCACCGGTGTGGATGTGTTCTCCATCAAGCAGGCGCTCGGCGTGGTCGGCATCATCAGCCCCTTCAACTTCCCCGCGATGGTGCCCATGTGGTTCTTCCCCATCGCGATCGCCGTCGGCAACACGG